>NZ_CP141059.1:358500-717000 GCF_034661235.1 Nocardioides bizhenqiangii
GCGCGTCGTCCGGCTGCTCAGCGGCGACCCGTTCCTCTACGCCTCCGGTCCCGAGGAGGCGCAGGCGGTCGCCAAGGCCGGCCTGGCGTTCGAGGTCGTGCCCGGTGTCTCCTCGGTCGCGGCCGTTCCGGCGTACGCCGGCATCCCGCTCACCACGAAGGACCACCGCGAGGTCGCCGTCGTCACCTGCGGCGACCGCGTCGACTGGAGCCGCTACTCCCACGCCCCGACCCTGGTGCTGCTCTCGGCCGTCGGCCAGATCGGCGACATCGCCAAGGACCTGATCGCCGCCGGCCGCTCGCCGGAGACGCCGGTCGCGATGACCAGCGTCGGCACCACCACCCAGCAGCAGACGGTCACCTCCACCCTCGCCCGGATCGCCGCCGACGCGCGCACCGTGCGGATCGCCCCGCCGGCGATCACGGTGGTCGGCAAGGTGGTCGACCTCCGGGCGACGCTGTCGTGGTTCGAGACCAAGCCGCTCTTCGGCTGGCGGGTGCTGGTGCCCCGCACCAAGGAGCAGAGCGCGTCGCTGTCCAACCGGCTGCGCCACTACGGCGGCGTGCCCGAGGAGGTGCCGACCATCTCGGTCGAGCCGCCGCGCAACCCGCAGCAGATGGACAAGGCCGTGCGCGGCCTGGTCGAGGGTCGCTACGAGTGGATCGCGTTCACCTCGGTCAACGCGGTCAAGGCGGTCCGCGAGAAGTTCGAGGAGTACGGCCTCGACGCCCGCGCCTTCAGCGGCCTCAAGATCGCAGCGGTCGGCGAGAAGACCGCGCAGGCGATCGCCGCGTGGGGCCTGCGCGCCGACCTGGTGCCGTCGGGCGAGCAGTCCGCGGCCGGCCTGCTCGAGGACTGGCCCGAGTACGACGAGCAGCTCGACCCCATCAACCGGGTCTTCCTGCCGCGTGCCGACATCGCGACGGAGAACCTCGTCGCCGGCCTGATCGACCTCGGCTGGGAGTGCGACGACGTCACGGCGTACCGGACCGTGCGGGCCGCGCCGCCCCCGGCGCCGACCCGCGACGCGATCAAGACCGGCAAGTTCGACGCGGTGGTCTTCACGTCGTCGTCGACCGTGCGCAACCTGGTCGGCATCGCCGGCAAGCCGCACCCGTCGACCGTGATCGCCGTGATCGGCCCCGCCACGGCGAAGACCGCCGAGGAGCACGGGCTGCGGGTCGACGTGATGGCGCCCAAGCCCGACGTCGACGTCCTCGTGGAGGCCCTCGCCGACTTCGGTGCCTCCCGCCGCCAGGCGATGGTCGAGGCCGGCGAGACCGTCACGAAGCCGAGCGACCGGAAGGCGTCCGGACGGCGGCGTAAGGCCGAGTAGCGATCCCGGTGGTCGAGTAGCCGGAGCCGCTGGGCGAGGGCGTATCGAGACCCAGTGACGTACCCGCCGACGGTAGGGACGGCCGAAGAGACGGTTGCGCCGTCTCGATACGCCCTCGCGCCAGAGCGCTCGGGCTACTCGACGACCGAGGGCGGCAGGCTGCGACAATAGGCACATGAGCGAGATCGACCCGCCCGTCGTACGTCCCCGTCGGCTGCGCACCACTCCGGCGATGCGGGACCTGGTCGCGGAGACGACGCTTCGGCCGAGCCAGCTGGTGCTGCCGCTGTTCGTGCGGGAGGGCATCGCCGAGCCCCAGCCGATCGCCTCGATGCCGGGACTCTTCCAGCACACGCGCGACACCCTGCGCAAGGCGGTCACCGAGGCCGCCGAGGCGGGGGTCCGGGGCGTGATGCTCTATGGGATCCCGGAGACCAAGGACGCCACCGGGTCCGGCGGGATCGACCGCGAGGGGATCCTCAACGTCGCCATCCGCGACGTCGTGGCCGAGGTCGGTGACGCGGTCGTGGTGATGAGCGACCTGTGTCTCGACGAGTTCACCGACCACGGGCACTGCGGCGTCCTCACCTCCGACGGCCGGGTCGACAACGACGCGACGCTGGCGGCGTACGCCGAGATGGCGGTCGTGCAGGCCGAGGCCGGCGTCGACCTGGTCGGGCCAAGCGGGATGATGGACGGGCAGGTCGCCGTGATCCGCGCCGCGCTCGACGCCTCGGGTCACACCGACACCGGCATCCTGGCGTACGGCGCGAAGTACGCCTCGGCGTTCTTCGGCCCGTTCCGCGAGGCGGTCGACTCCTCCTTGGAGGGTGACCGCCGCACGTACCAGCAGGACCCGCGCAACGGCACCGAAGGAGTCCGCGAGGCGCTGCTCGACGTCGAGCAGGGCGCGGACATCGTGATGGTGAAGCCGGCGCTGGCCTACCTCGACGTGCTGCGCCAGGTCCGGGACGCGCCCGAGCTCCGCGGCGTGCCGGTCGCCGCCTACAACGTCAGCGGCGAGTACGCCATGGTCGAGGCCGCGGCCGCCAACGGCTGGATCGACCGCGAGCCGGCGATCCTCGAGACGCTCACCGCGATCAGCCGGGCCGGCGCGGACGTCATCCTCACCTACTGGGCCGCGGAGGCCGCTCGTCTGGTGCGCTGAGGCGCGCGCTCGGAAAAAGGCGGAAGGCCCGGATCGGACTCGACCCGGGCCTTCGCGCGATACGTCAGTTCTGCGGGGTTCCTACGAGGTCGTTCACGCACTCCGTCTTGTCGTCGATCAGCCCCAGGGACTGCAACAGGGCAGTGGTGTTCAGGCCGAGCGGGTTGGCGACACCGTCGAGCAGCTGTGCCACGCACGCAGCCGTAGCCTCGGCCACGGTCCACAGGTTCTCGAGCGGCTCGTCGATGGGAGTGTTGGTGTCGGGGATGTTGTCGGTACCACCGTTGTTGCCCGGGTTGGTGGGGTCCGTCGGGTCGACGGGATCGGTGGGATCGGTGGGATCCGTCGGCTCCTCGTCGTCACCGCCCGCGGGCGGGACGTAGTCGCCTTCGTTGTCGAAGCCCGGGTCACCCGACGAGTCGTCGTTGAGGCCGTTGTAGGTGCCCGGGTTGTAGCTCGGCGCCTCGGGCACGATGTAGCCGGCCACGGTGGTGTTGTTGGGGATCGTGGTGAAGTCGCCCTCGAGGTAGGCGTCCATGATCGACAGCACCAGGTCGACGTAGGCCTGGCTGTGGTTGTAGCGGTAGACCGCGGCGCGCTGGCCGACCACCGTCGACAGGTCGTCCTTGCCGGAGCAGAGGTAGACCGCGGTGGCGAGCGCGGCGTCGTCGATGTCCTGCGGGTTGCGCTTGGCGTCACCGTCGGCGTCGACACCCACGATCGACCAGGTCGACGGGATGAACTGCATGGGGCCGACCGCGCGGTCCCACTGCGTGTCGTTGTCGAACTGACCGCCGTCGGTGTCGCTGATCGCCTTGGTGCTGCTGCGGCCGTTGAGCGCGACGCCGTAGATGCCCGGCTTCGCGACGCCGTCGTCGTCGAGGACGTTGCCCTTGAAACGGCCGTGGTTGGACTCGACGCGGCCGATCGCGGCGACCAGCTGCCAGGTGAGGTGGCAGGACTTGTCGGCCTTGTTGATGACGGCCTCGGCGCGCTGGTAGGCGGCGAGCGCCGCGGACGGGATCTGGTTGGTCGACGCCGTCGCCACGATGTTCTGGGTGTTGCCGGTCGGGCTCAGGTCGCCCGGGTCCGAGACGCTCGCCGGTGCCTCGATCGCCTCGGTCGGCACGCTGGTGCCGTCCGGCAGCGACCCGTCGGGGCCCTGGCTGGCGGAGACGGGCGGGGTGACCCCGCCGATGCCCGCGACGCTGGCCGTCCAGGCTGCCGACAGCAGCGCGAGCGGAACGATCGTGGCGGCCCTCTGCAGCCGTCCCAAGCGTTTCCTCGACATTCGGTCTCTCTCCCCGGCCTTTCTATCGGCCCCAAACTCGGTCACGCGAGCCACTCCCTCACCACCGGGCCCACTGTGGCGTCGCGCCTGCTCCCACGGGTGCGACACCTACAAGAACGAAGCGTCCCACATTGACGTTACGGGTGTCACATGTAGGAATTTCCCCAGTACCCGGCGTGGCGCACCCCACACCCCGCCCCCGAGGCGTATCCGGTTCCCGGGATCAGCGACAATGATCCGGTGACTTCCGTCCCGTCGACCTCCGGCAGCGCCGCCCCGACCGTCGGCCCGACCGACCGGTCGCAGGCGCTCTTCGAACGGGCTCGCGAGGTCACCCCGGGCGGGGTGAACTCCCCGGTCCGCGCGTTCAACGCCGTCGGGGGCACGCCCCGGTTCATCGCGTCGGCGCAGGGCGCCTGGCTGACCGACGTCGACGGCAACGAGTACGTCGACCTGATCGGCTCCTGGGGACCGATGCTGCTCGGTCACGCCCATCCCGAGGTGGTCGCGGCGGTCCAGGCGGCGGTCGCCCGCGGGACGTCGTACGGCACGCCGACCGAGGGCGAGGTCGCACTGGTCGAGGAAATCATCGACCGCACCCCGGTCGAGAAGGTCCGTCTGGTGTCGTCGGGCACCGAGGCGACCATGTCCGCGATCCGGCTCGCGCGCGGATTCACCGGTCGCGACGTGGTGGTCAAATTCTCCGGCTGCTACCACGGTCACCTCGACGCCCTGCTGGCGTCGGCCGGCTCCGGCCTGACCACGTTCTCGATCCCGGGCACTCCCGGCGTGCCGGAGTCGTCGACCGCGCTGACGCTGGTGCTGCCCTACAACGACCGCGCCGCGGTCGAGGCGGTGTTCGCCGAGCACGGGGACCGGATCGCCTGCCTGATCACCGAGGCGGCCCCGGGCAACATGGGCGTCGTCCCGCCCGAGCCCGGCTTCAACGCCTTCCTCGCCGAGACCTGCCGCCGCCACGGTGCCCTCTTCATCAGCGACGAGGTGATGACCGGGTTCCGCGTCTCCGCGAGCGGGCAGTGGGGCACCGACGGCGCCGTCGAGGGCTGGCGGCCCGACCTGACGACCTTCGGCAAGGTGATGGGCGGAGGCCTGCCCGCCGCGGCCTTCGGCGGCCGCGCGGACGTGATGTCGGCGCTCGCCCCGGACGGCCCCGTCTACCAGGCCGGCACCCTGTCCGGTAACCCGATCGCCACCGCGGCCGGACTCACGACGCTCCGGCTGGCGACCCCCGAGGTCTACGACCACCTCGGTGCGGTCGCGGACACGATCCGGTCCGCGGTCACCGACGCCTTCGCCGCAGCAGGGGTGCCGCACGTCATCCAGTCGACCGGCTCGATGTTCTCGGTGTTCCTCGCCGACGAGCCCGTCCGCGACTTCGCGGGCGCGTCCCGCACCGACACCGCGGCGTACGGCGCCTTCTTCCACGCCATGCTCGACCGCGGTGTCCACCTGCCGCCGTCGGCCTTCGAGGCCTGGTTCGTGTCCGCTGCCCACGACGACCGTGCGGTGCAGACCGTGCTCGACGCGCTGCCCGCTGCGGCCGACGCCGCCGCGGTCTCGACAGGCTCGACCAGCAAGGAAGGCGGCTGATGGCCATCCCCGACACCGTCGTCCACCTCGTCCGTCACGGTGAGGTGCACAACCCCGACGGCATCCTCTACGGCCGGCGCGACGGCTTCCACCTCTCCGACCTCGGGCGGGACATGGCGGAGAAGACCGCGGCGTTCCTCGCCTCTCGCGACATCACCGTGCTCCGCTCCTCGCCGCTCGAGCGGGCGCGAGAGACCGCGGCTCCGCTGGCGGACAAGCTGGGGCTGGAGATCGGCATCGACGCGCGGGTCATCGAGTCCACCAACCGGTTCGAGGGCCTGACCTTCGGTCGAGGCACCAACGCGCTGCGCAACCCGCTGCTGTGGCGGCACCTCTACAACCCGTTCCGGCCGTCGTGGGGCGAGCCCTACCGGACGATCGTCGCGCGGATGATGGCGGCGATCCACGACGTACGACGAGACACCCTCGGTCACGAGGGTGTGATCGTGTCCCACCAGCTGCCGATCTGGACGACGCGGCTGCACGTCGAGCGCCGGTCGTTCCTCCACGACCCGCGCCGGCGTCAGTGCACCCTGTGCTCGGTGACGTCGCTCCACTTCGTGGACGACAGGATCGCCCAGGTCAGCTACCAGGAGCCGGCGATCGACCTGATCCCGAAGAGCGACCGCAGCGCGCCGTTCTCGGCCGGCGATGCGCCCGTCGAGAAGCGCCCGGAGGGTTCGCTGCCGCCCGAGGAGCATGAGTCCTGAGCATCGTCCGTCGCGCCGCGCTCCCGGCCCTCGCCGGCGCGCTCCTGCTCACCGGCTGCACCGACATCGCGGGCACGGGTGACGGTGACTACGTGCCCGGCGACGGCAAGGTCATCGAGGTGCCGATCGACGAGCGGGAGGGTCCGGTCGACCTCGCCGGCGAGACCGTGCAGGGCGAGGTCCTCGACCTCGCCGACCTGCGCGGGGAGGTCGTCGTGGTCAACATGTGGTGGTCGGGCTGCGGCCCGTGTCGCACCGAGATGCCGATGCTGGTCGAGGCGGAGGGCGAGCTGGCGGCCGACGAGACCGAGTTCGTCGGCATCAACATCCGCGACCTCGCGCCGGAGAACGCGGAGGCGTTCGAGCGCGACCTCGGAGTGACCTACCCGTCGATCTACGACCCCGGCAGCGAGCGGCTCAACGCGTTCGGCCGCTACACGCCCTACGCACCGCCGACCACCTGGGTGCTCGACCGTGAGGGCCGGGTCGCGGCCCTCATCAACGGGCCGGTGCCGTCGAAGAGCACGCTGACCACCGTGGTCGAGGACGTGCTGGAAGAGCCCGTCGATGGGTGAGTGGTTCGAGACCCAGGCCGCGGCCGGTTCGCTGGCGCTCGCGGTGCCGGTCGCGGTCATCGCAGGCCTGGTCTCGTTCTTCTCCCCGTGCGTGATCCCACTGCTGCCCGGCTACCTGTCCTACGCGACCGGGCTCTCGGGCGCCGACCTCGCCGACATCAAGGACGGTCGCGGGAGCGCGCCGCGGGGGCGGATGCTGCTCGGGTCGGTCCTCTTCGTCCTCGGGTTCGCCGTGGTGTTCGTCCTGATCGGCGCTGCCTTCGGCACCGTGGGCGTCTGGCTGCGCAGCTGGCAGGACGAGATCACCGTCGTGCTCGGACTCGGGCTGATCCTGCTTGGTCTGGTCTTCTCCGGTGTGGTGCCGTGGCTGCAGCGCGACTGGCGGATCCACAAGATCCCGGCGGTGGGGTTGGGCGCGGCTCCGTTGATCGGCGCCCTGTTCGCCATCGGGTGGACGCCCTGCATCGGCCCGACGTACGGCGTCATCGTCAACCTCACCTTCGAGGACGCCACGGCCGCCCGCGGAGCGCTGCTGTCGCTCTTCTACGCGCTCGGGCTCGGCATCCCGTTCATCGTCGCCGGTCTGGCCTACCGCCGGACCCTCGGCGCCGTCGCCTGGGTGCGCCGGCACCAGGTCTGGGTGATGCGGATCGGCGGGGCGTTCCTCATCCTGCTCGGGATCGCGATGGTGACCGGGCTGTGGGACCACCTCGTGCAGTGGGTGCAGCTGCAGGTGGTCGACTTCGGGGAGACAGCTCTATGACCCAGACCGACCAACGTCCCGTCGAGCGGGGCGAGCTGACCGCCCGCGAGCTGGGGCGGTGGGTCTGGCGCCAGGTCACGTCGATGCGGACGGCGTTGGTGCTGCTGCTCCTGCTCGCGCTGGCAGCGATCCCGGGGTCGGTGATCCCGCAGTCGGGTGTCGACGCGCTCGCCGTCACCCGGTGGAAGGAGGAGCACCCCGACCTCACGCCGATCTACGAGAAGCTCGGCCTGTTCTCGGTCTACGACTCGATCTGGTTCTCCGCGATCTACCTGCTGCTCGTCCTGTCGCTCGTCGGCTGCATCGTGCCGCGGCTGTTCGTCTACGCGAAGGGGCTCAGGGCCCAGCCGCCCAGGACGCCCCGCAACCTGTCCCGCCTCCCGGACCACACGTCGTACGAGACGGACCTGCCGGCCGACGAGGTGCTCGCGAGGGCGCGCGCCGTGCTCGGGAAGCGCCACCGGCTGCGGGGTCTCGATAGGCCCTCGCCTAGCGGCTCGGGCTACTCGACCAACGAAGGGTCGGTAAGCGCGGAGCGCGGGTACCTGCGCGAGGCGGGCAACCTGCTGTTCCACCTCTCGGTGCTCATCGTCCTCGCGGGCTTCGCGATCGGCGGCCTGTTCGGCTACCAGGGCGGCGTGATCCTGGTGCAGGGGTCGACGTTCGGCAACAACCTCACCCAGTACGACGACTTCGACCCCGGCGGCCTGTTCACGCCGGAGCAGCTCGACGACTTCGCGTTCACCGTCGAGGACTTCGAGGTCGAGTGGCTCAGGAGCGGCGCGGGCGCGGGCACCGCCCGCGGGTTCGAGGCCGGCCTGTCCTACCACCAGGGCGACGGACCGGAGGAGCGGTACGACCTTCGGGTCAACCACCCGCTGTCGATCGGTGACACCGACGTCTTCCTCATCGGCCACGGATACGCGCCGGTGATCACGATCCGCGACGGCGAGGGCAACATCGCCCACACCGGACCGGCGCCCTTCCTGCCGCAGGACCAGTCGTTCGTGTCCTTCGGCGTGGTCAAGACGGCGGCCGCGGAGCCCGGCCAGATCGGGCTGGAGGGCCTGCTCTACCCGACGTTCAGGTTCTACGACGGCGACCCGGTCTCGGTCTTCCCGGACGACCTCGACCCGCTGGTCTCGATGCTCGTCTACACCGGCGACCTCGGCCTCGACTCCGGCGCCTCCCAGTCGGTCTACGTCCTCGACAAGAGCAACGCGGACCAGGTCCTGGACGAGGACGGCAAGCCGTTCCGGCTCGACCTGTCGGTCGGAGAGACGATCGAGCTCCCCGACGGCCTCGGCTCGGTGACGCTCGAGCGGATCGACCCGTGGGTGCGGGTCCAGATCAGCCAGTCGCCCGGCAAGGAGGTGGCCCTGGGTGGCGTCATCCTGGCGCTGATCGGCCTGTGCGGGTCGCTCTTCATCCGTCCCCGCCGGGTCTGGGTGCGGGCCCGGTCTGTGGACACCGGGGCCCCGGGAGACACAATGACCACGGTCGTCGAGGTCGCCGGACTCGACCGGTCCGGCAACGGCGACCTGGACGAGGTGCTGGCCGACCTGGTCGCGGCACTGCAGAAGGAGTGATGGTGACCAACGCTGCATGGGAGACCCTGAGCAACCAGGCCGTGGCTGCGGCCGGGCTCGGCTACTTCGTCGCACTGCTCGTTCACCTGGCGGAGTGGGCAGCGCTGCGTCAGCCCGCGCGCGAGGAGGCTGCACTTGTCGGCGCCGACGCGCCTCGCAGCGTGACCAGCGGCGAGGCCGACGATGATGCTCGTCGTACGCCGGCCGAGCGGATCGCCTTCCTCGGCCGGCTCGGCTTCCTCGTCACCTGCATCGCGGCCGGCGCCCACCTCGTCGCTCTGGTCGGCCGCGGCATGGCCGCCGATCCCGACCGGGTGCCGTGGGGGAACATGTACGAGTTCACGGTCTCGGGCACGTTCGTACTCACGCTGATGTACCTCGGCCTCTACCGCCGCTTCAAGCTCGCCTGGATGGCTCCGATCGTCGTCGGCTTCGTGCTGACCACGCTCATGGTCGCCGTGATCTGGCTGCACGAGCCGGTACAGCCGCTGCGCGAGGCGCTCAACTCCTACTGGCTGGTGATCCACGTCGTCTCCGCCGTGATCGCCACCGGCGCGTTCACGCTCGGCGGCATCGCGTCGATCATGTACCTGGTCAAGATGCGCGCCGGCGAGGACCCGCAGGGCTGGCTCGGCCGGGTGCCCACCCTCGACGCGCTCGACAAGCTCGCCTACCGGGTGCACGCGTTCGCCTTCCCGGTGTGGACCTTCGCGGTGCTCATCACCGGTCCCATCTGGGCGCACGAGGCCTGGTCGCGCTACTGGAACTGGGACCCCAAGGAGGTGTGGGCCTTCATCACCTGGGTGGTCTACGCCGGGTACCTCCACGCCCGGGCGACGGCCGGCTGGAAGGGCCGCAACGCGGCGATCCTCGCGCTGGTCGGGCTGGCGACGCTGTGGTTCAACTTCATCGGGATCAACTACTTCTCGACGACGAGCCAGCACTCGTACGCGAGCGAGCAAGTGCCTGCGAGGTACGAGCAGGCGCTGTAGCGAGCGAAGGTTGAGGAAGCCCCGCGACCGAGGAACGAGGTCGCGACGGGCGCATCGAAACCCGGTGACGTTCCACGCCGACAGTGGGGACGGTCGGCGCTCAGCCGTCCTCGGGCGGGTTGAGCCGCTTGCGGTCGAGGTCGCGCAGGAAGTCCTCGTCGTCGTCGGGAGCGACCGGACGCGGCGGCGTGCTGGGGCGCTTCCGGGCCTTGGGACGGGGCAGGCCGGGACGCTCACCCGGTCCGCGTTCCTGGAGCGCCCGGGTGACCAGGTAGGTCACGGCCGCGAAGACCAGGACGACCACGAGGAACTTGAGCACGTCTCCAGAGTAGATCGTTCCTGGTCACTCATGGTCACGGATTGAGAACACTCGCTCCCATCAACCTAGGCTGGAGGGGTGAAGGAGTTCTGGGTCTACACGCTGCTGCGCCTCGGTCTGTTCGCCGGATCGTTCGTCATCGTCTACGGCGTGTGGTGGCTCGTCGCCGGCGAGCTCGACTTCGCGCGCGACTCGGCCGCGCTGTGGTCGGTCATGATCGCGTTCGTGCTGAGCGGCATCGGTTCGTACTACCTCCTCCGCGGTCAGCGCGAGGCGTTCGCGCAGAAGGTCGAGGGCCGCGCGAACAGGGCAGCCCAGCGGCTCGAGCAGCAGCGCGCCAAGGAAGACGCGGACTGACGGAGTCGCGTCAGGCCACCGTGGGTTCGGCAGCGAGGTGTGGTGGATGTGGAGTGGTCGCGCAGCCCTGGTCAGGCCCCGGGCACCGCGCCCCAGCAACGGGTGACGCCAGCATTGTCGATCCCGCACGCGTAGCCGGCGCCGGATTCGACCGTCACGAATCGGCCCACGGGGGGAACGGTGACCGTGCCTTGGCCCCAGCACGTGAGCAGCCCGTCGACGCCGACCGCGCATGCGTGCGCAGCTCCCGCGGACACGGCGACGAACGCACCGGCCGGTTCCCCGGCTCCTGGTCCGGCGCCCCAGCAGGTCAGCTTGCCGGCTGTGCGCATCCCGCATGTGAACCCCTCACCGGCGGAGAGGGAGTTGAACGTGCCGGCCGGGACGGCTGGTCCGGCGCCCCAGCAGGCAACCGTCCGATCCGCGCGCAGCCCACAGGTGTGGTCAGCGCCAGCGGACACGGTGACGAACAGGCCGGACGGAGCGTCGGCCTGGCCGGATGCGTTGCTGCCCCAGCACGACACCCGGCCGGTGGCCTTCAGGCCGCAGGTGTGGGCGTCGCCGGCGGTCACGGTCGTGTAGCGGCCAGTCGGGTTGCTGGCCTGGCCGGATGCGTTGTCGCCCCAGCAGTTCACGGTGCGGGTGACGGTGAGCGCGCACGCGTGCCGGTCGCCGACGCTGGCCTGGAGGAACTGGCCGTCAGGGGCGGCGTCGACGACCGCACTCGACGGTCCGGTGCACGACAAGGTCGCATCGGCTGCGATCGAGCAGCGGGCGGTGCCGCCGGACGAGACGGCTCCGAGGGTGAAAGTGGTGTCGGCCGGCGCCTGGGTGCGGTGGGTGTGGTCGTCCTCGCCCCAGCATTCGACGAGCCCGGAGGGCCGGGAGCCGCACAAGTAGTCGTCGCCTGCCATCAGTCGGGTGAACGTTCCGTCGGGAACCTCGATGTCGCGGTTCTCGATGAGGCCCGCGCAGACCGCTGCTCCGTTGGGCCGGATTCCGCAGCCGAAGGTCCTTCCGATGGCGATGTCGACGAACCTGCCGGGCGGAGGCGGCGGCGGCGCGTACTCGTACTTGGGCCAGCACGTGACAGTGCCGTCGGGCCGCAGACCGCAGACGCTTCCGGGTCCGGAGTCCAGCCTCGTGAACTGTCCGTCGGGGGTGTCCTTGCTGCGGATGGAGCCCCAGCACACGGCGGTGCCGTCGGGCCGCAGCCCGCATGCGTACAGCGGTCCGGCGGTCAGCGTGGTGAGCCGGCCGGCGGGAGCGTCGGTCTGCCCGTACTGGTTCTCACCCCAGCACACGGCTCGACCCGACGGGCGGAGCCCGCAGGCGAAACCGGACCCGCCGGCCAGTGTGGTGAGCACGCCGCCGGGCGGGTCGAAGGAGCCGAATCCCCAGCAGACCGCCGTACCCCACGGCCGCAGGCCGCAGGCGTAGCTGCCGTCGCCGCCGATGATGGAGGTGATCTTCCCGGTCGGCGGGCTGCTGGTGTTGAACCAGTTGAAGCTCCAGCAGCGGGGCCGGTTGCTGGTGTTCAACCCGCATCCGCCGTCGGAGCCGGTGACCCCGACCCGGACGACGGTCGCGCCCGTGGTGCCGGGTACTGCCGGGGGCGGGTCTGCGGCCGCTGCTGGTGGACGGAGGCCGAGCAGGGCCACGACGGCGACGGCGACGGCGATGAGTGTGTGCAACAGGCGTGTTCGGTTCACCACAGCGGCGGGGAGCTGGGTGTCCATGGAGGTACTCCTCAAGGTCCGAGTGCGTGGTGGTCCGCGGACGACCGGTAGGCCGCTGGACGGCCAGCATGCAGCGCGTGCCCAACACTCGTGCGTCCTTCGCAGACGCGGCGATACCAGTAGTGGTCACAACGTCGAGAACGCCGGAAGAACCGTAGGAGGAGTTCGTCCCTGGCGCATGCTGTGGCGCAGGTCTGCACAGAGGATCTCCCCTTGCGGCCGAGCTCAGGCGACCGCGAGCCCGATCCCGCAGCCGAGGGCCCAGACCAGCTCCGCCAGCCCGGTCCGTTGGAGCACCGGGATCAGGCCCGGCCCCACGGCCCCGCCGAGCACCGTCCGTCCGGCCGGCACCGCGAGCGCCAGGAAGGGCAGACCGAGCAGCGCCCACGGCGTCGCCAGCGCGGCGACGCCCACCAGCGCGGCGAGGGCGAGGCCGACGAGCACCGCGTAGAACAGGCGCGTGCGACGGTCGCCGAGCCGGACCGCGAGCGTGATCTTGCCGGCCACGGTGTCGGTCGGGATGTCGCGCAGGTTGTTGGCGACGAGGATGGCGCAGGCGAGGGCACCGACGCCGGCGCCCGCGACCAGGGCGGTCCAGCCGCTCTCGCCCCACTCCTCGGTCTGCACGTAGGTGGTGCCGGCGACGGCGACGAGACCGAAGAAGACGAAGACCATCACCTCGCCGAGACCGAGGTAGCCGTAGGGCTTCGACCCGCCGGTGTAGTACCACGCCGCGAGCACGCAGAGCAGGCCGACGGCGACCAGCCACCACGCGGTGGTGGCGGCCAGCACCAGCCCGGCGACGCCGGCGACGCCGAACGCCAGGAACGCGGCACGCTTGACCGCCGCGGGCGAGGCCAGCCCGGACCCGACCAGCCGCAACGGGCCGACCCGCTCGTCGTCGGTGCCGCGGATGCCGTCGGAGTAGTCGTTGGCGTAGTTGACCGCCACCTGCAGCGCGAGGCTGACCACGAGGGCCAACAGGGCCTTCCACCACACCGCCTCGGCGCCGAAGCCGTCGTACGCCGCGACGCCGGTGCCGGCGACCACCGGAGCAACTGCTGCGGGGAGGGTGCGTGGACGGGCGCCCTGGAGCCAATGTGCGGGGGTGGCCATGATGCCGCGATTCAAGCAGGTTGCGTGATGCCTTGGTCGGCCAGGTGGCGTTCGGCGGCGCGGGCGGCGGGATGGATCAGCACCGCGGCCACGAGCACGATCGCGGCGATCACCAGCCAGCCCGGCGGGCCCCAGGACATGGCGAGGAACGTGTAGAGCGCCGGCGCCCACACCGAGCCGAGGGTGAAGCCGAGCTGGGAGACGCCCTGGTACTCGCCGCGGCGCTCGGGGTCGGACAGCTCGGCCTGGAGCCCCCACTCGCCGGCGGACTGGAAGAGCTCGGCTCCGGTGACGGTGACGTGCCCGATCCAGACCAGGGCGATGGTGATCCAGCCGACGGTGTCGTGGGTGACCAGGACGATGCCGCAGGAGAGCACGAAGAAGAACGCACCGCGGCGCTGGGCGCGCAGCGAGTCGGCGACGGTGGTGATGCCGCGTGCTGCGGCGACCTGGAGCAGCACCGCCATCACGGTGTTGGTGCCGAACAGCCAGGCCAGCAGGACGCGGGGGGCGTCGGTCTCCTCGACCAGCCAGAGCGGGATGACCACGTTGAGCAGCACCTGGTGCGTCGAGAGCACCCCACCGAGCACGGCCATGGCGACGTACGCGCGGTTCCGCAGGGCGCTGCGGCGCTCCCCGGATGCCTCGATCGCCACCTCCAGCGCCGGCTCGGTGCTGACGTGGTGGGCGGCGCGCGGCAGCCGGGCGACGAGCGCGGCGTTGAGCACGAGCAGTCCGGCAGTGATCACCGGCACCAGGCGCACGACGTCGTCGTCGTTGGTCGCGAGCGCGACGCCCGCGAGCAGCGCACCGAACGTGTAGCCGACGTTGCGTGCCGCCCGGAAGTACGCGTTGGACGAGACCCGCTCCTCCCGCGGGAACACGTCGAAGCGGTAGGCGTTGCGCGACGACCGGCTGGCGGTCTGCACCAGCCCGAGGCCGATCATCATCAGCACGAACGGGAGCATCCCGTCGACCGCGAGCCACACCAGGTAGAGCAGCGCCTCGACCAGCGAGCTCAGCGCCCAGACCAGCTTGGCGCCGTACCGGTCGCTCAGCTTGCCGAGCGGGACGGCGAGCGCGAAGGTCGCCAGTCCCGAGAGGGAGAGGCCGAGACCGACCTGCGCGGCGGAGAGGCCGACGATCTGCGTGAAGAAGACCGCGCTGCCGGTGAGGAAGACGCCGTCGCCGAAGGCGGACAGCACCGACTGGGCGGAGAGCCGACGGACCAGCGAGGTGGGACCGGCGAGGCGGAGGACCGGGTCCGGCAAGTATCTTGACATCAAGAGAAGGTTACGTCGGGTCGGCCGCGAGGTCCACATCCGCCCCGACGCCCGCGTCCTCCTCCGGCACCTGCTCGTGCTCGGACTCGGGCTCGGGCGGGAAGTGCCGGTCGCGGAACCGCTCGGCCATCCGCACCGACGGTCCGAGCCCGAGCGTCGCCACGACCACGATGCCGGCGATCACCAACCAGCCCTGACCACCAGCCCAGGAGAGGGCCAGCCACGTGTAGAGGGCCGGAGCCCACTGGAACCCGAGCGCGCTGCTGACCTCCTGGACCCCTTGGTACTCACCGCGTCGCTCGGGATCCGACAGCTCTGCCTCGAACGACCAGCTCGCCCCGGAGATCGCCAGCTCGGCGCCGGTCACGGTGAGGTGGCCCAGCCACACCAGCACGACGGTGATCAGGCCGACCGTCGAGTGCGTGATCATCGTGACCACGCACGACACGATGAAGAACGCCGACGAGATCCACGTGTAGCGCATCGCGTCCCTGAGGTTGCGCACGCCCTTCGAGGTGTACGCCGGCAGGAAGATGCAGAGGACGGTGTTGGTGCCGAACAGCCAGGCCAGCAGCACGTGCGGGGCGTCGGTCGCCGCGACCAGCCAGAGCGGGATCACGATCTGGAGCAGGACCTGGTTGGTCCACAGCACGCCCATGAAGAACGTGGTCAGGATCCACCCGATGTTGCGGATCGGGCCCGGTCCGGTCGGCTTGACCCGCCGCTCGCCGCTGGCGACCCGGAGGTCGTGGGGAGCCGCCGGCAGCCGTGAGACCCAGAACGCGTTCGCGAGCATCATCGCGGCAGCGAAGAACGGCGTCCACCGGATCACGGTCAGGCTGTCGGTCGCGAGCGCGAGGCCGCCGATCATCGCGCCGAGGGTGTGGCCGACGTTGAGCCACGAGTACATGTAGGCCTGGGTCTCCACCCGCTGGTTGCGCGGCAGCACGTCGAGCACGTAGGCCTGGTGGCTCGACGCCCCGAGCGAGGCGAACAGCGCGAAGGCGATGGCGACGCCGACGTACTCCTGGAACCCGGTGACGAAGGGCAGCGCACAGAACACGCCCGCGCGGCCCAGGGTCGACAACGCCCAGATCCGCTTCGGTCCGAAGCGGTCCACGACCCGGCCGGCGGGATAGGCGAACAGGAACTCCGCCACCCCCATGATCGTGAGGGCGATGCCGACCTTCCCGGCAGACATCCCGACGACGAGGGTCAGGAACACCGCGCTCCCGGTCATGAACGTGCTCTCGCCAGTGGCGAACAACATCGACTGCGTCGCGAGCCGCCGCGACAGCGGGGTCGGCGGGATCAGCCTCTTGAAGAAGCCGCGCTGGTCGCCCGAGATGGTGTTCGTCACTCGGCATATTGCACTGCACGGCACCGACACCCGGCCACCGAATATCCCCGACGGCCTAACCTCGTCGACATGTCCGACCTGACGCCCCGCGGGGAGCCGGCCGCGGTGGTCGAGCAGCTCCGTGCGTGGCTGACCGGGCCGACCGGCTCACGCCTCGTCGTCGAGACGTCCGGGTCGACGGGCCGGCCCAAGCGGGTCGCGCTCACGCGGGACGCGGTCCTCGCGTCGGTAGCGGCGTCGGCGCGACGGCTCGGCGCGACCGGCCCGTGGGTGCTGGCGCTGCCGCAGACGTACGTCGCGGGGGTGCAGGTGATCGTGCGCTCGCTGGTCGCCGGTCACGAGCCGGTGGTGCTGGCGCGAGACCCTTCGACAGGCTCAGGACAACGCGGGTGGCCGACCGGGGAGGGCTGGTTCGTCTCTCTCGTCCCGACCCAGCTGGCGCGGCTGCTCGACGACGACGACCAGGACGGCGCGGTCGCGGCGCTGCGCCGCGCGCACACCGTGCTCCTGGGCGGCGGGCCGATCGACCCGATGCTCCGCGAGCGGGCGGCCGCGGCCGGCGTCCACGTCGTCGCGACCTACGGCGCCGCGGAGACCGCGGGCGGCTGTGTCTACGACGGACTGCCCCTCGACGGCGTCGCCGTCGCGGTCGGCGAGAGCGGCCGGATCCGGATCGGCGGACCCACCGTCTTCGAGGAGTACGTCGACGATCCCTCGCTCACGGCGGAGACCCTGGTCGACGGTTGGTACCTCACCTCCGATGCCGGACGGCTCGACGAGGACGGCCGGCTCGCCGTCCTCGGGCGGGTCGACGACGTCGTCGTCACCGGCGGCCTCAACGTGCCCGCCCCCGCAGTCGCGGCGCGCCTGCGGGCGCATCCGGCGGTCGCGCAGGTCGAGGTGCTGGGCGTGCCGGACGAGGAGTGGGGCAACCGGGTGGTCGCGTTCGTCGCGGGCGCGATCACGCTCGACGACGCCCGCGACTGGGTGGCGGAGGTCCACCCCCGCCCGTGGGCACCCCGCGAGCTGGTCCTGGTCACCGAGATCCCGATGCTCCCCAACGGCAAGCCCGACCGGCAGGCGCTCCTGGCTCTCGCGGGCGCCGCGACATGACCGCGATGCGGGTGGTCTCGATCCCGATGCGCACCCGGTTCCGTGGGCTGACGGTGCGCGAGGCGGCACTGGTCGAGGGTCCGGCCGGCTGGGGCGAGTGGAGCCCGTTCCTGGAGTACGACGCGCGGATCGCCGAGCCGTGGCTCCGGTGCGCGGAGGAGGCCGCGGCGGGCGACTGGCCGGACCCGGTCCGCGACGGCGTGCCCGTCAACGTGACCGTGCCCGCGATCGGACCCGAGTCCGCGCACGCGCTCGTGGTCCGTGGTGGCTGCCGGACGGCCAAGGTGAAGGTCGCCGAGGCGGGCCAGTCTCTCGCCGACGACCAGGCGCGGCTCGAGGCGGTGCGCGACGCGCTGGGACCGGACGGCCGGGTGCGGATCGACGCCAACGGGGCCTGGTCGGTCGACGACGCCGTCGCGGCGATCGGCGTGCTGGACCGGGCCGCCGGCGGGCTGGAGTACGTCGAGCAGCCGTCCGCGTCGGTCGAGGAGCTCGCCGCGGTGCGCCGCCGGGTGCGGGTGCCGATCGCGGCCGACGAGTCGATCCGCCGGGCCGAGGACCCCTACCGGGTGCGCGACCTGGCGGCAGCCGACATCGCCGTGCTCAAGGTCCAGCCACTCGGAGGCGTGCGCGCGTGCCTCCGGATCGCGGAGGAGATCGGGCTGCCCGTCGTCGTGTCGTCGGCGCTGGAGACGTCGGTCGGGATCGCCGCCGGAGTGGCGCTGGCGGCGGCGCTGCCCGAGCTGCCGTACGCCTGCGGGCTGGCCACCGTGCAGCTGCTCACCGACGACGTTGCCGTCGCCCCGCTGCTGCCGGTCGCCGGTGCCCTCCCCGTCGGTCGGCCCCTCGTGGACGGCGCCGCCCTGACTCGCACGGCAGCGGCAGCCGGCCGGGTGGCCTGGTGGGAGGCCAGGCTCCGCGCCGTGCGCGCCCTCCAGCAGGATGGTCGACCGTGAGCGAGATCAGCGGTGTTCAGCTGGGTGCGGCGGTCGTCGCGCGGTTGCTTGCCGCGGGGGTCGACGAGGTCGTGGTGTGCCCAGGCTCGCGCAACGCGCCGCTGTCGATGGCAGCGTGGGCGGCCGGGCAGGCGGGTGAGCCGCTCCGCCTGCACACGCGCATCGACGAGCGCAGTGCCGGCTTCCTCGCGCTCGGTCTGACGAAGGTCTTCGCAAGGGCGGCCGTCCTCTGCACTTCCGGCACTGCCGTTGCCAACCTCCATCCAGCAGTCCTCGAGGCCGCCCACGCGGGCGTGCCGATGGTCGTCGTCACCGCCGACCGTCCTGCCCGGATGCGGGCGACGGGCGCCAACCAAACCACCGACCAGGTGGGGATCTTCGGGCTGCTGATTCCTACGTACGACGTCGCGGAGCTGGCCGATCTCGACGCGATCCCGTGGCGCCAGCACGGCCCGTTGCACGTCAACGTCCAGCTCGACGCCCCACTGGTGCCCGTCGACGGGCCGCTGGAGTGGCCAGCGCGCTCCGATGCCGAGGGCGGCGAAGTCGTGGCTCATTCCTCGCGGCGCAGCAGCCTGTCGTTGCCCGACGGTCCGGTAGGCGACCTGAGGACGGTCGTCGTGGCCGGCGACGACGCCGGGCCCACCGCCCGGATGTTCGCCGAGGCAGCAGACTGGCCACTGCTTGCCGAGCCGTCCAGCGGGGCCCGCCGGGGTTCGAACGCGATCCGCACCTACCGCCTGCTGCTCGGCACCGCGCTCGGTTCTCGGATCGAGCGCGTCGTGGTGCTCGGTCGACCGACCCTGTCGCGGCCCGTCGCCCAGCTCCTGGATCGGCCGGACGTGGAGATCCGCGTCGTTCCCGGCAGCGGCGCCTGGCCCTTCCACCGTGACGGGGCACTGGGCATGCCGGGGATCGAGAAGTTCGATCGCGGTTCCGGTGATTGGCTCAAGAGCTGGCAGGACGCGGACCGTGAGCTGAGCCGGCGGATCGACCGCCTGCTCGCGGAGGAGCCCGCGCTGACGCCGTACGACGTGGCTGCCGCAGTGTCGGCGGCTCTTCCCGCCGGGAGCCTCCTGGTCGTCGGTGCTTCCAGCCCGATCCGCGACCTCGACATCATGGAGCCCGCTGCGCCGGTCGGCGAGCGACGCAAGGTGATCGCCAACCGCGGCCTGTCCGGCATCGACGGGACCATCAGCACGGCGATCGGCGCCGCCCTGGGGCGGCCGGAAAGCAGCCGGGCGATCGCGCTCATGGGCGACGTGACCTTCCTCCACGACCAGAACGGACTGGTGCTCGGTCCGGACGAGCCGCGACCCGACCTCACGATCGTTGTCGCCAATGACGACGGCGGCTCGATCTTCTCGATGCTCGAGCAAGGGGCGCCCCAGCACGCGGCGTCGTTCGAGCGGCTGTTCGGCACGCCGCACGGTACTGACCTGGCGAGTCTCTGCGTCGGCACCCGCACGTCCTTCCTGCGGGTCACCTCGCGGCCCGAGCTCGAGCACGCGCTCTCCAGCCCCAACGGCGGCATCGAGGTCGTCGAGGCGATGATCGGCCGCAGCGACCGGCGCGGGCTCGACGCCCGGATCCGGGCCCTGGCGAGCGACCTGCGCTAGATCCTGCCGAGGATCTGCTGGGACTCGAGGATCCCCTCGTCGCTGGGCTTGCTGCCATCGCCGAACACCTTGGCCTGCTGGCGCGCGCGAAGCTCGAGGTGGGCGTCGCGCGGCCGGTCGTAGCCGTAGCGCTCCCGGGCCTGCGCCGGCGTCAGCACCTCCTCCGTCTCCGGGGGTACGCCGAGCAGCACCGGCGCCGCGACCGAGGCCGTCATGGGCGAGACCAGCCGGAGCAGCGCCACCTGGGCGGGTCCGTTGAGCGAGACGACCCAGAACGCGATCCGCAGCTCCGGCCGGATCAGCGCGCCCATCAGGCGCGACTCGACCGGGAGCGGATCCGCGTCATGTTCGCCTCGCTCATCTCCGACATCGGCGAGTCCCGACCCGACTGGAAGGTCGACGCCGAGCTCTACTCGCACGCCGTCCTCGCGATCGTCGAGCACTTCGGCCGGGTCATGGTCGACGACCCTGATCGCTTCACCGCCGAACGCCTGGTGGACGGTGCGAAGGCCGTGCTCGGCACTCTGTGGAGACAATGAACGCGTGGAGATCGCATTCCTGCTGGTGGCCATCGCCGTCACCGTCCTCACGGTCACGGCAATTGCCGGCCGGATCGGGATCGCCGCACCGATCCCGCTGATCCTGGTCGGGTGGGTCGGCTCCTACCTGCCGGGAGTCCCGACGATCCATCTCGAGCCCGAGGTGGTGCTGCTGGGCCTCCTGCCTCCGCTGCTCTACGCGGCCGCGCTCAGCACGTCCCTCGTCGACTTCAACGCCAACCGCCGCCCGATCCTGCTGCTCTCGGTCGGGCTGGTGGCGTTCACGACGGTCGGCGTCGCGGTCGTGGTGCACGAGATCCTGCCCGAGGTCGGCTGGGCCGCGGCGTTCGCGATCGGCGCCGTCGTCGCGCCGCCCGACGCCGTCGCAGCCACCGCGATCGGACGCCGGATCGGGCTGCCCCGCCGGATCGTCACCATCCTCGAGGGCGAGTCCCTGCTCAACGACGCGACCGCCCTGGTCGCGCTGCGCACCGCGATCGCGGCGGCCGGCACCGCCGGCGCGATGGCCCCGGCGTGGGAGGTCGGGGTCGACTTCGCCCTGGCGGCCGGGGGCGGCCTGGTGGTCGGCATCGCCGGCTTCCTCCTCGTGGCGAAGATGCGCAAGCACGTCACCGACCCGGTGCTGGACACTGGCATCTCGCTGGTCGTGCCGTTCGCGACCTTCATCGCCGCCGAGGAGATCCACGCCTCCGGCGTGGTCGCCGTCGTCGTCGCGGGCCTGCTGCTGGGTCACAAGGCGCCGATCCTGCAGACCGCGCAGTCGCGGATCGCGGAGCGGATGAACTGGCGCACGTTGGCGTTCATGCTCGAGAACACCGTGTTCCTGCTCATCGGCCTGCAGGCGCACTGGCTGGTCGACGACGTCCGCGCCAGCACGCTGCCGACCGGCACGATCGTGGGCGTCTGCCTCGCCACGCTGGTCGCGGTCGTCGTGCTCCGGATGGCGTGGGTGTTCCCCGTCCGCTACCTACTGATCCGGCCCGGGCCGGACCCGGCGACCGGACGCCCACCACCGGCGTCGTACACGTTCCTGATCGGGTGGGCCGGGATGCGCGGCGTGGTCACCCTCGCCGCCGCGTTCATCATCCCGGACACCGTTCCGCACCGCGAAGTGCTACTGATGATCGCGTTCACGGTCGTCGCCGGGACCCTCCTGCTGCAGGGGCTCAGCCTCGGATGGCTCGCGCGCCGGCTGAACGTCCCAGCGCCGGACCCGATGGACGACGCCCTCGCCCGTGCGACCCTCCTGCAACAGGCCTCCAAAGCCAGCCACAAGGTGCTCGCGGAGCTCAAGGCTGATGATCCGTACGGCGTCGCCGACCTCATCCGCCAGCGCATCGAGCAGCGCAACTTCGCCGCCTGGGAACGCCTCGGCACCACCGCGGGCGAGGAGAGCCCGGCCGCGCTCTACGCCCGGGTGCGCGAGGAGATGATCGAGGCCGAACGGCGGCGAGTGCTGGAGATCCGGTCCACCGGCTCCGTACCGTCGGAGGTGGTCAGCGACGTGCTGGCCATGCTCGACATCGAGGAGTCCATGCTGGACGCCGCCGAGCAGGAACGAGCCGACGTGGAGGCAGAGCGCGTGCGCAGACCGGTCGGACAGGCGTGCGACCACCTCCTGTCGACGCCGCTCGCGGACCCTGCCGGCGAGCTCGAGTGCGGTGCCTGCCTGGCGATCGGCAGCCGCTGGGTCGCGCTGCGGATGTGCCTCGCCTGCGGCGAGATCGGCTGCTGCGACTCCTCACCCAACCGGCATGCCTCCGCCCACTTCCACGAGAGCACTCATCCCGTGATGCGGTCGGTCGAGCCCGGTGAGGACTGGCGCTGGTGCTTCGTGCACCACCTGACTGCCTGACCGAATCCGCGGTCGACGGCGGGGCGGCGGTGGGTCAGGAACCGTGCTCGCGCGTGATGTCCGCGGTCATCGTCATGTCGCCGATGGAGCTCGTGAGCACCATCGAGACCGCCACCCGCCGTCCGCCCTCGCTCACGGTGACCGACCACGGGCCGCTGTCGGTGTAGCAGTAGAAGTAGTCCGTGTCCTCGTCGAGCTCCAGGTATGCCTCGTCGTAGGCCAGCGCCGCCCCTGCCGCCTCGCGCTCGCGCGAGATCGCCAACAGGTCGTAGCTGCCGTCTCCGGTGTACCCGGGGACCTGGAACCGCCAGCTGGCCAGCCGATGGCTCCCCAGTGACACCGCGTTCCCGGTCTGGGGGTGCAGCTCGACCGACAGGTAGGGCCGGTACGCGTAGGGGTCCGGGTCGGTGTACTCGGGGTCCGGGCCGTCCGGTGTGACCACCTCCCAGCGCAGGTGCATGGGGCCGAACCAGGCGTCCTCCGCCCACCCCGTCACTCGCATCTGGACCTGTGCCACCGGGAGCGCCGCGATCTCGTCGCGGAGCCTCTGGAGCCTGTCCTCCTCGGCCTGGCGCTGGCTCTCCTCCTGCTTGTCCTTCCACTTCGCGAGTCCGGGGAACGCCGTCCGCACCAGCTGTTCGCCCGCCTGGTCCTTGGCCTCCCGCTCGGTCGCGTCCGCATCGGCCGAGGCGCTCGCCGCCTTCTGGCTGTCGCTGGACAGCATCTCGGTGGCCTTCGACTTCGCCCACTGCTTGGCCAGGTCTCCCAGTCCCATGTCTTCCTCCCGCATGTCGAGCCTCGCGGGTATCACGCTACGTCCGGAACGAGCCCGTCGCGCGGGTCCTGAGAAAGTCCACGCCGAGACCTGCATCCCGTACCGACTGACGGCCGGACGGCTCTCGGCGATCGCGGTGCGGGTGACTGCCTGACCCCGCCGGTCCAAGAGCTGTGCGGGGCGGACCTGGCGCTCGCGCGGCAGTGCAGCCTGGTCTCGATCAAGCACCTGGCTGCTGATGCGTTGGATCTGGGCACCGGCTGCCGCTGGTGTGCACTTGCGGTCAAGGATGAAGCCCGACGACGTGACGCAGTTGACAACCTCAACGGCCACGCCGGCACGCTCTACCGCGCCGAGGTCAGCGACCTCGACACCGCCGAGCCTCTCCCCGCAGCCGCAGCCGCAGCCGCAGCCGCGGCCGCTGGCCTTTCGCTCGCCCCTTTCAGCGCGTCGACAGGGAGGGGACGGCCTGCTTCCGGGCCTGCTGCCCCGCGACGCCGATCGGAGAGCGTGTCCGGGGGCACGCGGCGACGTCCGGCACCAGGCGGAACCTGGTGATGGCGCGGTAGTGCTTGCCTTCGGGGAGAGGCCCGGTCTGGGCCCCGTACGCGCCACCGGCATCGGTCTTGTCCCCGACCAGGTGACGATCGCTACCCACGTACCAGCGCACCCAGACCTTGGTCCCGGTCGCCGCGCACGCAGGGGCCGAGGAGGAGAGCAACCCGTTCACGCTCTGGCCGGCGAGCGACGCGGTGAGCGAGCGACTCGCCAGCGGGCAGCCCTGGGCCCTCACCACGTTCGGATCCCCCGCCAGGGTGGAGCAGGCGTCGGCGCCATCCGCGATGGTGTCGTTGTCGTCGTCGGCGTCGCAGGCGTCTCCCGCTCCGTCGCCGTCGTGATCGTCCTGTCCCGGGTTGGGCACGCCCGGACAGTTGTCCAGACCCGTCAGTTCCCCGTCGGCGAAGAGCACGAAGTGGGAGTTCGGGAAGCCCAAGCTGGCAGCGGCCGTCGGCTCGGCTATCCCACAGTCCGGCGCCGCGATGTAGGAGGGGCCGCTCTGACCGTCGGCGTTCGCCCCGAGGAAGAAGCTGTGGTCCGCAGCCTGGCCGTTGGGCGTGAACAGTGCCACCACCAGGTCGGTCGTGGAGGGATCGGCGACCGTCGCGCTCACCGGGACGGTCTTGATCGTGCCAGCGTCGCTGTTGACCACCGTGGTCGGCACGTCCGCGAGCAGGGTCAGGTCGGCGAACGTCATCGTCGGGTCCGACGCCGCGATCGTGAAGACGCGCACCGAGGCCGGCTGGGAGGGGTCAGCCCCTGACAGCGCGGACTCGACGCCGAAGCTCACCGACGAGACGTGGAACCCGGCGTCCACCCCGTGGGCGCCGTCGAGGTCGAAGCGCCGCAGGTAGGTGTTGTCCGTGTGCTCGCTGCCGGCGTTGCACGAGAAGCCGACACCCGGCGTGATGGTGTCGGTGGAGTTCTGCTTGATGGTCAGCGCCGCCGCTGGAGTCGCGGACGTGAGGACGAGGCCTAGGGCGACGCCGACACTGACGAGGGCGCGGGCGGTCAACTGTCGGGGCATCGATGGCACCTTCCGGGAGGGACAGAAAGCGCCATCCGGGGCACCAACCGTCTCAACACCGTAGACCGCGTCACGGCTGCGGAAGAACGATTCGCCGAAGTCGGCCGTAGATCCGCCCGATCGGTCTAGACAGCGGCGCCCGCGACGCGGCGGAACCGCATCGCAGGAACGCCTTGCTTCCATCACCGGCACGCCGATAAGGCGGGTCGTCTTGGTCAGCGTCGTAGACGCAACCGACATGGGGAACGAGTGCGGTAGCGACGCTGCTGCCGGTCGCCGAATCCTCGGGCACTCAGCCCCGAAACACCTCATAGGTGAGGTGGGTCGCCACCGGTGACGTCTCGACCCCGACCTGGCGGAGCCGGTGCCGGCCGACGGCGTCGAAGAGTGGCGTCCCCGCCCCCAGCACCTCGGGCGAGAGATGGATCCGCAGCTGGTCGAGGAGGCCGGCGGCGAGGCAGCCGCCGACGGTCCGGCCGCCACCCATCACGTAGACGTCGCGGTCGCCTGCCGCCGCCCGCGCCTGCTCGACCGCTGGGCCGAGGCCGTCGAGCACGAAGGTGAAGTCATGGGAATCCGCGAGCCGGACATGGCTCGGCTGCGTGCTCGTGACGACGAAGAAGGCCGGTCGTCCGTCCTGGTCGGCGCCGTACCCACGCTCGGCGCTCCATCCGTCGGGGCCGTCCACCGTGTCGAAGGTCTTCCGGCCCATGACCACCGCTCCGGAAGCGGCTGTCAGCCGCTCCAGCATGCTGCGGTCGACAGAGTCCTTGCTGTCGAGCGCCCATGCGTGCAGGCCCTCGGCGTCGCGGCCGAGCCCGTGCTCGAGGTCGGCGCCGGGTCCGGTGACGAACCCGTCGAGGGACATGGTGATGTCGCCGATGATGTTGGTCATGTCGATGTCGACCACGTGCTGCGCACGGACTCATCGGTCTGCGACCGACCCCTGCCCAGGGAAGCTCGCCAGCGCCTCCTCGAGGGTGCGGGCGGGGTGGCCGGTGAGTCGTTCGACGTCGCCGGACACGTGGGACACCGAGCCGTCGGCGATCGCCGTGTAGGTGCTGACCCACGCGTCGAGCTGGTAGTCGGCCGCATCGGGGTACGCCGCCCGGCGGGAGGCGTAGGCCTCCGCGACCGTCTCCTCCTCGTAGCGCAGGTCGCGACCCAGCACGGCACCGGCGCGGGCGGCGACCTCGGCCATCGTCAGCGCCTCGGGTCCGGTCAGCTCGTAGGCGACGTCCGCGTGCGCCTCCGGCGCCTTGAGCACGACAGCAGCGACGTCGGCCACGTCCGCGCGGGCCACCGCCGCGAGCCGCCCGTGCCCGGCCGGCCCGCGGACCACGCCCGACGCGTCGGCGAACCAGGGGAGCACGTCGGCGTAGAAGTTGTCCCGCAGGAACGTGTAGGTCATACCGGTCCGCGCCGCGGCATCCCGGATCGCCTGCTCGGTGTCACCGTGGTCCCGCCCGAGCGTGAACGTCGACTCCCGGCCGGCACCGGCGAACGAGGTGTAGACGAGGTGCCGGACCCCGGCGGCCGCGGCGGCCTCGACCATGGTGCGGTGCTGCTCACGGCGGGTCGCGGACTCGGCCGCCGACACCAGCAGCAGCGTGGTCACGCCGTCGAGCGCCGCCTCGGCGGCGGGGCGGTCGTCGTACGACGCCTGGCGGACCTCCCCTCCGAGATCGGGCGCGCGGGACGGGTCGCGCACGACGAGTCGAGGGGACAGGTCGGCGAGCAGGCGGGCGACCTCTCCGCCGAGGGCTCCGGTGGCACCGGTGATCGCGATCATGGCCGGCCCAACCCGGCGAGGTCGGCAGGCATTCCGCCGCTAGCGTGAACACATGCGACTGACCAAGTTCGGCCACTCCTGCGTCCGGGTCGAGCACGACGGCACGGTCCTGGTGCTCGACCCCGGGGTCTTCACCGACGGCGACGCCGTCGACGGGGCGGACGTCGTCCTGATCACCCACGAGCACCCGGACCACTTCCACCCCGACCACCTGCGCCGGACCGACGCGGCGATCTTCACGATCGCCGCGGTGGCGGCGCAGGTCCGGGAGCAGGCGCCCGACCTGGGCGAGCGGGTCACCGTGGTCGGCCCCGGCCAGGACTTCGACGCCGGCACGATCCCGGTCACCGCCGTCGGCGAGCTGCACGCCGTGATCCACCCCGAGCTGCCGCGCTTCGACAACAGCGGCTACCTGCTCGCACTCGATGACGTCACCGTCTTCCACCCGGGCGATGCGCTCACCGGGCCCGGCCGTCCCGTCGACGTGCTCCTCGCACCGGTGTGCGCTCCGTGGATGAAGGCGTCCGAGGGCATCGACTTCGCACGGTCGGTCCGCGCACCGCGCAACGTGGCGATCCACGACCGCGTCTACTCCGACGCCGGTCTCGGCATCGTCGACGGACACTTCGCCCGGTTCCTCGGGGCAGCAGGGCAGGAATACGTGCGTCTCGCCGACGGCACCGACCTCTGAGGCGCCAGACGGGGCAGGCATGATGGCCCGATGCCCCTGCGTTCCACCATCATCGGTGCCGCGTCCGGCGTGGTCCTGCTGGCCGGTGTCGTCGGCTTCGCCGTCGGCCTCCCCGAGGTCACCGGCGACGAGGCGGAGCCGGCGGCGGAGACCGAGGACCAAGCAGCGGACGCAAGCAGTACGCCGGCTGCCGAGCTGATCCCCGAGTCCCTTCTCGGCGGCGCGCTCGTCCGCTACCCGGAGATCGATCCGCAGATGCAGTCGGTGTCCGACGAGGTCGAGCAGTTCGGCGGCGACAAGCTGGCCGACGTCTTCGACACCGACGTCGCGGTCGGCATCTACGCGACCCCCGACCTCCAGGTGCAGGTGGCGGTCACCGTCTACAACGGCGAGTCCGGCCTCTTCCTCCAGAAGGGCCCCCCGGTTCCTCCGAACCTGGCCGCGAGCCAGCAGACGATCAGCGACATCGTCCGGCAGGGCGACAGCGTCTGCATCGCGCAGTGGGAGGCGCAGGCCTTCGAGCAGGAGGGCCCGCCGTTCCAGACCCAGTGCCAGCGCGTGGTGGACGGCCGCACCGTCAACGTCTACGCCACCCCCGGGCTCACCATCGAGCAGACCGCCGAGCTCGTCGACGACGTCGTCTCCCAGGCCGGGCTGGACTAGACGAGTCCAGCCGTCAACGCTGCAGCGTCGTCTCCTCCCCGAGCCGCTGCAGCTTGTGCGGGTTGCGCATGGCGAAGATCCGCGTGATCAGGCCGTCCTCGACGACGAAGCTCAGCGCCGTGGTGGAGCCGTCGAACGGGATGTCGAGCCGCGCGCCCGGGAGACCGTTGATCGAGATCGGCACGCCGGTGAACTCGATGTTGATCCGCTTCGCGGTCCCGAGGAAGGCTGCGACCTTCGAGGCTCCGTGGATCGGCCTGCGCGCCGCCTGGGCGACGCCGCCGCCGTCGGCGACCATCACCACGTCGGGCGCCAGCACGGCGAGCAGGTCCTGGATGTCGCCGCCCTGCACCGCCGCGAGGAACCGCTCGACCGCCGCCCGCTGCTCGTCCTGCTTCACCTCCATGCGCGGTCGCCGGGCCGCGACGTGCTCCTTGGCCCGGTGCGCGATCTGGCGGACGGCGGCCGGCGACTTGCCGACCGCCTCCGCGATCTCCTCGTAGGGGGTGTCGAAGACCTCGCGCAGCACGAAGACCGCGCGTTCGGCGGGCCCCAGCGTCTCGAGCACGGTGAGCATCGCGATCGAGACGCTCTCGGCGAGCTCGACGTCCTCAGCGACGTCGGGCGAGGTGAGCAGCGGCTCCGGCAGCCACTCGCCGACGTAGTCCTCCCGCCGGCGTGACAGCGACCGCAGCCGGTTGAGCGACTGCCGGGTGACGATGCGGACCAGGTAGGCCCGCGGATCGCGCACCTCGGCCTGGTCGACATCGGACCACCTCAGCCAGCTCTCCTGGACGACGTCCTCGGCGTCGGCCGCCGAACCGAGCATCTCGTAGGCGACGGTGAAGAGCAGGCGGCGGTGCTCCACGAACGGATCTGCCGACGGGGAGGTCACGATCACGACCGTACGGCGCTCGCGGTCGGCTCGGCGAGCGGCTTCAGGCCGCAGGCCGCGGCAAAGCCGTCCGACTCGATGCCGAGAGCCACGTTGGGCCGGGTGGTGAAGTTGGCGAAGGCGATGACCGCGGTCAGCTCGACCACCGCCGCGTCACCGAGCTGCTGGCGCAGGCTCGCGACCATCTCGTCGGTGACCGTGACCGGCGTCCTGCTCATCGCCTCGGCGTAGTCCATGACCTCCCGCTCGAGCGGCGTGAAGACGTCGGACTCCCGCCAGCGCGGCACCTCGCGGGCCTTGTCCAGGTCGAGGTTCTTGTTGTGGGCCTCGAAGTAGTTGAAGTCGAGGCACCACGTGCAGCCGATGTACGACGCGACCGCCATGTGCGCGAAGGTCTTCAGGCCCTCGTCGCACGCGTCCCACTTCTTCAGCTTGCCGCCGAGGCCGCCCATGCTCATCAGCACCTTCTGGTTGTGCCAGTAGACGCCGAGCGACGACGGCACCTGGCCGAGCGTCTTCTTCATGATCCGCTTGAACATCGCGCCCTTGAAGCCGGTGATCTCGGCCGGGGGGATGCGGGTGTTGCTCATTGTTGCCTCCTCGGTTGCGGTGTGTGCTCATGGAGACACCGCAACCGGGAAGGTTGTGACACATACCGATCGTCGAGTAGCCCGAGCGCCTGCGCGAGGGCGTATCGAGACGCCCGCACCCGAACGACGACCTCGAGGCGGACAGGGGTGCTGCGTCTCGATACGTCGCTCGCTGCGCTCGCTCCTACTCGACGACCGGCAGGGGCGCTGCTCAGCTCCAGTACACGACGACGGTGTCGCCGATCTGCACCTGGTCGTAGAGCCAGGCGACGCCGTCGTAGTCGCGCGTGTTCACGCAGCCGTGGGACGCACCGTCGTAGCCGACCGACGCGAAGTCGGGGGAGTAGTGCACGGCCTGGCCGTTGGAGAAGAACATCGCGAAGGGCATCGACGTGTCGTAGAGGCTCGACACGTGGTCGCGGCTCTTCTGGAACACGCTGAACTCACCCTCGCGGGTCGGGGTCGCCGAGCCGCCGAACCGCGCGTCCATGGTCTTCAGCACCTCGCCGTCGACGACCCAGCGGAGCGTGTTGCTCGTCTTGTCGACGCAGATCACCCGTCCATCGAGGCAGCGCGGGTCGAGCGCACCGGGGGCGTTCGTGGTCGTCTGGTTGGTCAGCTCGGCCGGGGTCGGCTCGTTTGTCATGGAGTGGAGACGGTCGAGCGTGCGCCGGTCGACCTCGCCGGTCACCGGGATCTCGCGCTTGGCCTGGAAGCCGCGCACCGCCTCGGTGGTGACGTCGCCGTAGTAGCCGGTGACGTCAGCGTTGAACCAGTCGATCTGGGCGAGCCGCGCCTGGAGCTCGCGGACCTCGTCGCCGGAGTCGCCGGGCGCGATGAGAGCCGGCCCGGGCGTGAGCTCCGGCACGGTCGGCCCCTCGGGCTCATCGGTCGGCTGATCCGGGTTGCTCGGCTCCTCCGACCGGTCGTCGGTGGCCTCGTCGACCGGTTCGGTCGTCGGCAGGTCCTCCGGCACACCCGGCGGGTCCTCACCGGCCTGGGCGGGCGTGCTCGCGTCGTCGACGGGGCCCTGCCAGGGGAGGCTCCCGGCCTGGCTCGCCCAGCCGACGCCGTACGCGAGAGCGCACAGCAGAGCCGCGACGACGGTGACGATGGTGAAGCGGCGGGCGAACGACATGGCGGGATCCTCGAGGGGTCTTGGTGCTGCGACGTGGGTTGGTACTGAGACGACGCGGACGCGGCCCATTTGGTTGCACGGATTGGTTGCAGCGATTTCCCACGGCCTACAGTTCGCGAGTGGCCCGCGCAGCACTCGACAAGCAGCCCGCCGACGTGCGGCGGATGTTCGACGCCGTCGCCAAGCGGTACGACATCACCAACGACGTGCTGTCCTTCGGGCAGGACCGCCGCTGGCGGCGCGAGGTGCTGACGGCCGTCGACCCGTCGTACGGCGACAAGGTGCTCGACCTCGCCGCCGGCACCGGTACGTCGAGCCAGCCCTTCGCCGACGCCGGCGCGACCGTCGTCCCGTGCGACTTCTCGATCGGCATGCTTCAGGTCGGCAAGAAACAGCTGCCGCACCTGCCCTTCACCGCCGGCGACGGCACCAGGCTGCCGTTCGGCGACGGCACCTTCGACGCGGTGACCATCTCCTTCGGCCTCCGCAACATCGTCGACCCGGTCAAGGGTCTCGCCGAGCTGCGCCGGGTCACCCGCGCCGGCGGCCGCCTGGTCGTCTGCGAGTTCAGCCACCCGACCTGGAGCCCCTGGCGCACCGTCTACCTCGAGTACCTGATGAAGGCGCTCCCGACGGTCGCCAAGGCCGTGTCGTCCTCGCCCGACGCCTACGTCTACCTCGCCGAGTCGATCCGCGCCTGGCCGGACCAGGCCGGCCTGGCCGCGATGATCGGCGAAGCGGGCTGGCAGAACGCCGAGTGGCGCAACCTCTCCGGCGGCATCGTCGCCCTGCATCGCGCCTCTGTGTAAGCCGCGCGCTTCGCGCGCGGGTCTTTCCGCGCTGCGCGCGGTTTGAGTTGGGTGGGTTGTCGCTGGGTGGGTGTGGCGGGCGGTGCGGTGGCCTCCGGTGCGGGACGAGACCCCGAGCGGGCTGCAAACCGTGGCCTGCCGGCCTGGATGTGCCACGGGCTGGATGTCCCCTGGCATGGGAAAGGGTGGATGCCGTTCCTGCGACAGGGCAGACGAAGAGAGGCCGGCAGGCCCCGACTTGCCCGCCCGGGGTCCCGCCCCGCACCGGCCACCGCACCGCCCGCCACTCCCACGGCTCAGGGTCGTTCGGGGTGGATGGGTTTCCCTGTGTCGGACCGGCCGCTCGTGTGGGAGAGGACCACCCGGCGCCGTGGTGGGTCCGTCCCTCCCAGGGCGCCGAACCGGATGACATGGGTGGACCTCATCCACCCCGCGCCTCGAGCCGTGGGAGTGGCGGGCGCGGCCGCCTTCGTGCGGTGCGGGGCGTGGGGCCCGGCGGGCAAGTCGGGGCCTGCCGGCCTCTTCTGATGGCCCCTGTCGCAGGAACCTCATCCGGCTTGCCCATGCCAGGGCCATCCGGCCCGAGGTGTGGGTCAGGCCGGCAGGCCACGGTTTGCAGCCCGTCGGGGCCCATGCCCCGCACCGCCCCCAACCGGTCACGCCCGCCACACCCACCAGGCGACAACCCACCAACCCAACCCGCGCGAAGCGCGGAAAATCCCGCCGCGGAGCGGCGGAATTACGGCATGCGTCCGTGCGGTAAATCCGCTGGTCAGCGGCACGTTTCGAACCCCTAGACCCCCTTGTGCGTCAGGCGCCGCGTGGTGGCAGTATGTGTCTCGCGCCACTCGTGATTCCATTCACAAGATCACGATCGGAGCGCTGGAACGGGCCCGCCGCACGGGAAGGGGAGGCAGTTGGAGCTCTACACGCCGGTACTCGTCCTCGCGGCTCTCGCCGCGCTGTTCGCGGTCGGCTCGGTCGCGATGAGCGCCCTCGTCGGACCGGCCCGTTACAACCGCGCGAAGCTCGACTCCTACGAGTGCGGCATCGAGCCGACGCCGCATGCCATCGGGGGCGGCCGGTTCCCGGTGAAGTACTACATCACCGCGATGATGTTCATCGTCTTCGACATCGAGATCATCTTCCTCTACCCGTGGGCCGTGCACTTCGACGCGATGGGCTGGTTCGGGTTGGTCGAGATGGTCGTCTTCATCGCCACCGTCTTCGTCGCGTACGCCTATGTGTGGCGTCGCGGCGGCCTGGACTGGGACTAACAGGAGGTAGGGCCTGATGGGTCTCGAAGAGAAGCTTCCGAGCGGCGTCCTCCTGACCACGGTCGAGGGCGTCGCAGGCTACTTCCGCAAGGCCAGCTTCTGGCCGGCGACGTTCGGCCTCGCGTGCTGCGCGATCGAGATGATGACCAGCGGCGGCCCGAAGTACGACCTGGCCCGCTTCGGCATGGAGGTGTTCCGCGCCAGCCCCCGGCAGGCCGACCTGATGATCGTGGCCGGCCGGGTGAGCCAGAAGATGGCGCCGGTGCTCCGCCAGATCTACGACCAGATGGCCGAGCCCAAGTGGGTGCTCGCGATGGGCGTGTGCGCCAGCAGCGGCGGCATGTTCAACAACTACGCGATCGTGCAGGGGGTCGACCACGTCGTACCCGTCGACATGTACCTCCCCGGCTGCCCGCCGCGGCCGGAGATGCTCATCGACGCGATCCTCAAGCTCCACGACAAGGTCCAGGCCGGCAAGCTCGGCGCCAACCGCGAGGCCCAGATCCGCGAGCTCGAGGCCGAGGGCCTGGTGGCGCTGCCCACCAGCGACATGAAGGGCCTGCTGCGGTGACGGAGGACGAGAAGAACGTCGACGAGAACGCCGACGAGAAGAAGGTCGACGAGCCGAAGCCGGCCGTCGAGCAGCCGGCTGCCGAGCAGTCGCCCGAGAACGTCCCCGCCCCGACCGGCGAGGTGCGCAAGGTCGGCGAGCGGCACGGCATGTTCGGGGTCGCGGGCACCGGCGACACCAGCGGGTACGGCGGTCTGGTCGCCCCGGTCGTCTTCCCGGCCGCGACCGAGCGTCCGTACGGCGGCTGGTTCGACACCGTGGCCGACAGCCTCGACCCGCTCATCGAGTCGGTGGTGATCCACCGGGGCGAGATCACCTTCCACATCGCGCCCGGCAACCTGATCGCGGCCGCGAAGCTGCTGCGCGACGACCCGACACTGCGCTTCGAGCTGTGTGCCGGCGTCAGCGGCGTGCACTACCCGGACGACCACGGACGCGAGCTGCACGCGGTCTACAGCTTCTTGTCCATGACCTACAACCGGCGGATCCGGGTCGAGGTCAGCGTGCCTGACGCCGACCCGCACCTGCCGTCGCTGTGCGGGGTCTATCCCGCGGTCGACTGGCACGAGCGCGAGACCTACGACATGTTCGGCATCGTCTTCGACGACCACCCGGCGCTGACCCGGATCCTGATGCCCGACGACTGGCCGGGCCACCCGCAGCGCAAGGACTACCCACTGGGTGGCATCCCGGTCGAGTACAAGGGCGGCACCATCCCGCCGCCCGACCAGAGGAGGTCCTACTCATGACCACCCACGACGTCTACGCCGGCTCCTCCGAGACGACCGACGGGAAAGTCTTCACGGTCTCCGGCCAGGACTGGGACGACATCGCGGCCGGCCTCGGCGACGAGGGCGGCGACGCGCAGGAGCGGGTCGTCGTCAACATGGGGCCGCAGCACCCGTCGACCCACGGCGTGCTCCGGCTGATCCTCGAGCTCGAGGGAGAGACGGTCACCGAGGCCCGGTGCGGCATCGGCTACCTGCACACCGGCATCGAGAAGAACATGGAGTACCGCTCCTGGGTGCAGGGCACGACGTTCTGCACCCGGATGGACTACCTCAGCCCGTTCTACAACGAGATGACCTACGTCCTCGGCGTCGAGCGTCTCCTCGACATCGAGGACGACATCCCTGAGAAGGCCCAGGTCATGCGGGTGCTCCTCATGGAGCTCAACCGGATCTCCTCCCACCTGGTCTGCATCGCGACCGGTGGCATGGAGATCGGCGCCCTCACGGTGATGACCATCGGCTTCCGTGAGCGGGAGCTGGTGCTCGACCTGTTCGAGCTGATCACCGGCCTCCGGATGAACCACGCGTTCATCCGGCCCGGTGGCGTGGCCCAGGACCTGCCCCCGGGCGCGCTCGAGGAGATCCGCGGGTTCATCGCGCTGATGAAGAAGCGGCTCCCGGAGTACGCCGCCCTCTGCAACGCCAACCCGATCTTCAAGGCACGGCTCGAGGGTGTCGGCCACCTCGACCTCGAGGGCTGCCTCGCGCTCGGTATCACCGGGCCGGTGCTGCGCAGCACCGGCTACCCGTGGGACCTGCGCAAGACGTCGCCGTACTCAGGCTACGAGACCTACGACTTCGACGTGCAGACGTGGGACACCAGCGACTCCTACGGCCGGTTCAGGCTCCGCCTCAACGAGATGTGGGAGTCGCTCAAGATCATCGAGCAGGCCGCCGACCGGCTGGCGCGGATGGAGGGCGAGCCGGTGATGGTCGCCGACAAGAAGATCGCGTGGCCCAGCCAGCTCGCGATCGGCAGCGACGGGATGGGCAACAGCCTCGACCACATCCGCCACATCATGGGGGAGTCGATGGAGGCGCTCATCCACCACTTCAAGCTGGTGACCGAGGGGTTCCGGGTGCCAGCCGGTCAGGCGTACGTCCCGATCGAGTCGCCCCGCGGCGAGCTCGGCGCCCACGTCGTCTCCGACGGCGGCACCCGCCCGTTCCGCGCCCACTTCCGCGACCCGTCGTTCAACAACCTGCAGGCCATGGGCGTGATGAGCGAGGGCAGCATGATCGCCGACGTCATCGTCGCGATCGCCAGCATCGACCCGGTGATGGGAGGTGTCGACAGGTGAACGTCCTCGACGACAAGACGCTCGACGAGCTGCGCGAGATCGCCGGCCGCTACCCGGAGAAGCGCTCGGGTCTGCTGCCGATGCTCCACCTCGCGCAGTCCGTGCAGGGCAAGGTGACGCCCGAGGCCATCGAGGCCTGCGCCGACATCCTCGACATCTCCGCCGCCGACGTCAGCGGCGTCGCGACGTTCTACACGATGTACAAGCGGCACGCGGTCGGCGACTTCCACGTCGGCGTCTGCACCAACACGCTGTGCGCGGTGATGGGTGGCGACGCGATCTTCGACCGGCTCAAGGAGCACCTCGACGTCGGCAACGACGAGGTCGCCGAGAAGCGGCAAGGCGATCAGCACTCCGTGAGCCTCGAGCACGTCGAGTGCAACGCGGCCTGCGACTACGCCCCGGTCGTGATGGTCAACTGGGAGTTCATGGACAACCAGACCCCCGACAGCGCGGTCCAGATGGTCGAGGCGCTCCGCACCGGCCAGGAGGTCCGCTCCACCCGAGGTCCCGCCATCTGCACCTGGCGCGAGGCCGAGCGGGTGCTCGCCGGCTTCCCCGACGGCCGCGTCGACGAAGGCCCGGGCGCCGGACCGGCGAGTCTGGCCGGGCTCGAGATCGCTCGCGAGCGCGGCTGGACCGCTCCGACCGCGCCGGCACCGGCCGCGGTCGAAGCCGCCGGGTCGAAGCAGGAGGCGGTCTCCGAGGCCGACACGTCGCGGGCCGAGTCCGAGACGGTCGAGGAGACCAGCGCCACCGGCGAGTCCGCTGCGGAGAAGGAGGAGGCGCAGTGACCGCCCAGGACTCCGTGCTGACCCCGGTCCTCACCGACATGTGGGACGTCGACCGCGGGTGGACGCTGCCGGCCTACGCGGCCAAGGGCGGCTACCAAGCGCTCGACCATGCCTTCGGCATGAGCCCGGACGACGTCATCACCGCCGTCAAGGACTCCGGCCTGCGCGGTCGCGGCGGCGCCGGCTTCCCGACCGGCATGAAGTGGTCGTTCATCCCGCAGGACAACCCCCGGCCCAAGTACCTCGTGGTGAACGCCGACGAGTCCGAGCCGGGCACCTGCAAGGACATCCCGCTGATGATGGGCAACCCGCACGTCCTCGTCGAGGGCGTCATCATCAGCTCCTACGCGATCCGCGCCAACAAGGCGTTCATCTACATCCGCGGCGAGGTGCTCCACGTCATCCGCCGGGTGCAGGCGGCGGTCGACGAGGCGTACGCCGCCGGCCACCTCGGCAAGGACATCCACGGGTCCGGCTACGACCTCGACGTCGTCGTGCACGCCGGTGCCGGCGCCTACATCTGCGGCGAGGAGACCGCGCTCCTCGAGGGCCTCGAGGGCCGTCGCGGACAGCCGCGCCTCCGGCCGCCGTTCCCGGCCGTCGCCGGCCTCTATGCGAGCCCGACCGTCATCAACAACGTCGAGTCGATCGCGTCGGTCCCCAGCATCGTCGCCAACGGCGCCAAGTGGTTCGCGTCCATGGGCACCGAGAAGTCCGCGGGCTTCGGCATCTTCTCCCTCTCCGGGCACGTGCAGAAGCCGGGTCAGTACGAAGCGCCCCTCGGCATCACGCTCCGCGAGCTGCTCGACCTCGCCGGCGGCGTCCGCGAGGGCCACCAGCTGAAGTTCTGGACCCCGGGCGGGTCCAGCACGCCGCTGCTCACTGCTGAGCACCTCGACATCCCGCTCGACTTCGAGGGCGTCGGTGCGGCCGGTTCGATGCTCGGCACCCGGGCGCTGCAGATCTTCGACGACAGCGTCTGCGTCGTCCGGGCCGTGCTGCGCTGGACCGAGTTCTACAAGCACGAGTCGTGCGGCAAGTGCACCCCGTGCCGCGAGGGCACCTGGTGGCTCGTGCAGGCCCTCAGCCGGCTCGAGAAGGGCTCGATCGCCGAGGCCGACGGTGCGGAGACCTTGGACCTGCTCCTCGACCAGTGCGACAACATCCTCGGGCGCTCCTTCTGCGCCCTCGGTGACGGTGCGACCAGCCCGATCTCGAGCTCGATCGCCTACTTCCGAGACGAGTACCTCGCCCACCTGGCGCAGGGCGGATGCCCCTTCGACCCGGCGAGATCGACGGCCTGGGCCGGCCAGGAGGTGAGGGCATGACCACCACGCCCGAGAAAGCGACCGACCTGGTCAACGTCACCATCGACGGCATCCAGGTCGCGGTCCCCAAGGACACGCTGGTGATCCGGGCGGCCGAGCAGGTCGGCGTCCAGATCCCGCGCTTCTGCGACCACCCGCTGCTCGCGCCGGTCGGCGCCTGCCGCCAGTGCCTGGTCGACGTACCCGACGCCGGCAACGGCCGCGGCTTCCCCAAGCCGCAGGCCTCCTGCACGCTTCCGGTCGCCGACGGCATGGTCGTCAACACGCAGGTCACCAGCCCGGTCGCCGACAAGGCGCAGCAGGGCGTGATGGAGTTCCTCCTCATCAACCATCCCCTCGACTGCCCGGTGTGCGACAAGGGCGGCGAGTGCCCGCTGCAGAACCAGGCGATGTCCAACGGCCGTGGCGAGTCGCGGTTCTCGAGCCCTGCGTCCGAGGGCGTCAAGCGGACCTTCCCCAAGCCGATCAACCTGTCGCCCAACGTGCTGCTCGACCGCGAGCGGTGCATCGTGTGCCAGCGCTGCACCCGCTTCGCCGACGAGATCGCGGGCGACCCGTTCATCGCGCTGGTCGAGCGGGGCGCCCAGCAGCAGATCGGTATCGCCGAGGACGCGCCGTTCCTGTCGTACTTCTCCGGCAACGTCATCCAGATCTGTCCCGTCGGCGCCCTCACGTCGGAGGAGTACCGGTTCCGGTCCCGTCCGTTCGACCTGGTGTCCAGTCCCGCCATCGCGGAGCACGACGCCTGCGGCTCCGCCATCCGCGTCGACCACCGGCGCGGCAAGGTGATGCGCCGGCAGGCTGGCGACGACCCCGCGGTCAACGAGGAGTGGATCACCGACAAGGACCGGTTCGCGTTCAGCTACGCGCACGCGGACGACCGGATCACGTACCCGCAGGTCCGCGGCGCCGACGGCGTCCTGCGCCCCGCGTCATGGCCCGAGGCGTTCGCCGTCGCCGCCCGCGGCCTCGCCGCTGCCCGGACGGCCGGCGGGGTGGGCGTCCTGACCGGTGGTCGGCTCACCGCCGAGGACGCCTACGCCTACAGCAAGTTCGCCCGCGTCGCGCTCGGGACCAACGACATCGACTTCCGCGCCCGGCCGCTCTCGGCCGAGGAGACGGACTTCCTCGCCGCGCACGTCGTCCTCACCGCTCCGGCGGGCGGCGGCGTGACCTACGGCGACCTCCAGTCCGCGGCGAAGGTCGTGCTGGTCGGGCTCGAGCCCGAGGACGAGGCCGGCGCGATCTTCCTGCGCCTGCGCAAGGCGGTCCTCGCCGGCCGCACCCAGGTGACCGCCCTGGCGCCGTACCGGACCCGGGGCCTGAGCAAGCTGTCGGGTCGGCTGGTCCCGACCGTTCCCGGCACCGAGGCGGAGGCGCTCCGTTCACTGCTCGAGCAGGCCGAGCACGGCGTCGACAGCACCGCGGTGGTGCTGGTCGGCGAGCGTCTCGCGGCCGTGCCGGGCGCCCTCAGCGCCGCTGCCGAGCTGGCGGCGAAGTCCGGTGCCCGACTGGCCTGGGTGCCGCGTCGGGCAGGAGACCGTGGCGCGATCGAGGCCGGCTGCCTGCCCAACCTGCTGCCCGGCGGCCGACCGGTCGCCGACGCCTCGGCCCGGGTCGACGCCGCCGCCGCCTGGGGCGTCGACGCGCTGCCCGAGGCCGAGGGCCGCGACGCCGACGGGATCGTGGCCGCGCTGAACGCCGGCGAGCTCGGCGGGCTGGTGATCGCGGGTGTCGACCCCGCCGACACCGCCGACCCGGCCGCCACCCGTGCCGCCGTCGGGGCCGCCGGCTTCGTCGTCGCCCTCGACCTCCGCGAGACGGAGGTAACCCGGGTCGCCGACGTCGTGCTGCCGGTCGCACCGGTGAGCGACAAGTCGGGTTCGTTCGTCAACTGGGAGGGCCGGATGCGGTCCTTCGAGGCCGCGCTCCGCAACCCCTCCTCGCTCCCGGACCTGCGCATCCTGTCCGGCATCGCGGCGGAGATGGGCACGCCGCTCGGCTTCCGCTCCGTACCGGAGGTCCGTGCCGAGATGGCGCAGCTGGGGCCGTGGGACGGCGAGCGACCTGGTCTCGATACGTCCTCGCCTAGCGGCTCGGACTACTCGACCAACGAAGATGTCGTTGGTCGAGTAGCGGCGAGCGCCAGCGAGCCGCGTATCCAGACCTATGTCCTCGCGACCTGGAAGCAGTCGATCGACAACGGCCGGATGCAGGACGGCGACAAGTACCTCAAGGCCACCGCGCGGCCCGTGGTCGCGCTGGTGCACCAGGACGTCTACGACAGGTGCGGGTCGACCGTGACCCTGACCGGTGACCGCGGGTCGGTCACGCTGCCGGCCGAGGTCGGCGTCGACCTGGCGCCCGGCGTGGTGTGGGTGCCCGCCAACTCGTTCGGCGCCGGAGTGCTCAGCGACCTCGCCTCGCCCGGCAGTCGCGTGCGCGTGGAGGGAGGACAACCGTGATCGCCAACCTGCTGCCGCTCGCGGCGGACGACACCGAGCTGCCGGCGTTCGGCCACGACGTCTGGTGGGTCATCGGCCTCAAGACACTGCTGATCTTCGTCATCCTGGTGCTGCTCACCCTCTTCAACATCTGGTGGGAGCGCCGGGTCGTGGCCCGGATGCAGCACCGGATCGGGCCCAACGTGCACGGGCCGTTCGGCCTCCTGCAGTCGCTCGCCGACGGCGTCAAGCTCGCCCTCAAGGAGGACCTGACGCCCAAGAACGCCGACAAGCTCGTCTTCATCCTCGCGCCGGTCATCGCGACGGTCCCCGCGTTCGTGACGTTCGCCGTCATCCCGTTCGGCCCCGAGGTCAACTTTTTCGGCGAGCGGACCCCGCTCCAGCTCACCGACATGCCGGTCGCCGTGCTCTTCGTGATGGCGATCGCGTCCATCGGCATCTACGGCATCGTGCTCGGCGGCTGGTCCAGCGGCTCGACGTACTCGCTGCTCGGCGGCCTCCGGTCGAGCGCCCAGATGATCTCCTACGAGGTCGCGATGGGCCTCGCGCTGGTGTCGGTCTTCATGTACGCCGGCGCGATGTCGACCAGTGAGATCGTCGCCGCCCAGGACGACTACTGGTTCGGCCTGATCCTGTTCCCGTCGTTCGTGATCTACACGATCGCGATGGTGGGGGAGACCAACCGCGCGCCGTTCGACCTCCCGGAGGCCGAGGGCGAACTGGTCGGCGGCTTCCACACCGAGTACTCCTCGCTGAAGTTCGCCCTCTTCTTCCTCGCCGAGTACATCAACATGGCGACCGTGTCGGCGCTCGCGACGACCCTGTTCCTCGGCGGCTGGCACGCACCGTTCTGGATCGACGAGCTCTGGGCCGGGGCGAACGAGGGCTACTGGCCGGTGCTCTGGTTCTTCGGCAAGGTCCTCTTCTTCATCTTCATCTTCATCTGGCTGCGCGGCTCGTTGCCGCGACTGCGCTACGACCAGTTCATGGCGTTCGGCTGGAAGCTGCTGATCCCGGGCGCGCTGGCATGGATCATCGCGGTCGCCGCGATGCGGACGGCCCGCAACGAGGGAGTCTTCGACGACGGCCTGATCGGCGAGCCACGCAACCTGCTCATCGTGGTCGGCGTGATCGTCGGCGTCTCCCTGGTGCTGTTCCTGATCCCCGAGAGCCGCAGGAGCGACGACGACGCGACGCACCTCGCGGCGCCGCGCTCGGGCGGCTACCCGGTGCCGCCCATGCCGGCCGGCGGAGCGGTCCGGGGCGCGGCCCGGCCGCTCGTGTTCGCAGCGGACGAGCGGGTCACCACCCCAGGGACGAGCAGCAGGTCCGGCACCACCGACAACACCACCGACCGAGGGGCGAACGATGGCTGATCAGCCAGGCAAGCAGGACTCCCCGTCGCTCAAGGAGCAGTTCTGGGACCCGGTGGCCGGCTTCGGGGTGACCTTCCGGACCATGTTCCGCAAGGTCGTCACCGAGCAGTACCCGAAGGAGAAGTTCCCCACCGCGCCGCGGTTCCACGGGCGGCACCAGCTCAACCGGTGGCCAGACGGCCTGGAGAAGTGCATCGGCTGCGAGCTGTGTGCCTGGGCGTGCCCGGCCGACGCGATCTACGTCGAGGGCGCGGAGAACAGCGACCAGCCGACCGTGGATGCCGACGGCAACACCGTGCAGTCGGGGCGCTTCTCGCCTGGCGAGCGCTACGGCCGCGTCTACCAGATCAACTACCTGCGCTGCATCCTCTGCGGTCTCTGCATCGAGGCGTGCCCGACCCGGGCGCTCACGATGACCAACGAGTACGAGCTCGCCGATGACAACCGGCGCGACCTGATCTTCGAGAAGTCCGACCTGCTCGCACCGCTGCTTCCCGGGATGGAGCAGCCGCCGCACCCGATGCTGCTCGGCGACGACGAGCAGGCCTACTACCGCGGCGAAGCCGCGACGCCCGTCGACGCGAGCGAGCGTCCTGCGGCATCGCGGGCCGCCCAGGCACCGAGCGAGGAGGCCGCGCAGTGACCGCATTCTGGATCCTCGCGCCGATCATGGTGCTGGCCGCGCTCGGCATCCTGTTCGTGCGCAAGGCCGTGCACGCCGCGCTGCTGCTGGCTGTGGTGATGATCAGCCTGGCGATCCTGTACGCCGTGCTCGAGGCGCCGTTCCTCTTCGCCGTGCAGATCATCGTCTACACCGGCGCGATCCTGATGCTCTTCCTCTTCGTGCTGATGCTGGTCGGGGTGGACGCGTCCGACTCGCTGGTCGAGACGATCAAGGGACAGCGGGCGCTGGCCTGGCTCACCGGCCTGGTGTTCGTGGTCGTGCTGCTCGTCGGCCTGACCCAGATCAGCTTCGGCACCGCGGTCGGGCTCGACGAGGCCAACGAGGGCGGCAACGTGCAGGTGCTGGCGAACCTGCTGTTCTCCCGCTACGTCTTCGCCTTCGAGGTCACCAGCGCGCTGCTGATCACGGCCGCCGTCGGCGCGATGGTGCTGGCCCACCGCGAGCGGCTCACGCCGAAGGTCAACCAGGCCGACCTCGCGGCCAAGCGGGTCCGGGACTTCAGCGAGAAGGGCGTCCACCTAGGGCCGCTGCCGCCACCCGGTGTCTACGCCCGCCACAACGCCGTCGACACCCCCGCACTGCTGCCCGACGGCAGCCCGGCGCCGGCCTCTGTGTCCCGCGTCCTCGCGGCGCGTGGCTCGATCCGCGCGGCCGAGGACCTCGCCGACGACATCGACGTGGTCACCGCGCAGCTCGACCAGGACCCCGGCACCAAGCCCGAGACCGGCGGCAAGACCAGCGCTACAGCCAGTTCAGAGGAGGATCAGGCCGCGCCCCACGGTGACCACAGTGTGCGAGGCCAGGAAAAGGGTGACCACAAGTGAGCCTGACGCCGTACGTGGTCCTGTCCGCGATCCTGTTCACGATCGGGTCCGTGGGCGTCCTGACCCGCCGCAACGCCATCGTCGTGTTCATGTGCGTCGAGCTGATGCTCAACGCATGCAACCTGGCCTTCGTCGCCTTCGCCCACCAGCACGGCAACCTCGACGGCCAGGTCGCCGCCTTCTTCGTGATGGTGGTGGCCGCGGCCGAGGTCGTGGTCGGGCTCGCGATCATCATGACCATCTTCCGGACCCGTCGATCGGCCTCGGTCGACGACGCCAGCCTGCTGAAGTTCTGAGGAACGGATGAGCTCACTTCTCCTGACCGCCGCGGCAGAGGCGGAGCACCACATCCCCGTGGTCGCCCCGACCGACGCCGACGGCGTCTTCTCGCTGCTGTGGCTGATCATCGCGCTGCCGCTGTTCGGTGCCGTGGTGCTGCTGCTCGGTGGCAAGTACACCGACAAGTGGGGCCACCTCCTCGGCACTGCCCTGCCGCTCGGGTCGTTCGTGATCAGCCTGCTCTGCTTCTTCAGCCTGCTCGGGCGCGACGAGGGCGACCGTCAGGTCTCCCAGCACCTCTACGACTGGATGCAGGTCGGCGGTCTCGATGTCGGCATGGACCTCCTCTACGACCCGCTGTCGGCGATGTTCCTGCTGCTGATCACGGGCGTCGGGTCGCTGATCCACGTGTACTCGATCGGCTACATGGCGCACGACCCGCGCCGGCGCCGGTTCTTCGGCTACCTCAACCTGTTCGTCGCCGCGATGCTGATGCTGGTCCTCTCCGAGAACTACCTCGGCCTGTTCCTGGGCTGGGAGGGCGTCGGCCTCGCGTCGTACCTCCTCATCGGCTTCTGGCAGCACAAGCACTCCGCCGCGGCCGCCGCCAAGAAGGCGTTCGTCATCAACCGGGTCGGCGACATGGGGATGGCGCTGGCGATCTTCCTGTTCTTCGTCACGTTCGGCTCCACCAGCTTCACCGTGATCAGCGCCAACGCCGGCAGTGCATCGGAGACCACCCTCAACTGGCTCGGCGTGCTGCTCCTGATCGGCGCGTGCGGCAAGTCGGCCCAGGTGCCGCTCCAGGCCTGGCTGCTCGACGCGATGGAGGGCCCGACCCCGGTGTCGGCGCTCATCCACGCCGCGACCATGGTGACCGCGGGCGTCTACCTGATCACCCGCTCCAACTTCGTCTTCGAGCTGGCGCCGGCCGCGCAGACCGCGGTCGTCATCGTCGCGACGGTCACGCTGCTCTGGGGTGCGATCCTCGGGTGCGCCAAGGACGACATCAAGAAGGGCCTCGCCGGCTCCACGATGAGCCAGATCGGCTACATGATGCTCGGCGCCGGGCTCGGTGTCGCCGGCTACGCCTTCGCGATCTTCCACCTGATGACCCACGGGTTCTTCAAGGCCAACATGTTCCTCGGCGCCGGCTCGGTCATGCACGCGATGGACGACGACGTCGACATGCGTCACTACGGCGGCCTGCAGAAACTGCTGCCGGTGACGTTCCTGACGTTCGCGATGGGCTACCTGGCGATCATCGGGTTCCCCGGGTTCTCCGGGTTCTTCTCCAAGGACAAGATCATCGAGGTCGCGCTCACCGAGAACCTCCTCGTGGGCATCTGCGCGCTGCTGGGCGCCGGCATCACCGGCTTCTACATGACCCGGATGATGCTGTTGACCTTCTTCACCAAGAAGCGCTGGGAGGACGGCGTCCACCCGCACGAGTCGCCCGCCGTGATGACGGTGCCGCTGATCGTGCTGGCGGCGCTCTCGGTGCTCGGCGGCGTGATGCTCGCCGGCGACTGGATCGTCGACTTCCTCAGCCCGGTGGTCGGCCACGTGGAGCACGAGGACCCGCCGCTCCCCGCGATCGTGATCACCCTGCTCGTCGTCGCGGTCGTCGGCGTCGGCGTGGCGCTCGCGTTCCTGCTCTTCCAGAAGCGCGACGTGCCGCGCGAAGCCCCCCAGGACGTCTCGTTCGTCACGAGGGCCGCGCGTGCGGACATCTACGGCGACGCGATCAACGACGCGCTCGTCGTACGGCCCGGCGGCCAGTTGGTGACCGGGCTGGTCGCGACCGACCGGGGTCTCGTCGACGGCAGCTTCACCGGCGGCGCGACCGTCGTCGGTGGCATCGGCCAGGGGCTGCGTCGGCTGCAGACCGGCTACGTCCGGTCGTACGCGTTGTCCGTGCTCGGGGGCGCACTCATCCTCGTCCTGACCCTGGTGGCGGTGAACCTCTGATGTTGTCCACTCTCATCTGGCTCCCGCTGGCCGGCGCGGTCGTCGTCGCCCTCGCGCCGCGGTCGCTGAGCAAGCTGCTCGGCATGGGCGTCGCGCTGGCGACCCTCGTCGTCGGCGCGGTGGCCGCGGTCTCCTACGAGGTCGACGGCGGGATGCAGCTCGAGGAGAGCTACACCTGGATCGACGCGTTCGGCGTCCACTACGCGCTCGGCCTCGACGGGCTCGGCCTGCTGATGGTGCTGCTCACCGTGGCGCTGGTCCCGCTGGTGCTCGCGGCGGAGTGGTTCGCGGCCGACGACGCCGACGGCGGCGGGGCGCGCGCGTTCGTCGCGTGGGCGTTGGCGCTCGAGTCCTTGTCGCTCGCGGTGTTCTGCGCGACCGACGTGTTCCTCTTCTACGTCGTGTTCGAGGCCACCCTGATCCCGGCGTACTTCCTCATCGGCGGCTTCGGCCGCGCGGGCCGCGGCGCGGCGGCGGTGAAGTTCCTGATGTTCCAGCTCGCCGGCGGACTGGTGCTGCTCGCCTCCGTGATCGGGCTCTACGTCGTCTCGGCCGAGGAGGGCGAGCCGTCGTACCTCCTCTCCGACCTGATGGCCCTCGACATCGACACCGACGCCGGGCGCTGGCTGTTCATCGGCTTCTTCATCGCCTTCGCGATCAAGGCGCCGCTGTTCCCGCTCCACACCTGGCTCGCCGACACCACCGAGAAGGCCACGCCCGGCACCTCGGTGCTGCTGGTGTGCGTGCTCGACAAGATCGGCACCTTCGGCATGCTGCGGTTCTGCCTCGGGATCTTCCCGGAGGCGTCGGAGTGGGCGACCCCGGTCGTGATCACGCTGGCACTGATCTCCATCGTGTACGGCGCCCTCGTGGCGATCGGGCAGGACGACGTCCTCCGGCTGATCGGCCTGACCTCGCTGAGCCACTTCGGCTTCATCACCCTCGGCATCTTCGCGATGACCAGCCAGGGCAGCTCCGGCGCGATCCTCTACATGGTCAACCACGGCATCGGCACCGCCGCGCTGTTCCTCATCGCCGGCTACCTCTACCACCGCCGCGGCACCATGCTGATCAGCGAGATGGGCGGCCTCGAGAAGGCGACCCCGGTGCTCGCCGGGCTGTTCCTCGTCGCCGGGCTGGCGACCCTCGGCCTCCCGGGCCTCAGCCCGTTCGTCTCCGAGTTCCTCGTGCTGGTGTCGGCCTTCGACTACGCCTGGTACGCCGGCGTGATCGCGGTCACCGGCATCGTGCTGGCCGCCATCTACGTGCTGTGGATGTACCAGCGCACGTTCACCGGTCCGCCGGGGCCGTCGTCGGTCGGCGGGGGGACGAGTGACCTCGGCGTGCGCGAGGTCGCAGCGGTCGCCCCGTTGATGGCGGCGCTGGTCCTCTTCGGCTTCTACCCGGCGCCGCTGCTCGACGTCGCCAACCCTTTCACCGATGACCTGCTGGGCCATGTCGGCGTCGAGGACGACAGTCCCGACGTCCCACCGGCCGAGGTCGAGCACGACGCTGCCGACGAGGGGGAGGCGCACTGATGCCCGAGTTCAGCAAGCCCACGCTCGAGTACTTCGAGCTCCTTCCGCTGTTCATCGTCTTCGGCGCGGCCTGCCTCGGCGTGCTCGTCGAGGCGTTCCTCCCGCGGGAGCGGCGTCGGCTGCCGCAGGTGCTGCTGACCCTCGTCGCGCTCGCTGCCGCGCTGGGCGCCACCATCTGGATCGCCACCGACCTGGAGGAGCACGCAGACGGCGCGGCGCGCGGCCTGGTCGGCGCCGAGGGCAGCATCATCGTCGACGGTCCGACCGTCTACCTGTGGGGCCTGCTGCTGGTCTTCGGCATCCTCGGCACCGGGCTCTTCGCCGAGCGCCGCCTGGAGGGCGGGCTGTCCGCGTTCGCGGGCCAGGCCGCGGCCCTGCCCGGCACCGAGGCGGAGCGGCTGGCCGCCACCAAGGGCCTCGACCACACCGAGGTCTACCCGCTGCTGCTGTTCGCCACTGGCGGCATGCTGATGTTCCCGGCGTCGGGTGACCTGCTCACCATGTTCGTCGCGCTCGAGGTGCTCTCGCTGCCGCTCTACCTGCTCTGTGGACTCGCCCGCCGGCGACGGCTGCTGAGCCAGGAGGCGGCCCTCAAGTACTTCCTGCTCGGCGCCTTCTCCTCCGGGTTCTTCCTCTACGGCGCCGCCCTGGTCTACGGCTACGCCGGCTCGGTGTCGCTGGCCGGCATCGACCAGGCGGTCCGGGCCGGCAACGCCGACCGCGGCCTGCTGCTCGCCGGTATCGCGCTGCTCGCGGTCGGTCTGCTGTTCAAGGTCGGCGCCGCGCCGTTCCAGGCCTGGACGCCGGACGTCTACCAGGGTGCTCCGACCGCGGTCACCGCGTTCATGTCGGCAGCGACCAAGGTCGCCGCGTTCGGGGCGCTGCTGCGCCTGTTCTACGTCGCGTTCGACGCGGAGCGGTGGAGCTGGCAGCCGATGCTCTCGGTGGTCGCGATCGCCACCATGCTGCTCGGTGCGGTGCTCGCGATCGTGCAGACCGACGTGAAGCGGATGCTGGCCTACTCCGCGGTCGCGCACACCGGCTTCCTGCTGACCGGTCTGATCGGTGCCCAGGGCGCCGGGGAGCTCGCCGAGGGCCAGTACTCCTCGCTGGAGGGCGTGCTGTTCTACCTGACGACCTACGGGTTCGCGTCGGTCGGCGCCTTCGCGCTGGTCACGGTGGTGCGCGACGCCGGCGGCGAGGCTTCCGGGATGTCCGCCTGGGCCGGGCTGGGGAAGCGGTCCCCGCTCGTGGCGGGTTCCTTCGCGTTCTTCCTGCTGTCGATGGCCGGGATCCCGCTGACCTCGGGATTCGTCGGCAAGTGGGCGGTCTTCACCTCGGCGATGTCCGCCGGGTTCTGGTGGGTGGTGCTACCGGCGATCGTGTCCAGTGTCATCGCCGTCTTCTTCTACATCCGGTGCATCCGGGTGATGTTCTTCAACGACCCGGAGCCGGGTGAGACAGCGGCGGTGACGGACGCGTCGGTGCTGACCGTCGGCACCGTCGCGATCTGCCTGGCGGCGACCGTCGTGCTCGGTATCGTGCCGGGCCCGGTTCTGGATCTGGTCGTGGGTGCGGGAGACTTCATCAGGTGAATCCCGCCGACCTGGCCCTGCCGATCACGGACGACGCCCTCGCCGCCCGCCTGCGCGAACGGATGACGGCGGTCGAGGCGGCACTCTTCGAGCACGCGAGCAGTCGGGCGCCGTACGTCACCGAGGCGGCGCGCCACCTGCTCGCCGCCGGCGGCAAGCGGTTCCGGCCGCTGCTGGTGCTGCTCGCCGCCGAGGCCGGCGACCGGCCGGACTCCGACGAGGTGCTCACGGCCGCCTGCGTCGTCGAGATCACCCACGTCGGCTCGCTCTACCACGACGACGTGATGGACGAGGCCGCGCTCAGGCGGGGAGCCGACTCGGCCAACTCCCGCTACGACAACCTGGTCGCCATCCTCACCGGCGACTGGCTGTTCGCGAAGTCCTCCGAGCTGACCTCCCGGCTCGGGCCCGAGGCGGTGCGCATCCAGGCCGAGACGTTCACCCGGCTGGTCGAGGGCCAGATCCTCGAGACCGTCGAGCCGGGGCCCGACGACGACCCGCTGCAGCACTACCTGGAGGTGGTCGCCGGCAAGACCGGCTCCCTGATCGCGACGTCCGCCCGCTACGGCGCGATGTTCGGCGGCGCGCCGCCGGAGGTGGTCGCCGCGCTGACGGAGTACGGCGAGCTCGTCGGGACCGCGTTCCAGCTCTCCGACGACATCCTCGACATCGCGTCGGAGTCCGCCGAGTCCGGCAAGACGCCGGGCACCGACCTGCGCGAGGGCGTGCCGACCCTGCCGGTGCTGATGGCCCAGGCGTCGAAGGACCCAGCGGACGCCCGCCTGCACGAGATCCTCGCCGCCGACCTCGCCGACGACGACCTCCACGCCGAGGCCCTCGACCTGCTGCGCAAGCACCCCGCGATGGACGAGGCCCGCGCCTACGTCCTCGCCCGCGCCGGCGAGGCCAAGCAGCGCCTCGCCGCCCTCCCCGAGGGATCGGTCCGCTCCGCCCTCGAGGCCTTCGCCGACGCCGTCGCTGTCCGCACCGCCTGAGCTCGTCCCTCGGACGAGCGCCGGCGCTCAGCAGGCCGGCGCGGTCTCGACCACGAGCGCGAACTGGCGGCGGCGCTCGCGGAGCGCGTCCCAGGTGAACACCGAGAGGGCGAGCCAGACGAGGGCGAAGCCGATCCAGCGGCCCGGTGGCATGTGCTCGCCGAGCACCGTGACGCCGAGCGCGAACTGCAAGATCGGCGCGAGGTACTGCAGCAGCCCGAGTGACGTCATCGTGAGCCGGGTCGCCGCTCCGCTGAAGAGGAGGAGCGGGATGGCGGTGACCACACCGCTCGACATCAGCAGCAGCACGTGGCCGATGCCTTCGGAGCCGAAGTGCGCGTCGCCCGTCGTACCCAGCCAGGCGAGGAAGCAGAGGGCGAACGGCGCGATCAGCGCTGTCTCGAGGGCCAGGCTCTCGATCGCGCCGACTCCCGCGGTCTTCTTCGCCAGCCCGTACGTCCCGAACGAGAACGCGAGCACCAGCGCGATCCACGGCGGGCGGCCGTAGTCCCACGTCAGCACGGCGACGGCCACGAAACCGATGCCGAGCGCGGTCCACTGAACCCAGCGCAGCCGCTCGCCGAGGATGATCACGCCCATCAGCACCGTCACCAGCGGGTTGATGAAGTACCCGAGCGACGTCTCGACCACGCGCTCGGAGTTCACGCCGTAGATGTAGGTGCCCCAGTTGAAGGTGATCGTCGCTGCCGCGAGCACCAGGAGCAGCGTCTTCCGACGATCGCGGAGCAGGTCCCGCATGGTCGCCCGGCGCCGCAGTGCGAGGACCAGCAGCGCCATGACCAGCGCCGACCACACGATCCGGTGGGCGAGGATCTCGATCGCGCCACCCGGCTCCAGGAGCGGGAAGTAGAGGGGGAACGCGCCCCAGAGCCCGTACGCTCCGATCCCGAAGATCAGGCCACGCCGAGACTCCATCACGTCACAAGCGTAGGTGTCAGACGACCATGACAACAACCGGGACCCGGTTCGGCGCTCCGGGTTTGCGCCCGATAGCGTCGGGTAGACGCCGCCTTGCAACGCTCACAACTCGGAAATAAAAAGGGGACCCCATGCGCCGCATGATCTTTGCGCTGATCGCCACGTTCAGCGCCTTCCTGCTCGCCGCCACCGTCGCGCCGGCCGCGACCGCGCAGCAGGACGCCAGCATCACGACCGACCGAACCTCCGTCAGCACCGCGACCGTCGGCGAACGCCCGCCGCACGTCGTGCGGGGCCTGAAGGCCTACGAGATCCGCAACACCGGCAGGTTCCGGGTCGTCGGAAAGGCGATCACCTACCGGGGCAAGCCGGTCGTCCTGAAGAAGTCGAACCGCAAGCTCACCGGCTACCGGTTCGTCAAGCAGGACCGGACCAGCCCCGAGGGCCGGTTCGCGATGAACTTCGACGGTCCGGTCGGGACCCACTTCCGCATCTTCCTGAAGGCGACGCCGCGCAACAGCGCCACGAACTTCTACCTGGGCAGGATCGTCCGCGACTGATCGCGCCGGACAACGCAACGTGGGCCCCGCCGGATGGCGGGGCCCACGTCTGCGTCTGGTCGGGGGAGCTCAGCCGACGTCCCAGGTGTCGCCGGCGTTGAGCAGCTGGGTGAGCCGGTCGGTGTCGGTGCCCTCGACCTTGGCCTTGGCGTCGTCGACCTGCGCGCGGGCGAGGTCGTCGTAGGTCGGCCGCTCGACCTGGCGGAAGATGCCGATCGGTGAACGGTTGAGGTAGCCGGCGTCGGTGAGCCGTGAGATCGCGAACGCCGTCGACGGGTCCGGGTTGTGGGCGTCGTGGACGAGCAACTGGTCGTCGGTCACCGACGCCGTTTCGGCCACGTCGACGCCGCCGGCGGACCGGACGAGGGCCTTGTCGCCGCGGCCGGTGTCCTCGTCGAGCGTGCCGAAGGTGATCGGCTGGCCGTGGACGAGCGGGATGATCGCGTGGTCCTTGGTGTCGCGATCCTTGATCGCGTCGAACGCGCCATCGTTGAAGATCGGGCAGTTCTGGTAGATCTCGACGAACGACGTGCCCCGGTGGGCGGCGGCCGCGGCAAGCACGGCGGTGAGGTGCTTGCGGTCGCTGTCGATGGTGCGGGCGACGAAGGACGCTTCGGCGCCGAGCGCCAGGGACACCGGGTTGAACGGGTGGTCGAGCGAGCCCACCGGAGTCGACTTGGTGACCTTGCCGACCTCGGAGGTGGGGGAGTACTGACCCTTGGTGAGGCCGTAGATCCGGTTGTTGAACAGCAGGATCGTCATGTTGACGTTGCGGCGCAGCGCGTGGATCAGGTGGTTGCCGCCGATCGACAGCGCGTCACCGTCACCGGTGACGACCCAGACCGACAGGTCCGCACGCGCGGTCGCGATGCCGGTCGCGATCGACGGCGCGCGGCCGTGGATCGAGTGCATGCCGTAGGTGTCGAGGTAGTAAGGGAACCGCGACGAGCAGCCGATGCCGGAGACGAACACGATGTTCTCGCGGCGCAGGCCGAGATCGGGCAGGAACGACTGCACCGCCTTGAGCACGGCGTAGTCCCCGCAGCCCGGGCACCAGCGCACCTCCTGGTCGCTGGTGAACTCCTTGCCGGTCTGCGGGCCGTCGGCAGCGGGCACCGACTCGGTGCCGGAGCGGAAGGACGGGACGGGAAGCTCGGTGGTGCTCATGCTTTTTCGGGGTCCCTGCGGAGTTGTTGGGCGGAGGAGCGCAGCGGGGGAGTCCAAGAACTCCGTGGGGTGTTCATGAGAAGGGGGCCTCTTCGTGGTCGGAGGGCGGGTTGAGGCCGTGCTCACCGAGGTCGACGTCGATGCCCTCGGCCGCACCGACCAGCTGGCCGATCGCCTCGGCGAGCTCGGCCGCCTTCAGGGGCAGACCGCGCACGTGGTTGTAGCCGATCGCGTCGACGAGGTACTCCGCGCGGAGCAGCTTGGAGAGCTGGCCGAGGTTCATCTCGGGCACGAGCACCTTGTCGTAGCCCTTGAGGATCTCGCCCAGGTCGGCCGGGAACGGGTTCAGGTGGCGCAGGTGGGTCTGCGCGACGTGGTAGCCGGCACGCCGGACCCGGCGGCAGGCGGCGCCGATCGGGCCGTACGTCGAGCCCCAGCCGATGACGAGCACCTTCGCCTTGCCTTGTCCTGGTGGGCCGGAGGGGTCGTCGACCTCGAGCGGCGGGAGCGACTTGGCGATCGCCTCGACCTTGGCCTGGCGGGTGCGGACCATGAAGTCGTGGTTGGCCGGGTCGTAGGAGATGTTGCCGTGCCCGTCGCCCTTCTCCAGGCCACCGATCCGGTGCTCCAGGCCGGCGGTGCCGGGGATGGCCCACGGGCGGGCCAGCGTCTCCTCGTCGCGCAGGTAGGGCCAGAACTCGTCGGGCTCGCCCTCCCCGACCCCCTCCTTCTGTGCAGCCAGCGACTTCTTGCCGACGTGGTTGGGACCGGTCGCGAACGCGGGGTCGATCTCCGGGAGGTCGTCGAGGGACGGGATCAGCCACGGCTCGGAGCCGTTGGCGAGGTAGCCGTCGGAGAGCAGCATGACGGGGGTGCGGTAGGTGATCGCGATCCGGGCCGCCTCGACGGCCGCGGAGAAACAGTCACCGGGGGACTGTGGCGCGACGATCGGCACCGGCGCCTCGCCGTTGCGGCCGTACATCGCCTGCAGCAGGTCGGCCTGCTCGGTCTTGGTCGGCAGTCCGGTCGACGGACCACCGCGCTGCACGTCGATCACGAGCAGCGGCAGCTCGGTCATCACCGCCAGGCCGATCGCCTCGGACTTCAGGGCGATGCCCGGGCCGGAGGTGGTGGTCACGCCGAGGGAACCGGCGAAGGACGCGCCGATCGCGGCACCGATGCCGGCGATCTCGTCCTCGGCCTGGAGCGTGGTCACGCCGAACGACTTGTGCTTCGACAGCTCGTGGAGGATGTCGGAGGCCGGGGTGATCGGGTAGGAGCCGAGGAAGATCGGCAGGCCCGAGCGGACGCCCGCGGCGATCAGGCCGTAGGACAAGGCTAGGTTGCCGGTGATGTTGCGATAGGCCCCGGGCGGCAGGGTGGCCGGCTTGATCTCGTAGCGGACCACGAACGTCTCGGTCGTCTCGCCGAAGTTCCACCCCGCCTTGAACGCGGTGAGGTTGGCACCGAGGATGTCGGGCGCCTTCTTGAACTTGTTCTCCAGGAACGCCGTCGTGGGCTCGGTCGGCCGGCCGTACATCCAGGACAGCAGCCCGAGGGCGAACATGTTCTTGGCGCGGGCGGCGTCCTTGCGGGACAGGCCGTACTCCTTGACCGCCTCGACCGTCATGCCGGTCAGGTCGACCGGGTGGACCTGGAAGTCACCGAGCGGGTCGTTGGCGTCGCCGAGCAGGTCGAGCGGGTTGACGTCGTAGCCGGCCTTGTCGAGGTTGCGCTTGGTGAAGTCGTGGCTGTCGACGATGATCGCCGCGCCCTTCGGCAGGTCGCCGACGTTGGCCTTCAGGGCGGCGGGGTTCATCGCCACCAGCACGTCGGGCCGGTCGCCGGCCGTGAGGATGTCGTGGTCGGCGAAGTGCACCTGGAAGGACGACACGCCCGGCAGGGTGCCCTGAGGGGCGCGGATCTCGGCCGGGAAGTTCGGCAGGGTCACCAGGTCGTTGCCGAAGACGGCGGACTCCTGGGTGAACCGGTCACCGGTCAGCTGCATGCCGTCGCCGGAGTCGCCGGCGAACCGGATGATCACCCGGTCGAGCTGCTTGACCTGTTTGGTCTGACTCACGATCGGTCCACTTTCCCTGTGCACGTTCCTGATTCTAGAACCTGTTCCAGTTTTTGCCTGGACACGTGTCCGAAGTCTCGCTCGCGGTGGCTAGCGACACGCGCTCCACGATAGTCCGCCCGCGGCGCTCATCCGATTCGGTGCCAGGTTCTGGGAGGGGATCGAGGTGAGGTCACTCACAACCCGGCGCCCGGCGAGCACAACCACGTCTCACGTCCGACATGCGGGATTTGCATACTGACTCACTTAAGTCTAGTAATCTACCTGTCATTAGGCATGAAGGCCGCGCCTAACGGGGTATCGGCCAGGGACACGAAGGCAGGAAGTGACGTACATGAAGAAGACGATCAAGGCGACGGTCGTGGGACTGACCGGAGTGCTGGCCTTGACCGCCTGCACCTCGGCCGGCGGCAGCAGCTCGGAGGACACGCTCTCGGTGGTGGCCTTCTCGGTCATGGAGACGGCGAACGAAGGCGTCTACGAGGGGTTCAAGGACTCGGACGCCGGCGACGGTGTCGAGTTCGCTCCGTCGTACGGCGCCTCCGGCGACCAGAGCCGCGCCGTCGTCGACGGCAAGGAGGCCGACTACGTCCACTTCTCGCTCGAGACGGACGTGACGCGTCTGGTCGACGAGGGCCTGGTCGCCGAGGACTGGAAGGAGGCCACGCCCACCAACGGCATCGCCACCTCGTCGGTCGTGGTCTTCGTGGTCCGCGAGGGCAACCCGCTCGGCATCGACTCCTGGGACGACCTCGCCAAGCCGGACATCGCGATCGTGACGCCCAACCCCGGCTCGTCCGGCGCGGCGCGGTGGAACATCCTCGCCGCGTGGGCGCACATCATCGGCGAGGGCGGCACCGAGGCGGAGGCGGAGGCGTTCGTGTCCGACCTGCTCGCGAACACCCCGGCGCTGCCCGCCAGCGGACGGGAGGCGACGTCCGCGTTCGTCGAAGGTGACCAGGACGTGCTGCTGTCCTACGAGAACGAGGCGATCCTCGCCAAGCAGAACGGCGAGGCCATCGACTACGTCGTCCCCCAGGACACGCTGCTCATCGAGAACCCGGCCGCGGTGACGGTCGACGCCAAGGACGCGGCCACGGACTTCCTCGAGTACGTCACCTCGGCGGAGGCGCAGTCGCTGTACGCCGGGTTCGGGTTCCGTCCCGTGGCGGGCGTCGAGGGCGTCGAGCTGCCGGAGGTCGAGGGAGCCAACGACCCTGCCGACCCGTTCCCGGCGCCGGCGCAGCTCTACACGATCGACGGTGACTTCGGCGGCTGGTCAGAAGCCGCGGAGAAGTTCTTCGCCGACGGTGAGGACGGGGAGCCACTCGGCATCATTCCCCAGCTCATCGAAGAGTCCGGCGCGGACGCCCAGGAGTAACGAGACCTGTGGCTACCGCGACTCTTGACGCGACCGCCCGCCCGACGCCGCCACCGCGGCGCCGGGCGGGCGCCCGCTCGACCCTGACCGCCGGGTCCGCGCTCGGGCTCGGCATCGCGGTCACCTGGTTCAGCCTGCTGGTGCTGATCCCGCTGACCGCCATCGTCGCCACCTCCGCCGAGCGCGGCTGGTCCGGCTACATCGACACGCTCTCCAACCCGCAGACCATGGCGGCGATCCGGCTCACCGTCGGCCAGTCGTTGCTGGTCACGGGGATCAACGTCGTCATGGGCACGCTGATCGCCTGGGTCCTGGTCCGCGACCGGTTCTGGGGCAAGCGGGTCCTCGACGTCATCATCGACATCCCGTTCGCCCTGCCGACCATCGTCGCCGGTCTGGTCCTGCTCGGCCTCTACGGCAACGGCAGCCCGATCGGGCTGGACTGGGCCTACACCGAGCGCGCGGTGCTGCTGGCCCTGGCGTTCGTGACCCTGCCCTTCATCGTGCGGACGGTGCAGCCGGTGCTGGAGGAGCTCGACCATGACGTCGAGGAGGCCGCCGCATCCCTCGGCGCGAAGCGGCTCACCATCTTCCGGCGGATCATCCTGCCCAGCCTGGTGCCGGCGATCTTCGCCGGAGCCGCGCTGTCGTTCGCCCGGGCCATCGCGGAGTACGGCTCGCTGGTGCTGCTGAGCGGCAACAAGCCGTTCTCCACCGAGGTGGTCTCGGTGCGGGTGCTGTCCTTCATCGAGAACGGAAGCACGGCGTCGGCCGCCGCGGTCGCGAGCCTGATGCTCGCCGTCGCGCTGGTCGTGATCGTCGTGCTCGACATCGTGCAGAGGCGGGTGTCGCGTCGTGGTTGAGGTCTCGAACCCGGTCAAGTGGCTGCTCCGACTGCTCGCGCTGGGCTACGTCTTCCTCCTGGTCGCCTGGCCCGTCTCGACCATCGTCCGGGAGGCGTTCGGCGACGGTCTCGGCACCTTCGTCGACATCTTCAGCGACGAGGAGGCGGTCAACGCCCTCATCCTGACGGCACAGGTCGCGCTGCAGGCGGTGGCCATCAACCTCGTCTTCGGCGTGGGTATCTCGCTGCTGCTGGTCCGCTACGAGTTCCCTGGCAAGCGGGTCCTCTCCGCGCTCATCGACCTCCCGATGGCCGTGTCGCCCGTGGTGGTGGGGTTGTCGCTGCTGCTGGTCTACAACGGTCGCGACGGGTGGTTCGGAACCCACCTGGAGGAGTGGGGGATCCAGATCATCTTCAGCGGCACCGGGATGATCATGGCCACCTGCTTCGTCGCGCTGCCGCTGGTGATCCGCGAGGTGGTGCCGGTCCTCACCGAGATCGGTGACGACCAGGAGCAGGCCGCGCGCAGCCTCGGCGCGAACGCGCGGCAGACGTTCCTGCGGATCACCCTGCCCAGCATCAAGTGGGCGGTGGTGTACGGCGTCGTGCTGAGCCTGGCCCGCAGCCTCGGCGAGTTCGGCGCGGTCAAGATCGTCTCCAGCGGCGTCGCCAACCAGACCCAGACCGCGACTCTTCTCGTCGAGAAGCAGTACCAGAGCTTCGACCAGGACGGCGCCTACGCCGTCTCGTTCGTCCTCGCCTTCGCGAGCGTGCTCTGCATCGTCGTCGTCTCCCTCCTCCGACCCAAGGAGATACACAAATGAGCATCGAAGTAACCAACGTGACCAAGAAGTACGGCGACTTCTACGCCCTCGACGACGTCAGCGTCTCGCTGCCCACGGGCCAGCTCACCGCGCTGCTCGGCCCGTCGGGCGGCGGCAAGTCGACGCTGCTGCGGATCATCGCCGGCCTCGACACCGCCGACAGCGGCACCGTCGCGATCGAGGGCACGAACGCGACCAAGCTGCCGCCGCAGAAGCGGAACGTCGGCTTCGTGTTCCAGCACTACGCCGTCTTCAAGCACATGACGGTGGCGAAGAACGTGGCATTCGGCCTCGAGATCCGCAAGACCCCCAAGGCCGAGGTCAAGCGGCGGGTGGGGGAGCTGCTCGAGCTCGTTCACCTCTCGCAGTTCGCCGACCGGCTGCCGTCGCAGCTGTCGGGCGGCCAGCGGCAGCGGATGGCACTGGCCCGGGCTCTCGCCGTCGAGCCGACGGTGCTGCTGCTCGACGAGCCGTTCGGGGCACTCGACGCGAAGGTCCGCAAGGAGCTGCGCGAGTGGCTGCGCCGTCTCCACGACGAGGTCCACGTGACGACGGTCTTCGTCACGCACGACCAGGAGGAGGCGATGGAGGTCGCCGACGAGATCGTCGTCATCAACCACGGCCGGGTCGAGCAGGTCGGCAGCCCCGACCAGCTCTACGACGAGCCGGCCAGCGACTTCGTGATGGGCTTCCTGGGTGAGGTGACCCGGCTGGGTCCGGTGCGCCTCCGCCCCCACGACGTCGAGGTCGCGGTCACCCCGGGTCGCGCCGGCGCGCTGCCGGGCACCGTCACCCGGTTGCTGCGGGTCGGCTTCGAGGTGCGGCTCCAGGTCGAGCTCGACGAGGAGTTCGGGGCCGGCGCCGACCCGGTGTCCGTCGTACTCTCCCGGAGCCACGCGCGTTCGCTCGACCTCGAGCTCGGCTCCAAGGTCTGGCTCACCGCCGCCATCGGCGCCGTCACGGTCCCCGCGATGGTCGCCGTCTGACGCTGCCGGGCCGGATTCCGCGTAGTCCCTGACGTCTCTGCTGCGCGATCTGGCGCGATCGACGACAGAAACGTCAGGGACTATCCGCGCCCGGCTCCGCCTCCGCGCGTCGCTTGAGCGCGTCGGCGTGGCGGCGGAAGCCGTCGGCGACGCGGCCGGGTCCGGCAAGGGGGACCAGAGGTCCGGAGAACTCCTCGACTGTGTCGTACGTCGTCGGCCCGCCCGGCGCTTGCGTCAGCCGTTGGTGCCGGGTGCCTCGGACCAGGCCCAGCTTGGAGGGGAGGCCGGCGTACTCGTAGGAGAGCAGGGCGGTCGTCGTGCCGTCGGCGGCGGTGGCCGGCGGCTCGATCGCGGTGATCACCTCGGGGGACCGGGTGCCCTTGCCGTTCGCCCAGCGCACATGGAGAACGATCGGGTTGCCGACCGCGGGCGGCTGCGGAGTCTCGGCGCGAACGACGAACGGGTTCCACTCGCCGTAGCAATCCGTGTCGAGCATGACCTGCCAGACCGCGGCGAGCGGGGCGTCGATCTCGACCGACGCCCGGGGGTCAGCAGCCATCGAGCTGAGCGCTGAGCGCTCGGACCGACTCCAGCTGGCTCTCGCGGTCGAGGCCCTCCCCGGGCGTGATCAACGCCGGCGCGATGAGGCCGACGGTCACGGTCGCCTGCGTGCCCGAGACACAGGCCTGGTGCTCGGCGTACTCCCGTGCCTGCTCGGCATCGTCGTGGGCTTGCTCACCCGCCCGCCAGACGAGGAACCCGTGCACTGCCACGAGCACGATCAACACGGACAGGAGGACGACGATCAGCCGATTCATGCGCGTCACCCTAACGACGACCCCTCCGTGCGGGGCAGACAGAATTAGCCCGTATGGGTGATTCTGCGCAGCTTTACCCTCGGTAGCGTCGGTGGCCGGGCCCGGGCCACCGGGCCGATCTCGGGTATTCACGGCTTTTCGCTCTCAGAGGACGGCTAAACGCATGAGGCTTCCGCAACTCACCTTCGGCAAGGTCCTGGCAGGCACGGCTGTCGTGCTGGTCCTGACCACGGGCACCGCCTACGCGCACGGCATGATCAACAGCGCAGACATCGTCAACGGCTCGATCCGGAGCGTCGACATCGGCAGCGGCGAGGTCAAGAGTGTCGACATCGGCAACTCGACGGTCCGCAGCGCCGACATCCTCAACGGCGGCGTCAAGTCCGACGACGTCCTCGACAGCTCGCTGACCTCGGCCGACGTCGCCCCCGACACGCTGACCGCTGACGACCTGGCGTCCAACTCGGTGGGCCAGCTCGAGATCCAGACCGACGGTGTGGCCGCGACCGAGATCGCGGACAACACCATCGACTCGGGTGAGATCGTCGACTTCCAGCTGTCCAACCAGGACATCAGCGTCCTCACGGCCGAGGTGAGCTCCGCCGGTGTTCTCGACAACCAGTGCCCCGGTTGTGGCGTGTCGGTGATCAAGCTCAACGTCGGCCAGTACGAGGTCGACTTCTCGCGCGTCATCACCGCCTGCACCTTCGTGGCGACCGTCGGCCCTTCGGGCGGCGGTTCGGCGGCCGGTGAGATCAACGTGGCCGACCGTGGTGGCAACAACGAGGCGGTCTTCGTCGACACCAACGACTCCGCAGGCACGAGCGCGGACAGGCCGTTCCGGTTGGTCGTGGTGTGCTGATGAAGCTGCGACCCAGTCACGCTGTCGCCGCTGGCGCCGCCGTGCTCGGGATGTTGGTCGCGGCGCCGGCGATCGCCGGCGTCGGTCAGGCCTCCGATCCCGGACGGCAACCGTCAGCGGGGGCGAGCGCGGAGAAGAAGTCCGACTTCCGGGTCGGCAGCCAGCCGAAGGCCGGCGTCGAGGTGAAGGCCGGGACGACCGACTTCCGCCTCGGCAAGCAGCCGGTCAACCGCAACCCGCAGAAGCCGACCAAGGTCGCAAAGGTCAGGGACAACGACCGGGGCGTCAAGGGGCTGAAGGTGACGAAGGACAGGGGCAAGAGGAACCTGCCCGCCACGCGGGATCGCGGAGTCCGCTAACGGGTGCGCTGGCCGTGGTCCGGCTTCCGAGGGAGTCGGACCACGGACGGGCATGCCTATGCCGAATTAGCCCGTTCGGGTGATTCTGCCCGCGCCGCCTCGTCGGTAGCGTCGGGGCCCGGGCTCGGACCACCGGGCCGATCTCGGGTATTCACGGCTTTTCGCTCTCAAAGGACGGCAATAACCACATGAGGCTTCCGCAACTCTCCTTCGGCAAGATCCTGGCTGGCACGGCTGTCGTGCTGGTCGCGACCACGGGCACCGCCTACGCACACGGCATGATCAACAGCGCAGACATCGTCAACGGCTCGATCCGGAGCGTCGACATCGGCAGCGGCGAGGTCAAGAGCGTGGACATCGGGAACTCGACGATCCGCAGCGCCGACATCTTCAACGGCGGCGTCAAGTCTGACGACGTCCTCGACAACTCGCTGACCGCCGACGACCTGGCGTCCGGCTCGGTGGGCCAGCTCGAGATCCAGACCGATGGCGTGGCCGCTACCGAGATCGCGGACGACTCCATCGATTCCGGCGAGATCCAGAACGGCACCCTCGCCCGGGCGGACCTGAACTTCGACGTCCCGGTCGTCCTAGCAGCGTTGGTCCAGTCGAACGGCACCCTGTCGAGGGGCATCGGCGCCACCGCTTCGAGCCGGACCGACACCGGTATCTACACGGTGACGTTCAACCAGTCCATCGGAAACTGCTTCGCGAACGTGACCGGCACCGGGGACCAGCACGACGAGATGGCGTCCACCCTGAGTGGCTCGGTCGTCACCGTCGACATCGAGGACCCGGACCAGGAGGACGTGCAGAACGACGCGTCGTTCTTCCTCACGGTCGTCTGCCCGGCCTGATCCGCCACTGAACAAACTGCGTGGGCCTGGCTCCTTCGGGAGTCGGGCCCACGTTCGTTCTGGTCAGCGGTAGTTCGTGAACTGCACCGCGAAGTCGTAGTCCTGTGCCTTCACCAACGCCTGGACCGCCTGGAGGTCGTCGCGCTTCTTCGACGACACCCGCAGCTCGTCGCCCTGGATCTGGGCCTTCACGCCCTTCGGCCCCTCGTCGCGGATCAGCTTGCTGATCTTCTTGGCGTCCTCGGAGGTGATCCCCTCCTTCAGGGTGATGCCGATCTTCGACTGCTGGCCGGACGGGCGCGGCTCGGAGGCGTCGAGGATCTTGAGGGACTGGCCGCGCTTGATCAGCTTCTGCTGGAAGACGTCGAGTACGGCGGACGCGCGGTCGTCGGCGGAGGCGGTGATCTCGATCGCGTGATCGCCCTTCCACTCGATGGTGGCGCCCGTGCCCTTGAAGTCGAAGCGGGTCGCCACTTCGCGGGCCGTCTGGCCGAGCGCGTTGTCGACCTCCTGGCGGTCGATCTTGCTGACGATGTCGAACGAGGAGTCGGCCATGGGTTCTGGTCTCCGCTGGTTTCTTGGAGGGGCAGGTGCTGCGCTATTGTTTCGCGTCGTTGTCGACCGGCCAACCGGGGTCGCATTTCTCCGGTTCGCAAGCGGCCGCGACACCACCCTGGCAGGTTGCCCGAGCGGCCAAAGGGAGCTGACTGTAAATCAGCCGGCAACGCCTACAGTGGTTCGAATCCACTACCTGCCACGGCACGAAAACCGCCCCTGACCTGCGAAGCAAGGTCAGGGGCGGTTGTGCATTTGGCGGGCGGTTACAGCGAACTTACTGGGGCGAGGACGAGCGCTGGGAGCCACTCGGTAACGATCCTGCCGTCGACCTCGTGACTGACGAGGCCCTCCCATACGTCGCCGCGCCGACGCCACCTCACCACTAGACCGTCGCTGTCGTCGGCGCTCTCAGGCCGGTCGACGATGACTTCGTGTACGCCAGAAAAGATGTCTTGAATCGCCATGATGGCCGGTCCCTAGTGAGCCTCTGATGGCTCTGGCTTCGCCGCAATAGGCGGCATTGGTGCCGGGGGACGAACCGGGGTCTCGGGCCAGTCGGGCGACTTGGACTTTCGACTGTACGCCTACTCTCCGGATGGAGGGTCAGGGGTCGGGTACTGCTCAGCCAGCCAGCCCGCACTTGCGCGCACCGTCGACGGGCCCGGGGCCGGCTAGGTCCCGGAAGGTTCAGTCGAGTTGCCTCCGGGACCGCCGGGCGGCATTCCTGCGGCGCATGGCCGACCGAGTGCGCCACGTCTGGGTGCGACCTGAGCACAGCCCTACCGAGTGTCCCGGCCTGGTCCTCGAGTGGAGCCAGAACCCCGACTGGGAGGCGCTGACGGAAGTCCGTGACCGGCTGACGCAGATGACCGACTGACCATCAGGCGCCCCTTGGCCCAATTCGGGAGGGGGTTCGAGGGGCGTCGTGGCCGTGGCCCCCGCTCACGCCCGGACGACCTCGAGGCCGGCAGCCTCGAACGCCTTGGCGTCAGCGGTGTCGATGGCGTCGTCGGTCACCAGGACGTCGACGTCGTCGAGGGCGGCGAACCGCACCGTGCGCTCCTGCCCGACCTTGGTCGAGTCGCTGAGCACGACGACCCGCTCCGCGGCGGCGACCAACGCGCTCTTGGTCGCGGCCTCCTCCGGGTCGGGCGTGGACAGGCCGTGTCGCACCGAGATGCCGTTGGTGCCCACGAAGGCGACGTCGGCGCGCAGGTGGGCGATGGCCTCGACCGTGGCGTGGCCGACGGCCGCCTGCGTGGCCGCCCGCACTCGACCCGGGAGCAGGTGCAGCTCGACTTGCGGGAGCGGGGCCAGGATCGCGGCGATCGGGACGGAGTGCGTGATCACGGTCCACTGCTCGCCCGTCGGCAGCCGAGCGGCGAGCCGCGCCGTGGTGGTTCCCGCGTCGATCAGCAGGGTGCCGCCGCCCTCGGGCAGCTGCGAGAGGGCGGCCAGCGCGATCCGGTCCTTCTCCTCGGCGTTGACCTGGTCGCGGTCGGGCAGCCGTGCCTCGAGCATCGTGACCGAGCGCATCGACACCGCGCCGCCGTGGACGCGGCGGAGCAGCTGCAGCTTCTCGAGCTGGGACAGGTCGCGTCGCACCGTCTCCGTCGTGACGTCGAAGTGGCTGGCCAGCTCGGTGACCGCCACCCGGCCGCGGCTGGCGACCAGCTCGGCGATGGCCTGGTGCCTCTCCTCGGCGTACATGGTCGCCTCCTGCCTGGCCCAGCGCGGGGATCTTTGGATCTGTTGTCTTGGTCCCGATTATGTTGCTGCCCGCGGGGGTGGTCCAGCCGCCGCGCTGAGCCGGACCCGTTACGGCTCGACGGTGACCTTGATCGCCTCGCCGTTCTTGACGATGGTGAAGGCGTCCAGGACGTCGACCAGCGGGACGTGCCGGGTGATCAGGTCCTTGACCGGGACCTGGCCGGTGGAGATGTACTCCAGGGCCCGCTTGTTGTGCTCGGGGGCCGAGCCGTTCGCGCCGTGGATGTGCAGCTGGCGGTAGTGGACGACGTTGGAGTCGCACTTGATGAACGGGTCGTTCTTCGGCAGCCCGCCGAAGAAGGAGATCCGGCCGTTGCGGGCAGCCATCGCGATCGCCTGCTCCTGGGTCACGTTCGCGGCGGTCGCCGTGATGATCACGTCGGCTCCGCGGCCGTCGGTCAGCTCCAGCACCCGTTCGACGACGTCGACCTGCGAGCCGTCGATGGTCTCGTCCGGCTGCACCGCCTCGGCCGACATCTTCAACCGCTCGGCGTTGACGTCGACGAGATAGACGGGGCCGGCCCTGTGGACCCCGCGCGCGATCCGGATGTGCATGCAGCCGATGGGGCCGGCGCCGAAGACCACGACGGTGTCGCCGGGCTCGATGCCGAGCAGCTCCTGGGCGTTGATCGCGCACGCGAACGGCTCGGCCGCCGACGCCTCGTCGTACCCGACGTTGTCGGGGATCCGGTTCAGGCCGTCGACCTTGAGCACCTGGCGCGGAACGATCATGAACTCCGCGAACCCGCCGTCGTACTGGTAGCCGACCGAGGTCTGGTTCTGGCAGACGGCCATCCAACCCTTGCGGCACTCGTGGCACTCGCCGCACGGGACGGCGGCGATCACCTGGGCCCTGTCGCCCACCTGCCAGCTCGAGCCGTACGTCGCGTTGACGTCGGCCCCGACCTCGGCCACCTCGCCGGCGATCTCGTGCCCGATCGTCCGCGGCGGGGTCAGGTTCTGGTGGCCGTTGTGGAAGATCTTCACGTCCGTGCCGCAGGTCGAGCAGTTGCGGACCCGGAGCTTGACCTCGTCCGGCCCGCACTCGGGCTCGGGGACCTCCTCCAGCCGGACGTCCTCGGGAGCGTAGAAGCGCAGCGCCTTCATGTTCGGGTGGTCCTCTCTGCGGGCGGATCGAGTGCGACTCACCGCGACGGTAGTGCCGAAACAGGCAAAATGCCACAGCAACGGGCGGAAAACTCTGCCCGAATGCTTGGCAACGTGCCCGGTTGTGTGCAAACTGAGGGCATCGGACAGTGACGCGGGTCACGTCCCAGCTCGACGAGAGGAACCCTGATGGCCGCCACCGCCACCGCCACGCCCGGGCCCAAGACCGGGGTACGCGTCCACGTGCAGAGGTTCGGCACCTTCCTGTCCAACATGATCATGCCGAACATCGCTGCGATCATCGCCTGGGGCCTGATCACCGCGTTCTTCATCCCGGACGGCTTCACGCCCAACGAGAAGATCGCGACGATGGTCGGCCCCACCATCTACTACCTGCTGCCGATCCTCATCGCCTACACCGGCGGTCGGATCGTCCACGGCACCCGCGGCGGCGTGGTCGGCGCGATGTCGGTCATGGGCGTGATCATGGCGACCAGCGACGTGCTCTTCGTCGGCGCCGACGGTGGCTCGCCGATGTTCCTGGGCGCGATGATCATGGGCCCGCTCACCGCCTGGGTGGTGAAGCAGCTCGACTCGCTCTGGGAAGGCAAGATCAAACCCGGCTTCGAGATGCTCGTCGACAACTTCTCCGCCGGCATCGCGGCGGCCGCGATGGCGATCGGTGGGATGTTCCTGCTCGCCCCGGTGCTGCGGAAGGTCATCACCTGGCTCGGCGACGGGGTGGACTTCCTCGTCGACAACGACGTGCTGCCCTTCACCTCGATCGTGATCGAGCCGGCGAAGGTGATGTTCCTCAACAACGCCATCAACCACGGCGTGCTGACCCCGCTCGGCATCGACGAGGCCGCCGAGCAGGGCAAGTCGATCCTGTTCCTCCTCGAGGCGAATCCCGGCCCGGGACTCGGCCTGCTGCTCGCCTACACCTTCTTCGGGCGTGGCCTGGCCCGCGCCGCGGCGCCCGGCGCCGCGATCATCCAGTTCTTCGGCGGCATCCACGAGGTGTACTTCCCGTTCGTGCTGATGAAGCCGAAGATGATTCTCGCGCCGATCGCTGGCGGCATCACCGGCATCTTCCTCCTGACGATCTTCGACGCGGGGCTGCGCGCGCCCGCCGCTCCCGGCTCGATCTTCGCGGTCTACGCGCAGACGCCGGGCGACGCGGGGGACTACCTCGGAGTCACCCTCGGCGTGTTCGGCGCCGCGGCTGTGTCGTTCGCGGTGGCGGCGTTGCTGCTCAAGACCGACAGGTCGACCGACGAGGGCGACCTCGACCATGCGACCGCCGCGATGGAGCAGATGAAGGGCAAGAGGTCGATCGCCTCGTCGGTGCTCGCCTCCCGCGACGGTGAGCAGATCCGTTCGGTCGTCTTCGCGTGCGACGCCGGGATGGGTTCCTCGGCGATGGGTGCCTCGGTGCTTAGGAAGAAGATCCACGACGCCGGCCACCCCGAGGTCACCGTGGTCAACATGGCCATCGCGAACCTCACCGACAGCTTCGACCTCGTGGTCACCCACCAGGACCTCACCGATCGGGCCAGGCTGAAGACGCCTTCCGCGATCCACGTCTCCGTCGAGAACTTCATGGGGAGTCCGCGGTACGACGAGATCGTCGACCTCATCGACCAGACGGGTGCGCCGTCGGGGACCAGCGCGACCGCCGACCCTGTGACCGCCGGCGCCGCCGGCGACGTGCTGACCCGCGACTCGATCGTGCTCGGGGGCACCGCCCGGAGCCGCGACGAGGCGATCACCGAGGCCGGCCGGCTGCTCGTGGAGAGCGGCGCGGTGGACGCGTCGTACGTCGACGCGATGCAGGCCCGCGAGTCGTCGGTGTCCACGCACATGGGCAACGGCCTGGCGATCCCGCACGGGACCAACGAGGCCAAGGGGGCGATCCGTCGCACCGCGATCTCGTTCGTCCGCTACGACGAGCCGATCGACTGGAACGGCAAGCCCGCCGAGTTCGTGCTCGGCATCGCCGGGGCAGGGAACGACCACCTCGCCCTGTTGTCGCGCATCGCCGAGGTGTTCACCGACGACCAGGCAGTCGCCCGCCTGCGGGCCGCCCGCACGCCGGAGGACGTCCTCGCCACCCTGGACACGGTCCGGGTCTAGGAGCCGGTCGCTGTGAGCCGACCTTCCCGCGGGGGGCGGCAGGTCTGACCTCGCGGCAAAGGGGCACTGTGCGGTTGGATCGGACCAACTGGGGGTGGTCTTGGCCCAGCGGACCGTCCGCACAGCGATATCGGACGTATCGGACATAGGAGGACACGATGACGGACAAGCCTCTCGGCGACGACGACATGACCACAGGGCCGGTAGCCGGCTCGGGTCCCGGCGTCGGTGACGCCGACGGCACCGACGGTGACGCCACCGACACCACCGACGGCGACACCACCGACAGCGACGGCACCGACGGCGACGCCAGCGACAGCGACGGCTCCGACAGTGACAGCACCGACGGCGATGCGACCGATGGGGACATCATCTGAGTGTCCGCTCTCGGCCTGTTGACCGGTGACGCCCAGACCTTCCTGACGAAGGTCTGGGCGTCGCGCGTCCACCTCCACCGGGCCGATCCGGACGAGCTGGTCGGCCTGCTCTCGCTGCAGGACGCCGACCGGCTGCTGACGTCCTCCGCGATCCGCACGCCCTCGATCCGGCTGGCCAAGGACGGCGCGATCGTGCCGGAGTCGGCGTACACCCGCGGGGCCACGGTGACCGGTCGGCCGCTCACCGGGCTCGTCGACGCCCGCAAGGCGCTCGCGTTGTTCGACGACGGCGCCACCGTGGTCTTTCAAGGCGTGCACCGCTACTGGCCCCCGCTCGCCGAGCTGGTCGCCGAGCTCGAGCTCGAGCTCGGGCACCCGTGCCAGGTCAACGCCTACCTGACGCCACCGGGGTCGCAGGGCTTCGCCGTGCACTCCGACTCCCACGACGTCTTCGTGTTCCAGACCGCCGGCTCCAAGCAGTGGGAGGTCCACGGCGAGGACGGCGCCGAGGAGGTGCTGCTCGAGCCCGGGCTCTCGATGTACCTGCCCACCGGTACGCCGCACGCGGCGCGGGCGCAGGAGAGCGTCTCCCTGCACGTGACCCTCGGCGTCAACCAGCTCACGTGGCGCGGTCTCGTCGAGCGCACCGTGGCGGAAGTGGTCGCGGGCGTCCCCGCCGAGCACCTCCCTGCAGGCTACCTCGACGACCCCGCCCTGCTGGCCGGGCCGCTGGCCGAGCGGCTGGAGGCCCTCGCCGACGACGTACGACGCATCGATGCCGACTCGGCCGTCGAGGCCGAGATCCGTCGCTTCCTCACGTCCCGACCCTCCCGGCTCCCGGGTGGGGTCACCGATGTCCTGGCGCTGCGTGCCGGCATCGACGACGACACCCGGCTCCGCCGCCGTCCCGGCCATCCCTGCGTGCTCCTCGAGGACGGCGAACACCTCGTGGTCCTGCTCGGCGACCGGTCGCTGACGGTGCCGGCGTGGATCCGGCCCGCCCTCGAGGAGATCCGGGCCCGCCCGTCGTTCACCGTCGGTGACCTCGCCGGCCACCTCGACGCCCAGAGCCGGAAGGTGCTCTGCCGGCGCCTGGTCCGGGAGGGGCTGCTCGAGGCGGTGTCCTGACCACGTTGGAGACCGCCGCCGCGAAGCGTTTCTCGTGCGCCGCCGCCAGCGTGCTGCGCGACGAGCCGGTGGCCGGCACCGCCACACACGTCCGCACCTGGATGCTGCTCGAGCACTCGGGCCCCTGGGGCGACGACGCGCTCCTCGACGCCCGCCTCCCGGACGGCCTCGGCGCGTCCCTCAAGCAGCAGGCGAAGACCTACCGCGCCAAGATCCTGCTCGCCCGGCGCGCGCGGGCGAAGAGAGATCCCGAGCGGCTGAACGTGTACGTGGCCGACGCCCATCCCCGTCTCCCGCGGGTCGAGCACGGCACCGTCGGGGATCTCCGTGAGGTGCTCGACCTCGACCTCAGCTCGTTCCGCGAGGGGGGCTCGGCCGGGCTGGAGCCCTACGACGGCGCCCTCTTCTGCGTCTGCACCAACGGTCGTCACGACGCCTGCTGCGCGGAGTTCGGCCGGCCCGTCGCGATGGCGCTCGACGACGCGCACCCCGAGGAGACCTGGGAGGTCTCGCACATCGGCGGCGACCGCTTCGCGGGGAACCTGGTCGTGCTGCCGGAAGGCCTCTACTACGGGCGTCTCGACCCTCAGCGCGCGATTGGCGTCGCGGGTGCACACGTCGCCGGCGAGCTGGACCTCGACCACCTGCGCGGCCGGTCGTCCTACCCGATGCCGGTCCAGGCCGCCGAGCACCATCTGCGGCGCCGGGTCGGAGCCACCCGGATCGTCGACGTCGAGCTGGTCCGACACACGGTCGACGGCGACGTCAACGCGGCCACCTTCGTCGTGGGAGGGGCGACCTACGCCGTACGCGTCCGGACCGTCCTCGACCCGGCGAGCGCCACGAGGCTGACGTGCAAGGCCCACCGTGACAACCCCATCCCGCGACACGAGCTGTTGTCGGTCGAGCGGACGTCGTGAGCGCTCGACAGCGACCAGAGCGACGAGAGCGATGAGTTGGTGAGGCGACGGCGGTCCACCCGGCCATGGGAATCGTGACCGCAGACATCGCCATCACCCTCGACGGCTACGGAAGCGGAGCAGCGCAGAGCCTCGCGCGCCCCTTCGGCGAGCTCGACGACGAGCGGCTCCACAGCTGGATGTTCGACCATGCTGCCGAGAACGCCACGGAGGTGGATGCCATCGTCGACGCGGGCGCCTTCGTGATGGGCCGCAACATGTTCACGCCCGGCCGGGGCGACTGGGACCCGGACTGGCGTGGGTGGTGGGGCGATGACCCGCCGTACCACGCGCCGGTCTTCGTGCTGACCCATCACGAGCGGGAACCGGTCGTCATGGAGGGCGGCACCACCTTCCACTTCGTCACCGACGGGCCGGATGCCGCGCTCGGTCTCGCCCGAGCGGCCGCGGGCGACCGCAACGTTGCGATCGCCGGTGGTGCGTCGACGATCAACGCCTACCTTGCGGCCGACGCCATCGATGAGCTGCGGCTGCACGTCGTGCCGTTCACGTCCGGACTCACCGAAGGGTCGCGGATGTTCGACGGCGTCCCGGCGCTCGCCCTGGAGTCAGTGGGCGCACGGCACACGCCGCACGTCACCCACCTCACCTACCGCCGGGCCTGACCGTCCGGCCGTCGAGTAGCCCGAGCGCCCTGGCCCGAGGGCATATCGAGGCGCCCGCAGCCAAGACCCGACCGTCCCTGCCGTCGGCGGGCACGTCACCAGGTCTCGATACGCGCGTCGCCGGTTCGTTCCTCACCCGCGGCGCTACTCGACCTTCGCGCCGGATCGGCGCCCGTCCTCGTTCCTCGGACGGGCGGCCGCGCGCTCGAACGCGACGACCTCGCCGACGACCGCGACGCGGACCCGCTCACCAGGTGCCGGGACCGAGGTGGCCGGGGTACGGGCCGAGAGCTCCTCACCCGAGTCGAGACGCACCCGCACGGTGGCGTCATGGCCGTAGAAGCTGATGTCGACGACCTCGGCCGGCGCACCGTCCGTCGCGTCCGTGCCGGCCGCGTCGTCGGGCCGGATCTGGATCTGCTCCGCGCGGACGGCGAGCCGCACCGGTCCGGGGCGGGTTGCTGCCCGGAGGCGGAGGACGCCCAGCGCGCAGTCGGCGTCGGTGCCGTGCGCGACCAGGCCGTCGAGGAGCGAGGCGTGGCCGAGGAAAGCGGCCACCCGAGGGTCGGCCGGGGTGAGGTAGACCGTCGCGGGGGTCCCGACCTGCAGGAAGCCGCCGTCCATCATCACGGCCACCTGGTCGGCGAGCGAGAGCGCCTCGCCCTGGTCGTGGGTCACGAGGACGGCGGCGGCGCCGGCGGTCCGCAGCGCGCGGGCGACGGCCCGTCCGGTGTCCTCGCGCAGCGCCGCGTCCAGCGAGGAGAACGGCTCGTCGAGGAGTACGACGCGCGGCCGCGGCGCCAGCGCCCGGGCCAGCGCGACGCGTTGCTGCTGCCCGCCGGACAGCTCGTGCGGGTAGCGGCTCGCCAGGCTCGTCGGCAGCTCGACCAGCTCCAGCATCTCCGAGACCAGGTCGGCACCCCGTCGCTCCGACCGTGAGAGCCCGAACGCCACGTTGCCCGCCACGCTGAGGTGCGGGAAGAGCGCGCCGTCCTGGGGCACGTAGCCGAGGCCGCGGAGGCGGGCGGGGACCGGACGGGGCCCGCCGACGACCGGGGTGCCCGCCACGACCACCGAGCCCGCGGTGGGCGTCACGAACCCGGCGACCGCGCGCAGCAGCGTGGTCTTGCCGCACCCCGACGGCCCGAGGATCGCGGTGATGCCGTCGGCGACCACCAGGTCGAGGTCACGGAGCACGGGGGTGCCGCCGTAGCCGGCCGCGAGCCCGTGGACCTCCAGGGCGGCGGTCAGTTCCTTGGAGATCACGACGTGCTCCCGAGGCTCAGCCGGCCCAGCAGCCAGGTGGACGGGATGGACAGCACCACCAGCGCCAGGCCGTAGGGAGCCGCGGCGCCGTACGCGATCGAGGACGCATCGGACCAGAAGCGGGTCGCGAGGGTGTCGGTGCCGGTGGGGGCCAGCAGCAGGGTCGCGGTGAGCTCGGTCGCCACCGCGAGCGCGACCAGGGCCGTGGCAGCGGTCAGGCCGGGCAGGACCAGCGGCAGCGTCACCCGTCGGGCAACCGACGGCCCGGTGCAACCGAGGTTGCGCGCGACGTCCTCGAGCCCGGGCGGCACCAGCTCGAACGTCGACCGCACGCTGACGACCGCCCGCGGCAGGAACAGGATCGTGTAGCCGATCAGGAGCACGACCAGAGTCTGGTACAGCGACGGCACCACCCGGATGGAGACGGTCACGAGCGCCAGCGCGATGACGATCCCCGGCATCGCGCTGGCGGTGTAGACGCTGCGCTCGATCGCCGTCGTCAACAGCCCGCGGTGCCGGACCGCCAGCCAGACGACCGGTACGGCGACGGCGGTCGCCATCAGGCCGCCACCGAGTGCCAGGCCGAGGGTGGTCCAGATCGCGCCGGTCAGCTCGCCGACGTCGACGGAGCTCGAGGTGCCCCGGACCAGCCAGCGCACCAGGGCCACGATCGGCACCGCCAGCGCCCACAGGGCGAGGGCGGCCAGCGCGCCGACGACGGGCAACCGGAGTCGTCCGAGCCGGATCCGGTGCGGCACGCCGCTCGCTCCGGAGCCGACCCGTGCGCGGCGGCGACGGCCCCGCAGCAGCAGCTCCAGACCCAGCAGCAGCAGGCAGAAGGTGACCAGGACCAGCGCGAGCAGCGTGGCCTCCGGCCCGTTGAAGACGGTGGCGTACTGCTGGAGGATCGCGGTCGTCAGGGTCGGGTAGTTGAGCAGCTGGAGGGCGCCGTACTCCGCCAGCAGGTGGAGGCCGACCAGCAGCGCACCGCCCAGGACCGCCGGGCTGACGGCGGGGAGCGTCACCCGGGTGAAGACGCTCCAGCCGCTCCGGCCGAGCGATGTGGCGACCTCTTCGACGGACGGGTCGAGCCGGCGCAGGGCGGCGACCGTCGGCAGGTAGACCAACGGGTAGTACGACAGTGTCACGACCATCACGGCGCCCGGGAACGACTGCACGGCGTGGGTCGTCGACACCCATCCGTAGCCGTTGACGAACGCCGGTACGGCGAGCGGGGCGCACATCAGGCCGTGCCACCAACCCCGGCCCGGCACGTCGGTCCGCTCGACGACCCAGGCACCGGCGACGCCGATGAAGGTGCTGGCCAGGACCCCGGCGACGAGCAGGCGCACCGTGTTCCAGAGCAGCTCGCCGATCCGTGGCCGCCACAGGAAGTCAGTGGCCTCGCGGGGGCCGAGCTCGGCGGTGGTCCAGAGCACGTAGCCGAGCGGCACCAGGGTCAGGGCGGCGACCGCGAGACCCACCGCGAGCAGCAACGGTGAGGCGCCTCCGGCCAGCTGCCGCGGGCGTCTCGTCTCCCGCACGGGTGCGGTGAGGGTGCCGCTCAGAGGAAGCCGACCTCCGTCATCAGGTCGACGACGGCCTCGGAGTCGAGGTCGGACACGTTGACCACCGGGGGCTCGAGCTCGGCGAACGGCTTGACGCCCTTCTCCAACGTGACTGCAGGGTTGAGGGGGTACTCCAGGGCATAGCTGTCGGCGAGGGTCTGCTGACCCTCCTCGCCGACGAGGAACTCCATGAACTCCCGGGCCTCGTCCTTCATGTCGCTCGACTCGAGGATGCCCGCGCCGGACACGCTCAGGAAGGCGCCGGGGTCCTGGTCGGTGAAGTAGTACTGCTCGCTGTTGTCGCTGAGGTCGCCGCCCTCGACCCGGTCGCGCTCCCAGTAGTAGTGGTAGACGATGCCGACCTCTGACTCGCCGGCGTCGACCGCCTCCAGCACGACGTTGTTGCCGTCGTAGACGGTGCCGTTCTCCTCGATGCCCTCCAGCCAGGCGCGGGTGGCGTCCTCGCCCTCGAGCTCGAGGATCGCCGCGACGATCGCCTGGAAGTCGGCGCCCGTCGGCGAGAAGGAGATCCGGCCGGCCCACTCCGGGTCGGCGAGGTCGAGGATCGACCCGGGGAGCTCGGAGGGGTCGACCAGGTCGGTGTTGTAGACGAGCACGGTCGACCGCGCCACGAACCCGGTCCACAGCCCGCTGCGCGGGCGGTACTGCTCCGGGATCACCTCGAGGATCTCGGCGGGCAGCTCCTCGAACAGGCCGGCCTGCTCGACCTGCGACATCGCCGGGGAGTTCTCGGTGAGGAACACGTCCGCGTCCGATGCGTCGCCCTCCTGGACCAGCTGGTTGGACAGCTCGAGGTCCTTGCCGTGACGCAGCTCGACCTCGATCCCGGACGCCTCCTCGAACGCGGGTGCGATCTCGTCGAGCAGCTGCTCGTGCTGGGCGTTGTAGATCACCAGCTTCGGCTCGTCCTCGCCGCAGGCGGCGAGGAGCGGGAGGGCGAGGGACAGTGCGGCCAGGCTGACGGCGGCACGGACGTGGATCATCGGGTTTCCTTGCTGGGGGTGTCGAGCTGTGGGTGGGAAGCGCCGAGGCCGTGCCAGTGGCGGCGGCCCAGGACACGCCCTCGGTCCGAGACGTGGTCGACGAGCCGCCACACGGCGATGCCGACCAGGAGTGAGGCGAGCAGCCCGGCGACGGGCAGCCGGTGCTCGAAGTGGGGATAGACCTGCCAGTGGGTCAGGTAGACGTAGAGGGAGGCGCCCGCCACCTGGCCGACCACGCCGATGAGGGCCCGCGGGAAAGGCACGTACGGCAGCCAGACCAGCGCCAGCAGGCCGAGCGCGATCGTCGCCTCGCGGACCGGGTCGTCGCAGAAACCGACCAGGCCGGCGACCAGCAGCGCCGAGAGCAGCAGTCGGTGGCCCGCGTGACGTGCCCGGGTGGCGGCCCAGCCGCCCGCGAACAGCCAGGCCACGAACAGCGACGAGTGGATGAGGTCCCCGTCGTACCCGCTCGCTGTCGCCCAGAACCGCGGGACCAGGCCGGCCACGACGAGCCCGACGGCGAACCAGTACGGCGACCGCCGCTCCCACGCCGCGACCCGGGCGACGGTCGTGAGCGCGCCGGCGCCGACCAGCAGGTAGACGAGCACCTCGATGAACCAGAAGTGCCACTCGGGCTCGTGCCAGGTGCGGCGGCCGATCGCGTCGTTGAGGAGCAGGACGTTGCGCCAGCCGTACTGGCCGCTGATCAGCAGGACCGCCGCGACCCAGAGCGCGGTGGGGACGGCGATGCGGGCGATCGAGCGGGTGAGGTTGCGCCGGCGCTCACTGCGCTCGGCGCCCGCCAGATGGAAGCGCGCGAAGTTCGCGCCGGCGACGGCCAGGAGCACGTGGGCGCCACCGGCGAGCACGAACAGGTTGGTGTGGCTGCCGACGATCATCACGATCGCCGCCGCGCGCAGCAGGATCCCGGTGTCGAGCCGCACCCAGCGCGAACGGCGGGCGCCGGCCGCCGACGCGGCGAGGTCGCCGATCGTCCGGTCCGGCCAGTCCGACGGCAGGCGTCCGAGTCGACTCTCCAGACGCAGCGAGAGCTCGACGTAGGACAGTGAGTCGCCGCCGAGACCCGTGAACGTGTCGTCCGCGGTGACCCGGTGCCGGCCGAGCACGGCGGCGTACACCGCCGTCAGCGCGTCGACCGGCGACAACGCGCGGACGTCGGCACGCGGCGCCTCGAGCCGGGACACCGCGGCCTGGTCGACCTTGCCGTTGGGCAGTCGCGGCACCGCAGCGACGGGTACGACGGCGACGGCGTGCTCGGGCAGGCCGGTCGCGGCGACGGCTGTCGCGGCGGCCTCGTCGATCGCGAACCGGTCGGCCTCGCCCGCAAGGGCGACCACGAGCCGGGTCGCGTCGGCGGACTCGGCGCAGGCGACCTCGTGGTCGTCGAGGGTGAGCAGGTTCTCCACTCGGTCGAGGTCGATCCGCTTCCCGAAGAGCTTGGCGAATCGCGAGCTGCGACCGACGACCTCGAACAACCCCGCGTCGTTCTGCCGGGCCAGGTCGCCGGTGCGCAGCTCGGTGAGCTCCGCGCCGCGGGCCAGGTCGGCGGTGCCGTGGGCGTAACCCATCATCACGTTCGGGCCCGTGTAGACCAGCTCGCCGACGCCGGCGGCGTGCCCGACCGCACCGTCGACGGGCTCGAGGTGCAGCGCGCCACCGGGGATCGCGACGCCGATCGCGCCGGGGTGGGCATCGGTCAGGTCCGGGGGCAGGTAGGCCATCCGGGCGGTCGCCTCGGTCTGGCCGTACATGACGATCAGGTCCCAGCCCTCGCGCCGACCGCGCTCGGCGACGGCGGCGACCCGGTCAGGAGCGAGCCGGCCACCGGCCTGGGTGACCTGCCGCAGGGTCGGCAGTGCCGGCCAGCCGGCGGTGTCGAGCAGGTCGAAGGTGAACGGCACGCCCGCGAACGACGTCACCCCGGTCGCCCGCGCCAGGTCCCAGAGCGCCGACTCGGCGACGGAGAGGTCGGTGAGCACGAGCGAGGCGCCGACCGCGAGGTGGCTGTGCAGCACCGAGAGGCCGTAGCAGTAGTCGAGGGGGAGCGTGGTGATCGCCCGGTCGTCCGCGGTCAGGCCGAGGTAGGACGCGATCGCTCCGGCGTTGCTCTCGATGTTGCTCCGGGACAGGCGGACCAGCTTGGGCGAGCCGGTGGATCCGGAGGTGCTGAGCAGCAGCCGCAGGTCGGGGTGAAGGACCGGGTCCGGTCGGCCGGTCGCCGTGAAGCCGCCGTCGGCCCAGGTGGTGCTCGCGCCGTAAGCCCGGGCGAGCACCTCGTCGTGGGACAGGAGCACGGCGTGGCCCCCTGCGAGCGCGGCCAGGTAGGCGACGACGAACTCGATCGTCGGCGCCGGGACCAGGCCGACCAGCCGCTGGGCGGACCCGAGCCGGGCCCGCGCCCGGGCGACCCGGTCCGCGAGGTCGTCGTACGACACCACCTCGTGGCCGGCGACCAACGCGGGCCGTCCGCCGTGCTGCGCGAGGTCCGCCGCGAACCCGACGCCCGTGCGGGGCCGGGTGGCGCGATCGGGCGCGCTCGTCGGCAGCGGGGGCGTCACCCGTTCAATATAAGGCTAGCCAAACCAACGTTAGGCATCGCTCACCAAAACGGCCCGGCGGCGCTGGTTGCGGTGCGCGCGCGAGCCCCGGGAACCCAGTTGTCAGCCTGCGACGCGTGTCAGCCGGAAGACCGGGATCACCCGGTCGGTGCGCTCGGCGTACTTGTCGAAGTTCGGCCACAACGCCCGCATCGTCTCCCACGCCTGCTCGCGCTCCTCACCCACCATCTCGCGCCAGGTGACCGTGTAGTCCTGCCGCCGGTAGCGGATCTTGACCGTCTCGGCCGCCCGGAGGTTGGCGACCCAGATCGGCGGCTTGGGGGCGCCGAAGTAGGACCCGGCGATCAGCCACTCGTCGCCGTCCGGGACGGTCAGCAGGTTGGTGGACCGGGGGATGCCACTCTTCCGGCCCGGCACCGTCAGCACGACGTTGGGCAGGCCGGCGATGTCGAGGATGCCGTAGCGGTTCTTCGTGACCTTGTGAACCAGGTTGTCGGTCCAGACGATCTGGGGGAGCAGCTTCGGCATCCACGAGATGGAGCCGATCTTGATCGCGACGGGGGTGAGCAGGCCCATGCCCGAAAGGTAGACGAAAGGACCGTTCCGCGGTCGGCCGCCCGCTTGATGAGCGCCAGATGAGAGCCTCATCGAGGTCTCATCCGGCGTTCCTAACGTCGTCGACGTGCTCACGACCACTGCTGCTCCCGTCTCGGCAACCCGAGCTGCTGATCCTCGAGTGCCCGCGCGGCCGGCCCTCTCGGCCCGGACCGCGCTGCTGGCGTCGCTGACGTCGTTCGGCCTCGTCATCCTGATCGGTCTCGCCATGACCGGCGGGACCCCGGGCCCGGGCGGGCTCGACGCGTCCAGCGCAGGGTTCCGGGAGTGGGCGGTGAGCCACACCTGGACGCAGCAGCCGCTGTTGTGGGTCGAGTGGGCGTTCGACAAGCACACCTTGCAGTACTGGATGCTGGCGCTGGCGGCCCTCCTGCTGCTGCGGCGACAGGTCCGCGAGGCGCTCCTCACCGTCGCCGTGATGTGGACGACGCTCGAGCTCACCGGTTGGGCGAAGGCGCTGTTCGGCCGCGACCGGCCGCAGTGGCAGGCCCCCGACCACTTCCACGCGTCCGGCTCGTTCCCGTCGGCCCACGCCTCCGGTACGGCGGCGCTGATGGGCCTGGTGCTCGTGTTCGTGGTCCTGCGGAGCCGGAACGCGGCCGTCCGCCTGTGGGGCACGGTCGTGGTCACCGCGACGGTGCTCGCCGTCTGCCTCGACCGGCTGTTCCTCGGCCGGCACTACCCCAGCGACCTCGCGGCGGGCGTCCTGCTCGGCGGCGGCATGGTGCTGGTCGCCATGGCGTTCGTCTCGGTCCAGGCACGCGAAAGGGGCACCACCCTTGCCCGGGTGGCGCCCCTTCAGGATCGCGAGCGGGTGCTGGTCAGCCGATCTGCCTGACCAGGGTGCCGCCGGCGAACTTGTCGTGCCAGCCCTGGTGGTTGGGCTGGTCGCTGTTCAACGTGACCGCGATGAAGATCATCGCGGCAATGGGTGCTGCCCAGCCGAGGAAGAACCAGCCGATGATCGGGATGATGCTCAGCACACCGAGCGCGGAGTAGGCGTTGCGCTTCGCAGCCTGCTCGACCGTCGGGTTGCTGACCCCGTCGGGGCCGTAGGTGCGGAGCTTCATGATCATCTTGCCCACGGTCTGTCCGCGGTTCGACTCCAGCAGCGTGAAGTAGGCCAGGTAGAGCGCGGCCTGGAGGATCGCGATCAGCGTGTAGAAGATGAACTGCTCGCCGAACGAGTTGCTGAAGCCCGAGTAGATGATCGCGCTGAGGATGATGAAGATCGGCACGTAGACCACGCCGAGAATCACGTGGTCGATCAGCCGGGCAAGGAATCGGTTGAGAAGCTCACCCGGGCGTCCTGCGCCCGCCGGCTGTCCGCCGGGAACGCTGCCCCCAGCGGGGTAGCCGCCATCGCCCGGGGGCGGCGTCGGCGGTCCGGGCGGCGGTGTGCTCGGGGGGCCGGGAGGGCCCGGAGGCTCTGGGGGCATGGACATGTGCTGCTCCTAGCTGTTTGGCGGAAGGACGCTGGCATCGAGAGTCAGGTCCGTGCACTGCGGCCAACCATAGAATGACCGACGCCGGTCCGAAACGGTGCCAACTCGGCGTTTTGGGCTTTCGGCGCGTTCGCCCCGGCCATCCACGACCTCCGGCCCGCGGTTGTAGCGTGGCCGGACCGTGATGACACACCGCCTCGCGCTCGCTCTCGCCCTCCCGCTCCTGATCGCCGCCGGCTGCGCGGAGGACGGACCGGACGCCGCGGATCCCTCGGCCGCCTCGACCGCCACTGCGGACGAGTCGCAGCTCGAGGACATCGACTACCCCGACGAGGGGGTCGACCTCGTCGACCGCCCGGAGCTGGAGGGTGCCTACCAGCAGGCGCTGCAGACCTACGTGGACTTCGAGCGCGGACGGAGGCAGGCCGCCCGCGAGGGCGAGGTCGGGCGACTGCTGTCGCTGAACGGCACCGCGTCGGTCGTCGACCCCTACCGCGAGGCCTTCGCGGCGTACTCCGACGGGACGTACGACGGCGACGTGGTGATCGAGTTCCTCGAAGCCCGGCCGCGCGACACGGTGCTCCGGCTCGACATCTGCGTCGACGCCACCCGGCTCGTCGTACCCGACGGCGCCCCCACCCAGCTGGGCGAGGCGACCCGGGCGCCGCAACGGATCGAGGTCACCAACATCCTCGGACCCTGGCGGGTCACCGAGGTCGCATCGGTCGACGGCTCCTGCTGACCTGACGGATCAGGCCGTCGCGGGCACCCGGAGCGCGTTGCCGTCGTGGACCGCGAGCATCCGCTGGACGGTCTCCGACCACGGGTACTGCTCGGCGCGTCGGCGAGCCGCCGTACGACGGTCGGCTCGCGGTCTCGCTGCCACCGCGAGGACGGCGTCTGCGAGAGCCTCCGGCTCGGGCGGGGCCCAGGCGCCGGACCTGGTGTCGATCAGCTCGCGGGCGCCGCCGCGATCCGCGGTGACCACGGGTGTGCCGCTCGCCAGCGCCTCGAGGACGGCCAGTCCGAATGTCTCGGTGGGGCAGACCGAGAGCGCCACGTCGGCCGCGGAGATCCGGCGGCTGAGCTCCTCGCGCCCGTCCACGAAACCGTGGAAGACGACGGGAGCGGACCCGGCGATGGCCTGCAGCTCGTCGAGGTGCGGGCCCTCGCCGTACACATCCATCCGCAGTGGTACGCCGCGCCGGTGCAGCTCGACCGCCGTCGCGACGGCCAGGTGCGGTGACTTCTCGCGAGAGAGCCGCCCGACGTGAGCCAGCCGCAGCACGCCGTCGTCGGGCGGGGTGAGGTCGTGCGGCCGGAACGTCGCGAGGTCGACTCCGAGAGGCACCCGCTCGACCGGGCAGCCCACCGCGTCGGCCACCCGCTGGAACTCGTTCTGGGCGTAGCGGGAGGTGACGACCAAGGTGTCGAAGCTGCGGACCACCAGCCGGTTGACGACGCCGATGGACACCTTCGAGGTCGTGGGCCTGCCGCTGCGCTTCGCGAACATGTCGGTCAGCTGCTCGTGGGAGAGGCAGACCGACCGGACGCCCGCCCGCCGCGCCCACCAGGCGACCGGGAGCAGCGTGAGCTTGTCGTTCCACTCGATCGACGTGGGCGCGAACCGCTCGAGGAGATCGACGAGTCGCCACGGTTCGACGATCAGCCGGTAGCCGCTGCCTACGTGCGGTGCTCGCACCTGGGCGACGACGCCCTCCTCGCTCTCGCTGACCGAGTCGGCGGGCCCGGGGATGACGAGCAGTCGGCCGACCCCGGCGTCGACGTACCCCCGGCCGAGCTCGGTCAGCGCGGTCTTCATCCCGCCCGATGCCGCGCCGACGAAGTTGGCAAGCTGGGCGATGCGCACGCTCGGCACCTTCCCGCCCTCCGGTGAACGACCGGCGACACCGGGGTGGAGGTCGCGTGGCGAGGCACAACCGCGCTTGCGCCCCTGCAGCGTGTTGACGTGCGCGCCAAGATGGATGCGTGAGCAACCCGGAGGCGCGACCAGACGAGATCGTGTGCACCGGCGCTGACGCGCCGAGCGTGGAGATCATGGTGCCGCGGGAGGTGCCGCTGGGCGGCCCGCGGGCGATGACGGTACGACGAACCCTGCCGCAGCGGGAGCGGAGCCTGATCGGCGCGTGGTGCTTCCTCGACCACTACGGGCCGGACCCGGTCGCGGAGTCGGGCGGCATGTCGGTGGCTCCGCATCCGCACACCGGGCTGCAGACCGTGAGCTGGCTGTTCGAGGGGGAGATCGAGCACCGCGACAGCGCCGGGCACCACGCGATGGTGCTGCCGGGCGAGGTCAACCTGATGACCGCTGGGCGCGGCATCAGCCACTCGGAGGTGTCGACCGGAGCGACCACGACGCTGCACGGCGCCCAGCTGTGGGTCGCCCTGCCCGACGCGAGCCGGGACGCCGACCCCGGGTTCGAGCACTACGTCCCGGAGCAGCTCGTCAGCGACGGCTGGCAGGCGAGGGTGTTCATCGGCTCGATGCTGGGGCACACGTCGCCCGTGTCCACGTACACGCCGTTGCTCGGTGCTGAGCTGTCCCTCGAGCCCGGAGTCATCCTGCCGCTCGAGGTGGACCCGTCGTTCGAGCACGGGATCCTGGTCGACCAGGGGTCGGTCACGGTCGACGGACTGACCGCAAAGCCGGCCGACCTCGCCTACGTGCCACCGGGTGACGGTCTGATCGCGCTGGTGGCCGGCGACGACGGCGCGCGAGTGCTTCTGCTCGGCGGCACCCCGTTCGGCGAGTCGATCGTCATGTGGTGGAACTTCGTCGGCCGCACCCACGAGGAGGTGGTCGGCTACCGCGAGGAGTGGCAGGCGCAGATCACCCGCGACGGCGTTGTCGTCCCCGACTCCACCGAGGTCGCCGACGGCCGGTTCGGCGTGGTCGCCGACGACCACCTCCGCCCGATCCCCGCTCCCGAGCTCCCGAACGCCCGGCTCAGGGAACGGCGCTAAAGGGAGGCCCACGATGGGCATCGAGCTGAACCACACGATCGTGCACGCATCCGACAGGGACGCCACCGCGACCTTCCTCGCCGACATCCTCGGCCTACCCGAACCCCAGGAGTACGGACCGTTCCGGGTCGTCGAGCTCGCGAACGGCGTCAGCCTCGACGTCGTCCAGGACTCCGGGTCGTTCCAGCCGCAGCACTACGCGTTCCTGGTCGGCGAGGACGAGTTCGACGCCATCCTCGGCCGGATCAAGGAGCGTGGCCTCACCTATTGGGCCGACCCGTTCCACCGGCAGGCTGGTCGGGTCAACCACAACGACGGAGGCAGTGGCGTCTACTGGGAGGACCCCGACGGCCACAACCTGGAGATCATCACCGTCCCGTACGGCGGCGGCTGACGCCGGACGACCCAGCCCGGCGCTGTCGGTGGACACCGGCATGATCAGCACCCATGGACACGGTCACCGGCGAGGACGGCATCACCCGCTGTGCGTGGGCGGGCGCACCGGGGCCGATGCGCGACTACCACGACGACGAGTGGGGCCATCCGGTCGTGGGGGAGTCGGCGTACTTCGAGCGGATGACGCTCGAGGCGTTCCAGTCGGGTCTGTCGTGGGCCACGATCCTCGCCAAGCGGCCGGCCTTCCGCGAGGTCTTCGCCGGCTTCGACGCCGACGCGGTCGCCGACTTCGACGAGACCGACGTCGAGCGGCTGATGGGCGACGCGCGGATCGTGCGCAACCGCAGCAAGATCGAAGCCACGCTGCAGAACGCCCGGGCGATCATCGCGCTTCGCGACGACGGCGGGCTCGAGCGGCTCATCCTCGGCTTCGCCCCGTCGACGCCGCCCCCCGCGGACGCCACCACGTCGACGGAGTCGGTCGCGATGGCGAAGGACCTCAAGCGACGGGGATTCGCCTTCGTGGGTCCGACCACCGCGTTCGCACTCATGCAGGCCCTCGGACTCTTCGACCCGCACGTGCCGGGCTGCCACCGGCGGAAACCCGACTGAGGTGTGAGGCGCTCGGGCCCCGGTGGCGCTACGGTGCCTGACCATGACGCGTGTGCACGCCTTCTCCGACGACGCCCTCGGCGACCTCGACGCGGTCGGCCTCGTCGAGCACCTCCAAGCCGGCAAGGTCTCGATCCCGGAGGTGGTCGACGCTGCCATCGCGCGCACCGAGCAGGTGGCGGACGTGCTCGGTGCGGTCGCCTACGCCGACTTCGACCGGGCGCGGCGCGAGGCTCGCAGCCCCCGCGGCGGGTTCTTCGCGGGCGTGCCCACCTTCATCAAGGACAACGTCGACGTCGCCGGGATGCCGACGATGGAGGGCACCGACGCGTGGACGCCGCACCCCGCGAAGAAGGACGGCGACTTCGCACGGATGTACCTCGCGACCGGGCTGATCCCGCTCGGCAAGACCCAGCTCTCGGAGTACGGGTTCAGCGCCAGCAGTGAGCACCCCCGGCTGGGACCGGTCCGCTGCCCATGGCACACCGACCACACCGCCGGCGCCTCGAGCGCCGGTTCGGCCGCGCTGGTCGCGGCCGGCGCGGTGCCGATGGCCCACGCCAACGACGGCGGCGGCTCGATCCGGATCCCGGCCGCGGTCAACGGCCTGGTGGGGCTCAAGCCGAGCCGCGGCCGGCTCGCGCAGGACGCGGCGATGCGGCAGATGCCGGTCAAGATCGTGGCCGACGGGGTGGTGACCCGCAGCGTCCGCGACACGGCCGCGTTCTTCCGCGAGGCGGAGCGGGTCTACCGGCCGCTGGAGATGCCGCCGATCGGCGACCTGACCCGCCCCGGCCGCAAGCGGCTCCGGATCGCGATGAACACCACCGGCCTGGCGCGCGGCGCCGACGCCGAGGTCACCCGGCTCACCGAGCAGACGGCCCGCCTCCTGGAGGACCTCGGACACACCGTGATCGAGGTCGAGGCACCGGCGCCGGAGACGTTCGCCGACGACTTCCTCCTCTACTGGGGCGGACTCGCCCTCGCCCTGCTGAACGGCGGGCGCCGGCTGCGCGGCCGGACGTGGAACCGCGACCATCACGACGCGCTGACGGTCGGGCTGGCCCGCCACGCCCGCCGCAACCTGCACCGGATGCCCGGCGCGATCATGCGGCTGCGCCGCAGCAACCACGACGCGGCCCTCTTCTTCGACAAGTACGACGTCAGCCTGACGCCCACCCTGGCGACCCCCACGCCGAAGGTCGGGCACCTCGATCCGAGCAGGGACTACGAGGTCGTGATCGACCGGCTGCAGGACTGGGTGACCTTCACCCCGCTGCAGAACGTGACCGGTACGCCGGCCATCTCGCTGCCCCTGGCAACCGCCTCGAACGGGCTGCCGCAGGGCATGATGCTGGGCTCCGGATTCGGTCAGGAAGCGGTCTTGATCGAGCTCGCCTACGAGCTCGAGCAGGCCCGGCCGTGGGCCCGGATCCAGGACTGATCCGGCTTCGGGGATCGGGCGTGCCGGGCGATTTCGTCGAACCGCCGCGCGGCCGGTATTGTTCTGCGGCGTTGCCCCTTTAGCTCAGTCGGCAGAGCGTCTCCATGGTAAGGAGAAGGTCTACGGTTCGATTCCGTAAAGGGGCTCTGGGAGATCAAACCCTGGCGGGGTAGCTCAGGTGGTTAGAGCACACGGCTCATAATCGTGGTGTCGCGGGTTCGAGTCCCGCCCCCGCTACGCCAGACGACCAAGACGCACAACAACCAGACAGCAGCAAGGACTTCCCGTGGCCAGCAAGAGCTCCGACGTTCGCCCCAAGATCACGCTCGCGTGCGTGGACTGCAAGGAGCGCAACTACATCACGAAGAAGAACCGGCGCAACGACCCCGACCGCCTCGAGCTGTCGAAGTTCTGCCCGCGTTGCCGCAAGCACACCGAGCACCGCGAGACGCGTTGATCGTGCGCCCTGCCTGACGGCAGCGGCTGACCGACCCGGCTCCCCCTGGGAGTCCGGGTCGTTGTCTTTTCACGTCCCGCAGTCGGACCGTTCCCAGCGCGGGAGGTCGCGCACGTCGTAGTGCGCGAGCGTCGGTACGACGGGCCGCCCGCCGTCCAGGAAGTACGGCGCCGCGGTCGTCTCGCTCACCACCCAGACCCGGCCGCGGGCGTAGGCCACCCCCTCGGCGCCGGGGTGGAACGCGAAGCGCCGCCGCGGACCCGCCCACAGCTCGCCGCAGTAGGTGTTGGAGCGCGTGAACCACACCTGCGCCGGGCCCGGTCCCAGGTCCGCCCAGAGGGCACCCTGGCCCGCCGAAGGACCGAGCTGGACCGCCGCCGCGTCGTCGGGGGTGAGGTCGAGCCGCCCGCTCTCGAAGAGCACCCCGGGCTCGAACCAGTGCAGGGGCCACCGCCGCTCCCCGTGGAAGCCGCCCACCCCGAGCCGGCCGCGGTCGTCGTGCACGAGGAACGAGCCCCGCACCTCGTCGACGAGGTGCCACACCCGCCGCACGTCGAACGTGTCCGGGTCGAGCAGCCAGACCTTGGTGAACTGTGAGATCCACAGGCCGTGGTCGTCGAGGCTGAGTCCGCCGGCATGACGGCAGCTGGCCGGCCCGCGCGGCGCGAGCCCGGCCCGGATCGGCGCCCGCTGGGCCAGCTCCTTCCCAGTGCGGAGATCGAGCCGGACGACCCGGCAGGTGTCGGAGCCGACCCGGGTCCGCCCCCGGTCGTAGCCGCTCACCCATGCGGTCCGGCCGCGCACCACCAGCCCCTGCGGCACGAAGGTCTCACTGGTCGGCGGGAGCCAGGCGCCGGCGCACAGCGCGTGGTCGTTGGGGACGGGATCGAGCGGACCGTCGACGTACGACGGCGCCCGGCCGGCCACGTCGTCGTACGAGACCGGGCCGCAACCCTCCAGCGCCGGGGTGCGCGGCTCCTCGCTGTCGGCCTCGCCGGAGCAGCCGGTGAGCCCCATAACCGCCGCAGCCAGCGCCGCGGCCACCGCGCGAGCCGACATGCTCGCCAGTGTGCACCCCGGGGGCCGAGAAGGGGCGGGGCACGCCCCCTAGGGTGGGGGCATGCCGATCGACTCGTCGCTCATCGGCCGGGAGTTCCCGCCGACCCCGCCGCTCGTCGTGACCGCGGCGGAGGTGACGTCGTTCGCGTCGGCCACCGGGTCGGAAACGCGGCGGGTTCCGGCGACGTTCCCGATCGTTGTCACGTTCCGGGCGCTGCTCGGCTTCCTCGAGGCCGAGCAGGTCGAGCTGGCGCGGATCGTGCACGGCGAGCAGAGGTTCACCTACGAGCGGCCGATCGTGATCGGCGACGAGCTCAGCGCCACCCTCAGCGTCACCGGGCTGCGGCAGATCGAGGGCACCGACATCCTGCGCACCACCAGCACGATCACCGACGCCGCCGGCGAGCTCGTCTGCACGGCCGGCGCCACCCTGGTCCACCGGGCGGATGCATGAGCGCGCTGACGGCGGGCACCGAGCTCGCGCCGCAGGAGTTCGTCGTACGACGCAGCGATCTGGTCGCCTACGCGGACGCCTCCGGCGACCAGAACCCGATCCACCAGGACGAGGCGATCGCCCAGCTGGTCGGACTGCCCGGGGTGATCGCGCACGGGATGTACACGATGGCACTGGCCGCGCGCGCGGTCGCGACCTGGACCGACGACGCCGAGGTCGTCGAGATCGGGTGCAAGTTCACCGCGCCGGTGGTGGTGCCGGCCGAGGGCGGTGCGACGGTGCGGATCGCCGGTGTCGTCAAGAGTGTCGCCGACGGCCGCGCGACCATCGCGCTCGACGTCACCTGCGCCGGCGAGAAGGTGCTCGGCGCCCCGAAGGCCGTCGTCCGTGTCGGCTGACCGCCGCCGCCTCGCCGACCACACCACCCTGCGGCTCGGCGGGCCCGCCCGTGCGTGGGTGCGGGCCACGACCGAGGACGAGCTGGTCGCGGCGGTGTCGGCCGCCGACGCCGCCGGTGAACCGGTGCTGGTGCTCGGCGGCGGCAGCAACCTGGTGGTCGCCGACGAGGGCTTCGACGGCACGGTCGTGGAGGTCGCGACCCGCGGCGTCCACGCCGACGTCGGCGACGGAGGCGACCCGACCTGCGGCGGCGCTGTGGTGACCGTCGCCGCGGGGGAGACGTGGGACGACCTGGTGGCCCACGCCGGCGAGCAGGGCTGGGTCGGCGTCGAGGCGCTGTCGGGGATCCCCGGCTCGGTCGGAGCGACGCCGATCCAGAACGTCGGCGCGTACGGCCAGGAGGTCGCGCAGACGATCGCCTCGGTCCGGGTGTGGGACCGCAAGCTCAACGGCATTCGCACGTTCGCGGTGGCCGACTGCGGGTTCGGCTACCGCACGTCGCGGTTCAAGATCGACCGGTACCCCGGTGATGCAGCCCATGGCGCCCGGCACCTGGTGCTGTCGGTGACCTTCCAGCTGCGGCAGGGGTCGCTCGGCGCCCCGGTCGTCTATGCCGAGCTCGCCCGCTCCCTCGGCGTCGAGCCCGGGCAGCGCGCGCCGCTCGCCGACGTGCGTGACGCGGTGCTCGGCCTGCGCAGCGGCAAGGGGATGGTGCTCGACCCGTCCGACCACGACACCTGGAGCGCCGGCTCGTTCTTCACCAACCCGGTCGTGCCCGCAGCGGATGTGCCCGAGGGCGCGCCGACCTGGCCGACGGCGGACGACGGCCTGGTGAAGACCAGCGCTGCCTGGCTGATCGAGCATGCCGGGTTCGGGAAGGGCTATGGGCTCGACCGCGGGCGGGCCGCCCTGTCGACCAAGCACACCCTGGCCCTGACCAACCGCGGCGGAGCCACCGCGGCCGACCTGCTGTCGCTCGCGCGGGAGGTCCGCGACGGCGTCGCGGCGGCGTACGGGATCACGCTGGTCAACGAGCCGGTGCTGGTGGGTTGCTCGCTCTGAGCCCTGCGGCTACTGCTCGGCGCCGGCGAAGAGCCAGATCAGCAGGCCGAAGAAGGCCAGCACCAGGAGCAGCGCCAGCACCGCGAGCAGGATCCCGATCAGGCCCATGATCCAGCCCGCGATCGCCTGTCCGCGGTTGTTGTAGAGATCGGGTCGGTTGCGGACGGCCTTGCTGGCCCAGAGACCGACACCGACCGCCACCGGTGAGCAGACCATCCCGGGCGCCGTCAGGCCTCCCGTCGGCAGGGAGAGGATCGCGGAGACGAGACCGACGATGCCGAGGATCATCGACCACAGCGCGCCCTGGTGGGTCTGCTGACCGGTGACCTGCTGGTACTGCGCGGGCACGCCGTACGCCGGCGGGGGTGGTGGCGGTGGCGGTGGTAGCGGCGCAGCACCCCACGGCGGGCTCGCCGGCTCGTCGGGCGGCCTCGGTGGGGTCAGTCCGGGCTGGTCGGTCATCCGGCGATCCGCATCAGGCGGACCAGGTTGGCGACGTACGGCCGGGTGCCTTCCTCGTCGAGCGCGGGCGTGGGGGTGGTGATCAGGGAGATCACGATCCGGTAGCCCCACTCGGCCGCCGCACGGGGAGTGAGGGCGTCGTCGGACGTCCCCGCCGACCCCGCCGACCCCGTGGACGCGGCCTGGCTCAGTGCCCGCCCGAGCTGGTCCTCGAACAGCGTGACCACCCGTTCGACAAGAGCGCCGGACTCCGTCGTCAGTGCCGGGAGGATCAGCTCGGGGTGCTCGCGCAGTGCCTTCTGGAGCAGCGCGTGCCCGCGCCCGTACTCGACGACGAACACGATCGCGTCGACCAGGTGCGCCTCGAGGTCGTCGCTGCGGCGCAGCAGCGGCACGGCGGCGCCGAAGAACTGGTCGAGCTCGCGATCGAGGATCGCGGCGACGATCGCGGCCTGGTCGCCGACGTACTTGTAGACGGTGGGCCGCGAGATCCCCGCCCGCTCGGCGATCATCGCGTGCAGTCGCGCGTCCAGCCCCTCGGCCAGCAGGCAGTCGGTGGCGGCATCGAGGATCCGCTCCCGGATCCGCGCGGCGGCGTCCGGATCGGAGGGACCCGGACGCAGAGGAGTGACGCTCGCCATGACGGAATGGTACGGCCCCTTGACCGGTCGTTGACGAAATGCGAAAGTACGTAAACAACTTCGCCGGACATTCTCGAAAGGCCGCTCATGACGACCGCGCCCGAGCGCACCGCCCTCTCTCCCGACCAGGTGGCCACCCGTCTCATCAGCGGGTCCGTCCGCCGGTCCTACGAACCGGCCGTCGCCATCGACTGGGACGCGCCGCTCGTCGAGGGCAAGTACTTCCTCCCCAAGGAGGTCGTCTCCCTCTACGGCACCGGCTACTGGGAGGAGCTGACCGAGGAGCAGCGGATCGCGCTGTCCCGCGAGGAGCTCGCCAACGTGCTGTCGGTCGGCCTGTGGTTCGAGAACATCCTCAACCGCGGGCTGCTGCTGCAGCTCCTCCGCGAGGACCCGACGTCGCCGTTCGCCCACTACGTGCTGACCGAGATGGGTGACGAGTGCCGGCACATGACGATGTTCGGCAAGGTCATCGACCGGGTCGGCGCCCGGCCCTACCGGATGGGGCGCACCGACCGGTTCCTCGCCGCCGCGCTCCCGCACTTCCTCCGTGGCTCGCTGCTCTGGGTCGGCGCCCTGATCGGTGAGGAGATCTTCGACGCGCAGCAGCGCCGGATCATGGCGGATCCCGACCTGCAGCCCGTCGTCGCCCAGCTGATGCGGATCCACGTCACCGAGGAGGCCCGGCACATCAGGTTCGCCCGGGAGGGCGTCGTGCACCGGATGCAGGACGCGACCTGGCTCGAGCGGTTCCTGGTCCGCAACCTCAACGGTCTCGGCGGTCCGGTGCTCCGGCGGTCGCTGACCCACCGCGGCATCTACCACCGGGCAGGGCTCGACGTCGAGCGTGCTTATCGCGAGGCGCAGGCCAACCCGCACCACCGGGAGATGGCCACGGTCGGGTTCGCGTCGCTCGCCGCGTTCCTCGAGGACAACGGCCTGATGGGCCGGCTCGGCCGCCTCATGTGGCACCGCAGCGGGTTCCTGGCGTGAAGACCGTGCGCCGCCGTCGGCGTCACCCGCGGGGGATGGCCTGGCTCCCTCCCGAGGAGGAGTCCGGCTACGACGGCCCGGCCGTGCTGCACCTCGGCGACCGGGCGTTCGGCGTGATCGTCCACCTCGACGGACACCTCGAGCCGCTCGACGGCCGCTACCACTGGTACGGCCGGATCGAGCGGTCCGCCGACGTCGTGGCCGCGAAGGACGGCGGAGCGACGACGGCACACCTGGTCGTCGCCGACCGTCCGCCGGCCACGCTCCGGCTCGCCGAGTACGACCCGTGGGGCCACGTCCAGGTCAGCGGCACCGGCGCTCCGCCGTACCCCCTCGCCGCGGTGGAGGTCGACGTCCCCGTCTAGACGGAGTCGTCGGCCAGCCAGTCGTCGATGTCGGCCTCGGCCCGCTTGCGGATGTCCTCGGGCGCGCGGCTGGCACGGAAGGACATGCGCGCCAGCTCCGCCAGCTGCTCGTCGGCCAGGCCGTGCGCGGCCCGCATGGTGGCGTACTGGCCGGCCAGCCGGGAGCCGAACAGCAGCGGGTCGTCCGCGCCCAGCGCGACCGTCGCTCCGGCCGCGAGCAGGGCGGGCAACGGCACCGACGTCAGGTCGGAGTAGACCCCGAGGGCGACGTTCGAGACCGGGCACACCTCGAGGGCGACGCCGGCGTCGACGATCCGGGCCAGCAGCTCGGGGTCCTCGGCCGCGCGCACGCCGTGCCCGAGCCGGTCGGCATGGAGGGCGTCCAGGCAGATCCGGATGTGCTCGGGCCCGCGGAGCTCCCCGCCGTGCGGCGCCAGCAGCAGTCCGGCCCGCTCGGCGATCTCGAACGCCGGGCCGAAGTCGGCCGTCGTGCCGCGGCGCTCGTCGTTGGAGAGCCCGAAGCCGACCACGCCGCGGTCGACGTACTGGCCGGCGAGCCGGGCCAGGGTCCGGGCGTCCAGGGGGTGGCGGGTGCGGTTCGCGGCGATGACCACCGCCATCCCGAGGCCGGTGCGCTCGCTCGCGTCGCGCACCGCGTCGATAACCAGGTCGGTGAAGGCCGTGATGCCGCCGAACCGTCCGCCGTAGCCGCTCGGGTCGACCTGGATCTCCAGCCAGCGCCCACCGTCCGCGACGTCGTCCTCGGCGGCCTCGCGCACGAGGCGTCGTACGTCGTCCTCGGTGCGCAGCACCGAACGCGCGACGTCGTACAGGCGCTGGAAGCGGAACCAGCCCTTCTCGTCGGCCGCGGTCAGCTGCGGCGGCCACTCCGACACGAGCGCGTCGGGGAGGTGGATGCCGTCGCGCTCGGCGAGCTCGAGCAGCGTCGCGTGCCGCATGGACCCGGTGAAGTGCAGGTGCAGGTGCGCCTTCGGTAGTGAGTGAGGGTCCCGCATCCGGCGATCGTAGAGGTGGGGCCGGCGGCGGGCGCGGTCGTCGTACTGCTTTTGGTCCGCTTGGACGAGGGTGCGTAGACTCCACTCTTGGTGGCTTTCCCCCAATGGTGAGTCGCGCCCTCGTGACGGTGGTCACGGGTGCGAGGAGGCCGGGATCGCCGTCGGAGGGCACTAGCTCAACTGGCAGAGCATCGGTCTCCAAAACCGAAGGTTGGGGGTTCAAGTCCCTCGTGCCCTGCAGGACCAGACGAGAATCCAGACAGAAGTTGAAGAGGTGAGCAGCGTGTCGGACTCCCACGCGGCCCAGAAGGGCCGCCAGTCCGACGCCGGCAAGTCCGGCGACAAGCGCACCGGGCCGGTGACGTTCTACCGCCAGGTCGTCGCCGAGCTCCGCAAGGTGGTCTACCCCACCCGCGAGCAGCTGATGACCTACTTCTTCGTCGTCATGACCTTCGTCCTGGTGATGATCGCGATCGTCTCGCTGCTGGACCTCGGTCTCGGCAAGCTCGTGTTCGCGGTCTTCACCGGCGGCGACGCCGGGTGACCGGGGCTGTCCGCAGCGCCACCCCAGGTCACACCCCAGCCAACAGCAACTGATGGAGCAGCACGTGTCGGAGCAGTACGGCTCATCCCCGGAGACGGGCGAGGACGTCACCACCCCCGAGGAGCTCGAGGTCACCCCCGAGCCGACCGAGGGTGTCGGGTCGACCCCTGAGGAGGTCGAGGCTGCGACGGACGAGGCCCCGGTCGACGAGGTGCCGGCCGACGAGGCGCCGGTCGAGGACGACGCCGTCGAGGAGCCCCTGGCCGAGGACGCCGTGGCCGATGAGGCTGCGGAGGAGCCGGCCGAGGAGCAGCTCGACCCGCTGGAGGCCTTCCGTCGCGAGCTGATGATGAAGCCGGGCGACTGGTTCGTCGTGCACACCTACTCCGGCATGGAGAACCGGGTGAAGCACAACCTCGAGAACCGCATCCACTCCCTCAACATGGAGGACTACATCCACGAGATCGTGGTCCCCACCGAGGAAGTCGCCGAGATCAAGAACGGTCAGCGCAAGATGGTCCGGCGCACCGTCCTCCCCGGCTACGTCCTGGTCCGGATGGACCTCACCGACGAGTCCTGGGCCGCCGTGCGGCACACCCCGTCGGTGACCGGCTTCGTCGGCCACAGCCACCAGCCGGTGCCGCTGAGCATGGACGAGGTCGAGAAGATGCTCGCGCCGTCCGCCGTCCTTGCCGCTCCGTCCGAGGCCGACGGCTCGGCCGCCGCCGGCACCCCGGGCGCCCCGACCTCGAAGAAGCCGATCGAGGTCGCCGACTTCGGTGTGGGCGACTCCGTGATGGTGGTCGACGGCCCGTTCGCGACGCTCCACGCGACGATCACCGAGATCAACGCCGAGTCGCAGCGCCTCAAGGCGCTGGTCGAGATCTTCGGCCGGGAGACCCCGGTCGAGCTCAGCTTCAGCCAGGTCCAAAAGGTCTGACCCCGTAGAACAGGGGGTCCGAGGTCAGCGGCCGTCCGAGGAACGAGGCCGCGACCGGGCGTATCGAGACCCGGTGAGCTTCGTGATTTCCGCAACCACGGGCATCAGCCTCACAATAGGCAGGTTGCTCGAGCAACAGGTGGCAGAGGCGTACGGCGTACTCCTCGTCATGACCACGAGAAGAAAGAGATACAGGAATGCCTCCCAAGAAGAAGATCGCCGCGCTGGTCAAGGTGCAGCTGCAGGCGGGTGCCGCCACGCCGGCGCCGCCGGTCGGTACCGCCCTCGGTCCGCACGGCGTCAACATCATGGACTTCTGCAAGGCGTACAACGCCCAGACCGAGTCCATGCGCGGCAACGTCATCCCGGTCGAGATCACGATCTACGAGGACCGGTCGTTCGACTTCATCACCAAGACCCCGCCGGCCGCCGAGCTGATCAAGAAGGCAGCCGGGTTGAAGAAGGGCTCGGGCGTCCCGCAGAAGGACAAGGTCGGCAAGCTGACCAAGGACCAGGTGCGCGAGATCGCCCTCACCAAGATGCCCGACCTCAATGCCAACGACATCGAGGCCGCCATGAAGATCGTCGAGGGCACCGCCCGCTCGATGGGCGTCACCACCGACTACTGAGCCCGATTCTTGGGTGTGGGAGAGCCGCGCTGGCTCGCTGACCACATCTCCTGACAAACGAAGGAAAACTCATGCAGCGCAGCAAGACCTACCGCGCGGCAGCGGAGACGTTCAACAAGGACGAGCTCTACGCGCCGCTGGCCGCGATCAAGATCGCCAAGTCCACCAGCAAGAAGAAGTTCGACGAGACCGTCGACGTGGTGATGCGCCTCGGCGTCGACCCGCGCAAGGCGGACCAGATGGTGCGCGGCACCGTCAACCTACCGCACGGCACCGGCAAGACGGCTCGCGTCCTCGTGTTCGCGAACGCCGACAAGGCCGAGGCCGCCCGTGAGGCCGGCGCCGACATCGTCGGTGGCGACGAGCTCATCGACAAGGTGGCCGGCGGCTGGCTCGACTTCGACGCCGTCGTCGCGACCCCGGACATGATGGGCAAGGTCGGCCGTCTCGGTCGCGTCCTCGGCCCCCGCGGCCTGATGCCGAACCCGAAGACCGGCACCGTCACCCCGGACCCGGCCAAGGCCGTCTCCGACATCAAGGGCGGCAAGATCGAGTTCCGCGTCGACCGCCACGCCAACCTGCACTTCATCATCGGCAAGGCGTCGTTCGGGGAGACCCAGCTGGTCGAGAACTACGCCGCCGCCCTCGAGGAGGTGCTGCGGCTCAAGCCGGCCAGCTCCAAGGGCCGCTACCTCAAGAAGGTCACCGTCTCCACGACCATGGGCCCCGGTGTCCAGGTCGACCCCAACCGGGTCAAGAACGTCACGGTGGAGGATGACGCCTCCGCCGGCTGAGCTTGCGAAGCCGCGGACCAAGGCGGCAGATCGAGTAGCGCCACGGCTGAGGAACGAAGCCGTGTAGCGCGTATCGAGATCCGGTGAGACGACAACGAAGCCCGGCCACTCTCGTGGGTGGCCGGGCTTCGTCGTACCTGGTCTCGATACGCCCTCGCCTAGCGGCTCGGGCTACTCGACCACCGGAGCGGTGAGCTTCTCGACTGCGGCGAGCTCCACGCACACCGCGACCCCGGCCATGGCGGCCTCGACCTCGGCCAGCGCGGGGAACGTGGGAGCGAGCCGGATGTTGCGGTCGTCGGGGTCGTTGCCGTAGGGGAAGGCGGAGCCGGCCGGGGTGAGGGCGATGCCGGCCTCCTTGGCGAGCTGGACGACGCGGGCGGCGGTGCCGTCCATCACGTTGAGGTCGACGAAGTAGCCGCCCACGGGTTGGCTCCAGGTCGCGACGCCGAGCCCGTCGAGCCGGGCGCTGAGCGCCTCCTGCACCGCGGCGAACTTGGGCGCGATCAGGTCCCGGTGCTTGCGCATGTGCGCGCGTACGCCGTCGGCGTCGCCGAAGAACTCGACGTGGCGCAGCTGGTTGACCTTGTCGGGGCCGATCGCGGCGTACGAGAGGCGCTTGAGGTACCACGCCTTGTTCTCCGGCGACGCCGCCAGTGCGGCCACGCCGGCGCCGGCGAAGGTGATCTTCGACGTCGACGCGAACATGATCGGCCGGTTGGGGTGGCCGGAGGCCGAGGCGAGACCGAGCGCGTCCGCGCTCTTGGTCTCCACGTCGGTCAGGTGGTGGACGACGTACGCGTTGTCCCACAGGATCCGGAAGTCCGGCGCGGCGGTCGGCATCGCCATCAGGTCGGCCGCGACCTCGGTCGAGCACACCGCCCCGGTCGGGTTGGCGTACGTCGGCACCAGCCACATCCCCTTCACCGAGGGGTCGTCCGCGACCAGGGCGCGCACGGCCGGGACGTCCGGGCCGTCGTCGTGCATCGGCACGGTCACCATGTCGATGCCGAGCTCGGCCAGCATCGTGAAGTGCCGGTCGTAACCCGGGACAGGGCAGACGAAGGTGACCTTCTCCTCCTGCGACCACGGCCGCGGGGAGTCGGGAGCGCCGTGCAGGAGCAGCCAGGTGACGACCTGGTACATCATCGTCAGGCTCGAGTTCCCGCCGGCAACGACCTGCGCGGTGTCGACACCGAGCAGGTCGGCGAAGACCTCGCGGATCTCGGTGAGGCCCTCGAGGCCGCCGTAGTTGCGCACGTCGGCGCCGGAGCGGTCCCGGTGACCGGTCGGCAGGCTCAGCAGGCCCTCGGACAGGTCGAGCTGGTCGGCGCCGGGCTTGCCGCGGGTGAGGTCGAGCTCGAGGCCCTTCGCCTGGAGGTCCTCGTAGTCGGCGCGCAGCGCGGTGAGGCGCTCGGCGAGCTGGTCGGCGGGCATCGAGGTCAGCGGCTGTGCGGTCGACGAGGTCACGAGGACCATCGTGCCAGTGCACCCGCATCCCTCGGCACCCGGTTTGTCCTGGTTTCGAGACGGCTCGCTCGCCCCGTCGCTTCGCGCCGGCTCGAGCCGAGGCCTCCTCAACCTCCTCGCTGATCGGTGACCGTCCTCGTGCCTCGGACCGTCACCAGCGCTCGGAGATTTGGAGGGATACGACGCAGCGCCGTACGCTCTGCTTCGAAACCTTAAGACCGCCGGTCGTCCGGGCTGCCTCAGCCCTGACCGAAGGTTCCGCGGAAGCGGATGGCCTGCGCAGGGGATCAGAGCATGACCAGCAGTTGCGCCTCCGGGTGCAGCCGATGTCCACGCCCTGAGTGCCTGCGCTCAGGGCGTTCGCCTTTCCGGGGCCTCCAGCCGGTGGTCAGATCCGGAAGGAGACCCATGGCGCGGGCAGACAAGCAGGCCGCCGTCGCGGAGATCGCTGAGTCGTTCGGCGACGCCGCCGGTGCTGTGCTGACCGAGTACCGCGGTCTCACCGTGAAGCAGCTGCAGGACCTGCGGCGCTCCCTCGGCGAGAACGCCAACTACGCCGTGGTCAAGAACACGCTGGCCAAGATCGCCGCCAAGGACGCGGGGATCGAGGGCTTCGACGAGCTCCTCACCGGCCCGACCGCCATCGCCTTCATCACCGGCGACGTCGTCGAGGCCGCGAAGGGTCTGCGTGACTTTGCCAAGGCCAACCCCACCCTTGTCATCAAGGGTGGTGTTCTGGACGGCAAGGCCCTCGAGCCGGCCGAGATCGCCAAGCTGGCCGATCTCGAGTCCCGCGAGGTCCTCCTGGGCAAGCTGGCGGGCGCGATGCTCGCCTCGCTGAGCCAGGCCGTCTACCTCCTCAACGCGCCGCTCGCCCAGGCCGCCCGTCTCGCGGGTGCGCTCCAGGCGAAGGCCGCTGAGGACCCCTCGATCCTCGCAGGTGGTGCTGGTACGCCGGTCGCCGCCGAGGAGGCCGCTGCGAAGGAGGCGCCTGCTGAAGAGGCAGCCGAGACCGCCGAGGCCCCCGCTGACGAGGCTCCCGCCGAGGAGGCGGCTCCTTCGGAGTCCGCCGCCCCGGATGACACGGCTGCCTCCGACGAGGGCGACACCGCCGACGCCTGACCGGCCCGGCAACCACCACCTGAAACCCGGTCCGCCCGTGACTTGCGGGGGACCACCAAACGGAAGGAAACGCCATCATGGCGAAGCTCACCACTGACGAGCTGCTCGACGCGTTCAAGGAGATGACCCTCATCGAGCTCTCCGAGTTCGTGAAGCAGTTCGAGGAGACCTTCGGGGTCACCGCTGCTGCTCCGGTCGCCGTTGCTGCCGCCCCCGCCGCCGGCGGTGCCGCTGCCGGTGGCGACGAGGCCGCTGCCGCGCAGGACGAGTTCGACGTCATCCTCGAGGCCGCCGGTGACAAGAAGATCAACGTCATCAAGGAGGTGCGCGCGCTGACCTCGCTCGGCCTCAAGGAGGCCAAGGACCTGGTCGAGGGTGCGCCCAAGCCGGTCCTCGAGAAGGCCACCAAGGACGCTGCGGAGAAGGCGAAGGAGGCCCTCGAGGCCGCCGGCGCCACCGTCACCCTCAAGTGACGCACTGACGTCACACCTGCACGTTCCGTCAAGAGGCGGGTCCCCGACCGGGGGCCCGCCTCTTGCCCGTTCTGGCGTCGCCGGGCCACCAGATGTACCGGCGAGTAGGACAACATGTCCCAGATACGGACGCGGCGTGACGTGCACCACGGGTTACGCGTAACGTGCGGCCCGCGACTGCGTTGTTCCCACGCAGCCGCTTTGGGTCTGCGGCGCTCCCCGGTGGGGCGTCGGACCGGCAACGGTGGGAGGAAGAGGGCAGCATGGGCGTCGATGTGGCAGTGACGAACTTGACCAAGCAGTTCGGGAAGCAGCTCATCTGGAAGGGCGTATCGCTCACGCTCCCTGCCGGCGAGATCTCCGTGATGCTGGGCCCGTCCGGCACCGGCAAGTCCGTGTTCCTGAAGGCCCTGATCGGCCTGATCAAGCCCGACGAGGGCTCGATCCTCATCGAGGGCACCGACATCGCCTCCTGCTCCGAGAAGGAGCTCTACGAGGTGCGCAAGCTGTTCGGGGTGCTGTTCCAGGACGGCGCGATGTTCGGCTCGATGAACCTCTACGACAACGTCGCCTTCCCGTTGCGCGAGCACACCAAGAAGACCGAGTCCGAGATCCGCGACATCGTCATGGAGAAGATGGACCTGGTCGGTCTCCTCGGCGCCGAGTTCAAGCTCCCCGGCGAGATCTCGGGCGGCATGCGCAAGCGGGCCGGCCTCGCCCGCGCGCTCGTCCTCGACCCGGAGATCCTCCTCATCGACGAGCCGGACTCGGGCCTCGACCCGGTCCGCACGTCGTTCATCAACCAGCTCTTCATCGACCTGAACGCCCAGATCGACGCCACCTTCCTGATCGTGACGCACGACGTCCACAGCGTCCGGGTGGTGCCCGACCAGATCGGCCTGCTCTACCACAAGCACCTCGCGATGTACGGCCCCCGCGAGATGCTGCTCTCCTCCGACGAGCCCGTCGTGCGGCAGTTCCTCAACGCACAGACGGTCGGCCCGATCGGCATGTCGGAGGAGAAGGACGCCGACCAGCTCGCAGCGGAGAAGGACATGGACCTGCCGCCGCTGCCACCGATCCCACTCCAGCTCGAGCCGTCGAACGGCATTCCCCGGCGCAGCCAGCGGCCGCCCGGTGAATGGTGTCGGCAGAACGGCATCACCCCGCCTCCTGGGTCGTTCACCAAAGAGGCCGAGCACGCGACCGGCTCCCAGCAGGCGCGCGGCTGACGGTACCTATGTCATCGACGGTTGCGCGGGCTCTCAGGCCTGTCGGCACCGCCGGCAAGCTCTTCGCCTTCGCCCTTGACGTTGCGCGCGGACTGTTCCGGCGTCCTTTCCAGCTGCGCGAGTTCCTGCAGCAGGCGTGGTTCATCGCGTCGGTCACGATCATCCCGACGGCGCTGGTCGCGATCCCGTTCGGGGCGGTCATCGCGCTCCAGGTCGGCGGCCTGATCAAGCAGTTCGGCGCGCAGTCGTTCACCGGCACCGCCTCCGTGCTGGCGGTGATCCAGCAGGCCGGCCCGATCGCGACCGCGCTGCTCATCGCGGGCGCCGGCGGCTCAGCCATCGCGGCCGACCTCGGCGCGCGGAAGATCCGTGAAGAGCTCGACGCGATGATGGTGCTGGGCATCGACCCGATCCAGCGCCTCGTCGCGCCCCGCGTGCTCGCGTGCATGCTCGTCGCGGTCTTCCTCAACGGCATGGTCAGCGTCGTCGGCGTCGCGGGCGGTTACGTCTTCAACGTCGTCCTCCAGGACGGCACACCGGGTGCCTACCTCGCCAGCTTCACCGCCCTGGCCCAGCTGCCGGACGTGTGGGTCGGAATGATCAAGGCGCTCATCTTCGGCCTGATCGCCGCGATCGTCGCCGCCTACAAGGGCATGAACGCCGCCGGCGGCCCGAAGGGCGTCGGCGACGCCGTGAACGAGTCCGTCGTCATCACCTTCCTGCTCCTGTTCGTCGTCAACTTCATCATCAGCACGATCTACCTCCAAGTCGTGCCTCCGAAGACGGGTTGACGAGGCCATGGCGAACGTGAAGGCGATCTACGAGCGGCCGCTCAAGGGGCTCGACACCCTCGGGCACGAGCTCTCGTTCTACATCCGCGTCATCCTGGCGGTGCCGCGCACCATCTCGCACTACCCGCGCGAGATCGTGCGGCTCCTGGCCGAGGTCACCCTCGGCTCCGGCGCGCTGGCTGTCATCGGCGGCACCATCGGCGTCATCCTCGGCATGACGTTCTTCACCGGCGCCCAGGTCGGGCTGTCCGGCTACGCAGCGCTCAACCAGCTCGGCACCGCGGCGTTCGCGGGCTTCGTGTCCGCCTACTTCAACACTCGTGAGATCGCGCCGCTCGTCGCCGGCATCGCGCTGGCGGCCACGGTCGGGTGCGGCTTCACCGCCCAGCTCGGTGCGATGCGGATCTCCGAGGAGGTCGACGCCCTCGAGGTGATGGCGATCCCCTCGATGCGCTTCCTCGTCGCGACCCGCGTCGTGGCCGGCCTGATCGCGATCGTGCCGCTGTACGTCGTGGGCCTGCTGTCGTCGTACGTCGCCAGCCGGCTGGTCGTGACCGCCTACTACGGCCAGTCGTCCGGCACCTACGACCATTACTTCAACCAATTCCTTCCACCCGGCGACGTCCTGTGGTCGTTCGGCAAGGTGCTGGTGTTCTCGGTCGTCGTGATCCTGATCCACTGCTACCACGGCTACACCGCGTCCGGCGGCCCCGCCGGGGTGGGAGTCGCGGTGGGCCGGGCGGTGCGGACCAGCATCGTCGCGATCAATGTCATCGACCTGTTCCTGTCGATGGCCATCTGGGGCACCACAACGACCGTCAGGTTGGCGGGGTGATGCGCGGATGATGGACAAGGCCCTCGCGGCGTACAAGACCCTCGGCGTGATCTTCATCTGCCTGCTGATCGTCGGTGTCTGGCTGACGTACGCCATCTTCACCAAGAAGTTCGCCGACTACGAGGAGATCAAGCTGGAGACGACGTCGGTCGGTCTCCAGCTCCCCAGCCGCGCCGACGTGAAGATCCGCGGCGTGATCGTCGGCGAGGTCCTCGAAGCCGACACCGGCGAGCAGGGCGCCGAGCTGAAGCTCGGCATCTACCCGGACGAGCTGGACAGCATCCCCGCCAACGTCACCGGCGCGATCGTCCCCAAGACCCTCTTCGGCGAGAAGTACGTCTCTCTCGTCATCCCCGAGAGCGGACCGCAGGGCCAGATGAAGGCCGGCACCACGATCACCAAGACCGACATGGGCACCGAGGTCGAGGAGGTCCTCAACGACCTCTACCCGCTGTTGGAGGCGGTGCGGCCCGCCGACCTCAACGCGACCCTGTCCGCACTCGCGACCGCGCTCGAGGGCCGGGGTTCCCAGCTCGGCGAGAACCTCGAGACCGTCGACTCCTACCTGAAGCGGATCAATCCCGAGATCCCCGCGCTGCTCGAGGACCTGAGGCTGACGGCCCAGGTCTCCGACCTGTACGCCGACATCCTTCCCGAGGTCGCGCAGATCCTCGACGACACGATCGTCACCACGGGCACGCTGGAGGAGAAGGAGGCGACGCTCAACAGCGCGCTGCGCGACATCCGCTCCTTCGCCGACACGGCGCGGGGCTTCCTCGCCCGCAACGGTGGTCTGATCAAGGAAGCCAACGACCTCACCGCGACCCAGCTCGACCTGCTCGCCCGGTACGCGCCGGAGTTCCCCTGCTTCTTCAAGGGCCTGACCAACATCGCTCCCCGGATCGCCTCGATGTTCCGGGGCTTCGAGCTGCACATCGTGCTCGAGGCGCTGCCCCAGCAGCCGCGGCACTACACCGTCGCCGACCGGCCGAAGTTCGGCGACTTCACCGGCCCCCGGTGCTACAGCCTGCCGAACCCGCCGTGGAGCCAGGAGAACCCCTTCACCAACGTGCCCAACTTCGACGACGGCGTCGACGAGCCGACCGGCAAGGGCACGATGCGCGTCGCGCCGGGCTTCGACAACCCGGTGGGCTACCGCGGGACGCCCGAGGACGTGGCCATGCTGAGGCAGCTGCTCAGGGGGACGTACGGCGAGGGCGCGGACTCCGGGCTCGGCGTGCTGCTGGCGGGGCCGATCGTCGCCGAGGCGGGTGATCGCTGATGGCGCTCACGCTCGACAAGAAGACGACCGGCGACCTCGTCCGGCTGCTGATCTTCATGATCACCACCGGCCTGGCGACCGGCCTGCTGGTGATCACGATCGGCAACATCTCCTTCGGCGCCACGACGACCTACAAGGCCGAGTTCGTCGACGCGACCGGCGTCGTCAACGGCGACGACGTCCGGGTGGCGGGCGTCAAGGTCGGCACCGTCAAGGACATCGAGATCATCAAGAACAACCGTGCGCTGGTGACCTTCACGGTCGACGCGGAGACCCGCCTCGACGACGCGACCCACGCGACCATCCGCTTCCGCAACCTGATCGGGCAGCGCTACATCGCGCTCACCCAGGAGGGCCAGCCCGGTGACGAGCTGGAGGAGGAGGACACGATCCCGGTCGCGCGCACCCAGCCTGCGCTCGACCTGACCGTGCTGTTCAACGGGTTCAAGCCGTTGTTCGAGGCGCTCTCGCCCGACGACATCAACAAGCTGTCCTACGAGATCGTGCAGGTGTTCCAGGGCGAGGGCGGCACCCTCGAAAGCCTCCTCTCGAGCACGGCCTCTCTGACCCAGACCCTCGCCGACCGCGACCAGGTCATCGGCGAGCTCCTGGACAACCTGACCCACGTCCTCGACCACGTCGCCGACCGTGACGAGCAGCTCGGGCAGCTGATCGTGAGCTTCCAGGACCTCGTGAGCGGGCTCAAGGAGGACCGTCAGGCGATCCTCTCCTCGCTCGACGGGATCTCCTCCCTCGCGGTCGAGACCGCCGGCCTCATCGACGACATCCGCGAGCCGTTCGTCCGTGACATCAAGGTGGCGCGCGAGCTGCTGGCGCGACTCGACCGCCAGAAGGGGGAGATCGACCGCGTGCTCCAGGTGATGCCGATCAAGATCAACAAGTACGGCCGCACCGGCACCTACGGGTCGTGGTTCAACTTCTACCTGTGCCACTTCAAGGGGGAGATCCAGATCGGCGGCGACGTCGTGGTCCCGATCCCCTACTCCACCAACGCGGGCAGGTGCTCGCTGCCATGAGCATGAAGCCGTTCCGGGAGCGCAACCCGGTCGTCATCGGAGCCGCGAGCTTCGCCGTGCTGGCGCTGCTCTTCGTGGTCGCGTTCCGTGCCCAGGACCTCCCGCTCATCGGCGGGGGCGACACCTACTACGCGGAGTTCGAGGAGTCCGGCGGCCTCAAGGTGAACGACGAGGTGCGGGTGGCCGGTGTGCGGGTCGGCAAGGTGAACTCGATCGAGCTCGAGGACGGCAAGGTCAAGGTCGGTTTCCAGATCAAGACCGATGCGGAGTTCGGCGACGAGACCCGCGCCGCGATCAAGGTGAAGACCATCCTCGGCTCGATGTTCCTCTCCGTCGAGCCCGCCGGCGACGGCGACCTCGAGGAGGAAGGCACCATCCCGGTCGAGCGGACCAGCTCGCCGTTCGACGTGGTCGAAGCGTTCGAGGGCCTGGCCGAGACGTCCGCCGACATCGACACCGACCAGCTCGCGGCATCGCTGACGACCCTGGCCGACCTGACCCGCAACACCCCGGAGGAGTTCCGGGCGGCGCTCGAGGGCGTGTCCGCGTTGTCGGAGGTCGTTGCCTCCCGCGACGAGGAGATCAACACCTTGCTCGTCAGCCTCCGGCGGGTGTCCACCGTGCTCGACGCGCGGGACGAGGACATCATCCAGCTCATGGCCGACGCCGACGTCCTGTTCCGGGCCCTGATCCAGCGCCGCGCCGCGATCCACAACATCCTGGTATCGACGGTCACGCTGAGCCAGGAGCTCACCGCGCTGGTGCGCCAGTCCCGCGCCGACCTCAAGCCGGCCCTGCGTCACCTGGAGTCGGTGCTGGCCGTGGTCCACAAGAACGAGGACAACCTGGACCGGTCGCTCGAGCTGATGGCGCCGTTCTACCGGGTCTTCGCCAACGTCTTCGGCAACGGCCCCTGGTGGGACACCTACATCGCGAACTTCCCGCCGGTGCCGAACGTGGTGGGTGGTCGCCCGTGAACCCCACGCTTCTGCAGCGGGTCGTGCCCCTCGTGGTGATCGGTCTGCTCATCGTCGCCGGAGCAGTGTGGTTCTTCGGCACCGGCACCGAGACGAAGACCGTGACGGCGTACTTCCCCCGCACCGTCTCCCTCTACGAGGGCAGCGACGTCCGCGTGCTCGGGGTCCCCGTGGGCAAGGTCGAGGAGGTCAACCCGGAGGGCACCCAGGTCGAGGTCGTCATGCACTACGACGAGGAGGTCGAGATCCCCGCCGACGCGCAGGCCGTCATCGTGTCGCCGTCGGTCGTGGGCGACCGATACGTCCAGCTGACGCCGGCCTACGAAGACGGCGCGGTCCTCGAGGACAACACGGTCCTGGAGGCGGACCGCACCGCGATCCCGCTCGAGCTCGACGAGATCTACGGCAGCCTCGACGAGCTGACCGTCGCGCTCGGTCCCAACGGCGCCAACTCCGAGGGCGCGCTGACCGACCTCCTGGAGCAGACCGCCCGGAACTTCGGTGGCCAGGGCGCCACGTTCAAGCAGACGATCGAGGACTTCGGCGACCTCAGCACCACCCTCGAGAACAACAAGGAAGAGCTGTTCTCCTCGGCCGAGCGGCTCCAGGCCTTCATCGAGACCCTGGCCGACAACGACACCACCGTCCGCCGCTTCAACCAGTCCCTGGGCAACGTGTCCGAGCTGCTCTCGGCCGAGAGCGACGAGCTCACCGCCGCGCTGGCCAACCTCGGCGTGGCGCTCGACGTCGTCGGTGACTTCGTCCAGGAGAACAGGGCATCGCTCGGCCGCAACATCCGCGGCCTCAACCGGGTCGCGAAGGTCCTGGTCAGGCACCGCGAGGACCTCAACATGATCCTGCGCGCCGGCCCGTTGGCCCTCAACAACCTCGGTCTCGGGTACAACCCGCAGGCCGGCACCCTCGACTCCAACGCCAACATCGGCAACCTGTTCGAGCAGGACCCGAAGGAGCTCCTGTGCGCGCTGGTGTCGGCGAACGACCCCAATTCCACCATCTGCGACCTGATCAACAACCTGCCGCTGCCGCGCAGCGCGCCGTTCGGTCCAGGCACCGGTTCGCGGACCGACGACACCTACGACCCGACGCTCAACGGTCTGGTGGAGGCGTCCCGATGAACCGCCGTCTGCGCGCAGGCGCCACCCTCCTCGCCGGAGCGATCCTGCTGACCGGCTGCGACTTCGACGTCTACGCGCTCCCGTTGCCGGGCGGCGCCGACGTCGGCGACGACCCGATCACGGTCGAGGTCGAGTTCGAGGACGTGCTCGACCTGGTGCCGAAGTCGTCGGTCAAGGTGAGCGACGTGACCGTCGGCCAGGTCACCGACATCGACCTCGACGGTTACCACGCCGTGGTGAAGCTGGAGCTCCGCAACGACACGGGCCTGCCGGACAACGCGGTCGCGACGATCCGCCAGACCAGCCTGCTGGGTGAGAAGTTCGTGTCGCTCGCGCCGCCGGACACGGGGGCGTCCGAGGAGCCTCTCGGCGAGGGCGACGAGATCCCGCTCGAGCGCACGGGCCGCAACCCCGAGGTCGAGGAAGTGCTCGGCGCGCTGAGCCTGCTGCTCAACGGCGGCGGCGTCGCCCAGCTGAAGACGATCGCCACCGAGCTGAACCTCGCCCTCGAGGGGCGTGAGGACTCGGCGAAGTCGGTGTTCCGCCAGGTCGAGTCCCTCATGTCGCAGCTCGACGACCACAAGGCCGACATCGTCAACGCGATCGAGTCCCTCAACCGGTTGGCCATCAGCGCCCGCGGCCACCAGGACAGCATCGACGCCGCGCTGGAGGAGCTGCCGAGCGCGCTCGACTCGATCGGGCGTCAGCGGCGCGACCTGGTGCGGATGCTGGAAGGTCTCGACCGGCTCAGCACGGTGGGCGTGCGGGTGATCCGCCAGACGAAGTCGTCGACGGTCGACGTCCTCCAGCAGCTCTTCCCAGTGGTGACGGCCATCAACGACGCCGGTGACGACTTCGTCGAGTCGTTCCACCTCTTCGCGACCTTCCCGTTCTCCGACGACGTCATCGGTCGGGACCCGGCCCTCGCCAAGAGCCTGCACTTCGGCGACTACGTGAACCTCTCGATCGAGCTCGACATCAACCTCGACGACATCACCGGGCTGGCCTGCATCCCGTTCAGCCTGCTGCCGCCCGACACCCCGCTCAAGAAGCTGGTCAACCTGCCGGGGCTGTGCGCCGGCGTCCTGACCGCCCTGCAGGACTGCCTGGGTCCGCCGCCGCAGCTGGCTGCCTGCACCCGGTTGCTCCCCCACCTGGGAGAAGCGGTCTGCGACTCGGTGCCGATCCTGGCGCCGGTCCTCTGCCCGGGTGGGAGGGCGCCGTCCGGCACCGGCGGTACCACCGGCCAGACGGACAACCCGGTCGGCACCGTCGAGGACCTGCTCGACGGGGTCGTCGGCAACCTCGGCCTGCCCCGTTCCGCGCCGCTCACCGGCGACCAGCGTGAGCAGTGGGACGAGCGGTTCGGTCCGTACGACGCCGACCTGGCGCTGTTCCTGGCCGCCCCTGTGCTGGAGCAGGAGGTAGCGCCGTGATCACCCGCCGCACCAAAATCCAGCTGCTCGCGTTCGCGATCATCACGCTGCTGGGTGTGACCTTCGTCGGCGCCCGCTACGCGCAGCTCGACCGGCTGTTCGTCGACCAGACCTACACCGTGGTCGCGCACTACCCGATGTCGGGCGGCATCTTCGCCGGCGGTGAGGTCACCTACCGCGGTGTCCGCATCGGCGAGGTCAGCGAGCTGGAGCTGACCGACGACGGCGTGGACGTCTACCTCGAGATCGACAACGAGTGGGACAAGATCCCCGAGGACACCCGCGCCCTCGTCGGGAACCGGTCGGCGCTCGGCGAGCAGTACGTCGAGCTCCAGCCGAACGTCGAGGTCGACGGGGACGGCCCCTTCCTCGACGACGACTCGGAGATCACCGACGTCGCGATTCCCATCGCCACCGAGAAGCTGCTCGGCGACATCGCCGCGACCGTGTCGAGCGTCGACCAGGACGCGCTGCGGACCACCGTGGAGGAGCTCGGCATCGCCTTCAACGGCACCGGCGAGGACCTCCAGCGGATCATCGACACCGGCAATTCCTTCATCGAGACCGCCAACGAGAACTTCGACGTCACGACGGCCCTGATCCGCGACTCCAACACGGTGCTCCAGACCCAGATCGACTCGCAGAGCTCGCTGCGCCAGTTCGCCAACCAGCTGAGCATCTTCTCCGGCGCGATGGTGGGCGCCGACGACGACCTCCGCAGGGTCATCGACAGCGGGTCGTTCACGGCCAACCAGCTCCGGACCTTCCTGGAGCAGAACGAGGCCGAGGTCTCCGACCTGCTCAAGAACGTCATCCTCACCGGGCGGGTGGCGGTCGCCAACATCGACGGCTTCCGCTCCCTCCTCATCGCCTACCCGATCCTGCTCGAGGGCTCGTTCACCGTTGTCGACAAGAACGAGAACACCCCCAATTACGAGACCCACGTCGGCCTGATCCTGACTACGACGAAGCCCTGCCACGCGGGTTACGAGTCCACCGACACGCGGGGTCCCCAGAAGGTCGACGACCGGCCGTTGAACCAGGACGCCAAGTGCACCGAGCCGCCGACGCAGAGCAACCCGCGGGGCTACCAGAACCTCCCGCGTGTGCGGCCGGACCTCGACGGCGTCCCGGACGGCAACGAGACGATCATCGGGACGTACGACGCTGAGACCGGCACCTTCGAGGCCGGCGACGGGCGCACCTCTCCGACCAAGGCCTTGGCGCCGAGCGGTAACGTGGCGCCGCCGCCGCTCGGAGAGGACTCATGGAAGTGGCTCTACCTCGAACCTCTGCTGGACACCCAGGGGTGATCGAGTCGCCTTCTACCCGGCGCGCGATCCTTGCGGTGCTGGTCCTGCTGGTCGTCGCCTGCCTGGGCATCGTCGTGTTGATCGTCATGACCCGGAGCACTGGTGACGGTCTCGGCGAACGGCTGAGCTCGCTCCAGGACGACGCCGTCCCCGGTGCCAGCGTGAGCGAGAACCGTGAGCAGCTGCTCAGCATCTCCCGCACGTTCGCCACGCGGTTCAACACCTACGACGAGTCGATGCTGGACGCCGAGGGCCACCTGACGGAGTACGCCGAGGTCGAGGACCTGATGACGCCGAAGTTCGGCGGGGTCTTCGCCGACAACGTCGGCTACGCCGAAGAGACGGTCAGCCAGCTCGGGGTGGCCAGCAACGGCACGGTCTACGCCGTCGGCGTGGTCTCGCAGGACGAAGACTCCGCCGCGGTGCTGGTCGCCGGCACCATCGAGCTCTCCTACCCCGTGCCGGACGAGGGCGGCGGTGACGGCGAGGAGTCCGAGGAGGACCCACCGGCCGACGGCGAGCGCCTCTCCACGGGTCCGCAGCGGTTCCGCTACGAGCTCTCGCTGGTGAAGGTCGAGGGCAACTGGCTCGTCGACGACGTCGACGACATCGACGACGGCTTGCCGCCGTTCTCCCAGCCCTCGATCCCCGAGACGGAGCCCGGCGAGACGCCGCCGACCAACCTGCCGCCGACCAACCTGCCGACGACGCCGCCGTCCGACGCCCCGTCGACCGAGTCGACCGAGTCGACCGAGGGGGGCGAACAGTGAGCGTGAGTCTCTACGACCTGCTCGACGTCGACGAGGACGCGACGCCGGAGCAGATCCGCGCGGCGTGGAAGGCGGCGATCGCCGACCTCGACCCGACCGACCGCCGGTTCCGGGCGTTCAACGACGCGGCCGGGGTGCTGCTCGACGCCGACAAGCGGGCGGCGTACGACGCCGAGCTCGCTGCCGGACGCACGGACGCCGAGGTGGAGGAGACCCCTGCCGAAGACGTCGAGGCCGCCGCGCCCGCGCCGAAGATGAAGGCGGAGGCCGAGCCCGAGCCCGAGGCCGACCAGCCCGATGTCGACGAGCCCGACGAGCGCGACGAGCGCGACGAGCGCGCCGAGGACGTCGGTGCGGACGCGGGATCCGGAGGACCGCCGACCTGGACGCTCCTGGTCGCCGCCGGCGCCGCTGCCCTGTCGCTCGCGCTGCTCATCGTCGTGCTCACCTGGCCCGGAAGCGTGGGCGGGACGTCCCCGGCCGACCAGGAGGAGCAGGCGGAGGCCGCGGAGGCCGCGGGCCTCTCCGCCGCCGACTCGGCGGAGGCGGCGGTCGAGCCCGTGCTCTCCTACGACTACCGGACCCTCGACGCCGACTTCGCCGAGGCGGAGACCTACCTCACCGACGAGTTCGCCGACAAGCGCAACGCGCTCTTCGACCAGCAGGCCGAGTCGGGCATGACCCTGCGTGAGCAGGTCGTCAGCGACAAGGTCGTCGTCGCCGCGCGCGTCTCCGCCTCCCCCGGTCTCACCCGGGTGTCCGAGGACGGTGACCGGGCGACGGTGGTCGTCTACGTCGACCAGGACAGCCAGAAGGGGAATGACGCACCACGCTCACTGCGGATGTGGGCGACCATGAGCATGGTCGCGGACGGCGACGAATGGCTCCTCGACGACATCTGCACCGAGGACGATTGCTCGTAAAATCCGTCCGAGCGGGTGTCCGCTCCGCGGGGGACGGCTGCCGCCCCGCTCGGCCGTGACGCTTGACCTGATGGCGGTTCGCACAGCATGATCCCGTGAGGGCTCGTCCCTGGCCGGGAAAGTCGTGGCTAGCGGGTGGTTGCCAGTATTGGTTTGCGCCCTGATTTCGTGTATCGTGGCGCTTTGCGCCTGCCCTCAGATGCGCTTCGGCCTGCCCGGTGGCCGATGACGTGGTGGGACGGCGAATCTCAAAGAGCGAAACCGTCGAAGGACACCTCTTGGCCGCGCGCACCTCCCCCGGTAAGCCCCGCATTTCTTTCGCAAAGATCAAGGAAACACTCGAGCTCCCGCAGCTCCTCTCGCTCCAGACCGACAGCTTCGACTGGCTGGTCGGCAACGAGGCCCACCAGGCCCGGGTGACGTCGCGCCGAGCAGCCGGCGAGGACGTCTCCGACAAGTCCGGCCTCACCGAGATCTTCGAGGAGATCTCCCCCATCGAGGACTTCTCCGAGACGATGTCGCTCTCGTTCGAGAACCCCGTCTTCTACGACCCGAAGTACACCGTCGACGAGTGCAAGGAGAAGGACCTCACCTACTCCGCGCCGCTCTACGTCTCGGCCGAGTTCACCAACAACGAGACCGGTGAGATCAAGGGCCAGACGGTCTTCATGGGCGACTTCCCGCTGATGACCCCCAAGGGCACCTTCGTCATCAACGGCACCGAGCGTGTCGTCGTGTCCCAGCTGGTTCGGTCGCCCGGCGTCTACTTCGAGCGCACCGCCGACAAGACCTCCGACAAGGACATCTACACCGCCAAGCTGATCCCGAGCCGCGGCGCCTGGCTGGAGTTCGAGATCGACAAGCGCGACATGGTCGGGGTCCGTCTCGACCGCAAGCGCAAGCAGAACGTCACCGTCCTGCTCAAGGCGCTGCAGGCCATCGCCGAGGACACCGGCGAGGCCTACGACTACGACGCCGTCATGGCCGACCTGCGTCAGTTCGAGTCGATCCAGCTGACCGAGGAGAAGGACAACACCCAGGGTCCGGACGACGCGCTACTCGACATCTACCGCAAGCTCCGTCCCGGCGAGCCGCCGACGCGTGAGGCTGCGCTGACGCTGCTGCGCAACTACTACTTCAACCCCAAGCGTTACGACCTCGCGAAGGTCGGTCGCTACAAGATCAACAAGAAGCTCGGCCAGGACCAGCCGTTCGACCAGCAGACCATGACCATCTCGGACATGGTCGCGACGATCCGCTACATCGTCGCGCTGCACGACGGTCGCGCCGACCTGGAGACCCCGCAGGGTCGCATCGAGATCAGCTCCGACGACATCGACCACTTCGGCAACCGCCGGATGCGGACCGTCGGCGAGCTGATCCAGAACCAGCTGCGCACCGGTCTCGCCCGGATGGAGCGGGTCGTCCGCGAGCGGATGACCACCCAGGACGTCGAGGCGATCACGCCGCAGTCGCTGATCAACATCCGCCCGGTCGTCGCGGCGCTGAAGGAGTTCTTCGGCACCTCGCAGCTGTCGCAGTTCATGGACCAGACCAACCCGATCGCCGGTCTGACCCACAAGCGCCGGCTCTCGGCCCTCGGGCCCGGCGGTCTGTCCCGTGACCGCGCCGGCATGGAGGTCCGCGACGTCCACCCGTCGCACTACGGCCGGATGTGCCCGATCGAGACGCCGGAAGGCCCGAACATCGGCCTGATCGGCTCGCTCGCTTCGTACGGACGGATCAACCCCTACGGCTTCGTGGAGACGCCGTACCGCAAGGTCGTCAAGGGCGTGGTCACCGACCAGATCGAGTACCTCACCGCCGACGACGAGGACCGCTACGTCATCGCCCAGGCGAACGCCGCGCTCGACTCGAAGAACCGCTTCGCCGAGGAGCGGGTGCTCGTGCGCCTGCGCCAGGGCGAGGTCTCCGAGATCCCGGGCAACGAGGTCGACTACATGGACGTCTCGCCGCGCCAGATGGTGTCGGTCGCGACCGCCCTGATCCCGTTCCTCGAGCACGACGACGCCAACCGCGCGCTGATGGGCGCCAACATGCAGCGTCAGGCGGTCCCGCTGATCCGCAGTGACAGCCCGATCGTCGGCACCGGCATCGAGTTCCGCGCCGCGGTCGACGCCGGTGACGTGCTGGTGGCCGACAAGGCCGGTGTGGTGCAGGGTGTCTCGGCCGACGTGGTCGAGGTCATGAACGACGACGGCTCCTACCAGACCTACAAGCTGGCCAAGTTCCGTCGCTCCAACCAGGGCACCTGCATCAACCAGCGTCCGCTCGTCGCGGCCGGCGACCGGCTCGAGGTCGGTTCGCCGATCGCCGACGGTCCGTGCACCGACCAGGCGGAGATGGCGCTGGGCACCAACCTGCTCGTCGCGTTCATGCCGTGGGAGGGCCACAACTACGAGGACGCGATCATCCTCAGCCAGCGTCTGGTGCAGGAGGACGTCCTCACCTCGATCCACATCGAGGAGCACGAGGTCGACGCCCGCGACACGAAGCTGGGCCCGGAGGAGATCACCCGCGACATCCCCAACGTCAGCGAGGAGATGCTCGCCGACCTCGACGAGCGCGGCATCATCCGCATCGGCGCCGAGGTCACGACCGGCGACATCCTGGTCGGCAAGGTCACCCCGAAGGGTGAGACCGAGCTGACCCCGGAGGAGCGGCTGCTCCGTGCGATCTTCGGTGAGAAGGCGCGCGAGGTCCGCGACACCTCGATGAAGGTGCCCCACGGTGAGTCCGGCACGGTCATCGGCGTCCGCGTGTTCGACCGCGAGGACGGCGACGAGCTGCCGCCGGGCGTCAACCAGCTGGTGCGGGTCTACGTCGCGCAGAAGCGGAAGATCTCGGTGGGCGACAAGCTCGCCGGCCGCCACGGCAACAAGGGCGTCATCGCGAAGATCCTGCCGGTCGAGGACATGCCGTTCATGGAGGACGGCACCCCGGTCGACGTCGTGCTCAACCCGCTGGGTGTGCCGCGACGGATGAACATCGGCCAGATCCTCGAGCTGCACCTCGGCTGGCTCGGCAAGCAGGGCTGGGACCTCAACCTGTCCGGCGACCCCGACAGCTCGGAGTGGAAGAAGCGGCTGATCTCGATCGGCGCGGAGAAGGCGGAGCCCAACACCAAGCTGGCGACGCCGGTCTTCGACGGCGCCCGCGAGGACGAGATCACCGGCCTGCTCGGCGCGACCCTGAAGAACCGCGACGACGTCCGGATGATCGAGTCCGACGGCAAGGCCCGGCTCTTCGACGGCCGCTCCGGCGAGCCGTTCACGGACCCGGTGTCGGTGGGCTACATGTACATCCTCAAGCTCCACCACCTCGTCGACGACAAGATCCACGCACGGTCGACCGGCCCCTACTCGATGATCACCCAGCAGCCGCTCGGCGGTAAGGCTCAGTTCGGTGGCCAGCGCTTCGGTGAGATGGAGGTCTGGGCGATGGAGGCGTACGGCGCCGCTTACGCCCTGCAGGAGCTGCTGACGATCAAGTCCGACGACGTGCCGGGCCGGGTCAAGGTCTACGAGGCCATCGTGAAGGGCGAGAACATCCCCGACTCCGGCATCCCCGAGTCGTTCAAGGTGCTCGTCAAGGAGATGCAGTCGCTCTGCCTCAACGTGGAGGTGCTGTCGCAGGACGGCACGGCCATCGAGATGCGCGACGCGGAGGAGGACGTCTTCCGTGCCGCCGAGGAGCTCGGCATCGACCTGTCCCGCCGCGAGCCCAGCTCCGTCGAAGAAGTCTGATGATCTCGATACGGCCTCGCGCTGCGCGCTCGGCCTACTCGATCACCGAGTTTCGGTTGTCGAGTAGCCCGAGCCGCTAGGCGAGGGCGTATCCAGACACAGTCCCCAGCCTCACTTTTCAAGAAACTAACGAAGGACAGCAGCCATCGTGCTCGACGTGAACTTCTTCGACCAGCTTCAGATCGGCCTGGCCACCGCGGACGACATCCGCACGTGGAGCCACGGCGAGGTCAAGAAGCCGGAGACCATCAACTACCGCACGCTCAAGCCCGAGCGTGACGGCCTCTTCTGCGAGAAGATCTTCGGTCCCACCCGGGACTGGGAGTGCTACTGCGGCAAGTACAAGCGGGTCCGCTTCAAGGGCATCATCTGCGAGCGCTGCGGCGTCGAGGTGACCCGCTCGAAGGTGCGGCGCGAGCGGATGGGCCACATCGAGCTCGCCGCCCCCGTCACCCACATCTGGTACTTCAAGGGTGTCCCGAGCCGGCTCGGCTACCTGCTCGACCTGGCCCCGAAGGACCTCGAGAAGGTCATCTACTTCGCGGCGTACATGATCACCGCCGTCGACGAGGACGCGCGCCATCGCGACCTGTCGTCGCTCGAGGCCAAGGTCGGCCAGCAGCGCAAGATGCTGCAGGACCGCCTCGACCTCGCGATCGCCGACCGCTCCAAGAAGTTGGAGGGCGACCTCGAGACGCTGGAGTCGGAGGGTGCGAAGGCCGACCAGAAGCGCAAGGTCAAGGACGGCGCGGAGCGCGAGATGGCGCAGATCCGCAAGCGGTCCGAGGCCGAGATCGCCCGCCTCGAGGAGGTCTGGGAGACCTTCAAGAGCCTCAAGGTCCAGGACCTCATGGGTGACGAGGTGCTGTACCGGGAGATGAAGAACTGGTTCGGCAAGTACTTCGAGGGCCACATGGGCGCCACGGCGATCCAGAAGCGCCTCGAGAGCTTCGACATCGAGGCCGAGGTCGGGTCGCTGCGCGAGACCATCGCGACCGGCAAGGGCCAGCGCAAGGTCCGTGCCCTCAAGCGGCTCAAGGTCGTCGACGCGTTCCGCAAGACCGGCAACAAGCCCCAGGGCATGGTGCTCGACGCCGTCCCGGTCATCCCGCCCGACCTGCGCCCGATGGTGCAGCTCGACGGCGGCCGGTTCGCGACGTCGGACCTCAACGACCTCTACCGCCGCGTGATCAACCGGAACAACCGGCTCAAGCGGCTGCTCGACCTCGGCGCCCCCGAGATCATCGTCAACAACGAGAAGCGGATGCTCCAGGAGGCCGTCGACTCGCTGTTCGACAACGGCCGTCGTGGTCGTCCCGTCACCGGCCCGGGCAACCGGCCGCTGAAGTCGCTGTCCGACATGCTCAAGGGCAAGCAGGGCCGGTTCCGCCAGAACCTGCTCGGCAAGCGCGTGGACTACTCGGGCCGTTCGGTCATCGTCTCCGGTCCGCAGCTCAAGCTGCACCAGTGCGGTCTCCCGAAGCAGATGGCGCTCGAGCTGTTCAAGCCGTTCGTCATGAAGCGGCTCGTCGACCTCTCGCACGCGCAGAACATCAAGTCCGCCAAGCGGATGGTGGAGCGGGCCCGCCCGGTCGTGTGGGACGTCCTCGAAGAGGTCATCACCGAGCACCCGGTGCTGCTCAACCGTGCGCCCACGCTGCACCGTCTCGGCATCCAGGCGTTCGAGCCGCAGCTGATCGAAGGCAAGGCGATCCAGATCCACCCGCTCGTCTGCACCGCGTTCAACGCGGACTTCGACGGGGACCAGATGGCGGTGCACCTGCCGCTGTCCGCCGAGGCGCAGGCCGAGGCGCGGATCCTGATGCTGTCGACCAACAACATCCTGAAGCCGTCCGACGGCCGACCGGTCACCATGCCGACCCAGGACATGATCATCGGGCTGTTCTTCCTCACCACCGAGCGCGAGGGCTCGATCGGCGAGGGCCGGGTGTTCTCGTCGCCCGCCGAGGCGATCATGGCGTTCGACCGGGGCGAGATCCTGCTGCAGAGCAAGGTCCGGATCCGGTTCGACGACGCTGTCGTCGAGGGTGCGGCTCCGGGTGAGCCGATCATCCTCGAGACCACGCTGGGCCGCTCGCTGTTCAACGACACCCTGCCCGCGGACTACCCCTTCGTGAACTTCGAGGTGGGCAAGAAGCAGCTCGGCGCGATCGTCAACGACCTCGCGGAGCGCTACGGCAAGGTCGAGGTGGCCGCGTCGCTGGACGCCCTCAAGGACACCGGCTTCCACTGGGCCACCCGGTCCGGCGTGACCGTGTCCATCGCGGACGTCACGACCCCGCCCAACAAGCTCGAGCTGCTCTCGGGCTTCGAGGCGAAGGCCGCGAAGATCCAGACCCAGTTCGAGCGCGGCCTGATCACCGACGACGAGCGTCGCCAGGAGCTCATCGAGATCTGGACCGAGGCCGGCAAGCAGGTCGGTGACGCGATGGAGAAGGCGTTCGACAAGACGAACCCGATCTTCATGCAGGTCATCTCCGGCGCCTCCGGTAACTTCAACCAGATCCGCCAGGTCGGCGCCATGCGTGGCCTGGTGGCGAACCCGAAGGGCGAGATCATCCCGCGGCCGATCAAGGCGAACTTCCGCGAGGGTCTCTCCGTGCTGGAGTACTTCATCTCCACGCACGGCGCCCGCAAGGGTCTGGCCGACACCGCGCTTCGCACCGCGGACTCGGGTTACCTCACCCGTCGTCTGGTCGACGTGTCGCAGGACGTCATCATCCGCGAGGACGACTGCGGCACCGAGCGTGGTCTGCCGAAGGTCATCGGTGAGCGCAACGCCGAGGGCACGGTGGTCAAGCACGAGAACGCCGAGACCGCGGCGTACGCCCGCACCTCGGCCGTCGACATCGCCCACCCCGACACCGGCGAGCAGCTCGCTGCCGCCGGCGACGACCTCGGCGACGTCAAGATCGCCGAGCTGATCGAGGCCGGGATCGAGGAGGTCGTGGTCCGCTCCGTGCTGACCTGCGACGCCAAGACCGGCACCTGCGCGAAGTGCTACGGCCGCTCGCTGGCGACCGGCAAGCTCGTCGACATCGGCGAGGCGGTCGGCATCATCGCTGCCCAGTCGATCGGTGAGCCCGGCACGCAGCTGACGATGCGGACCTTCCACACCGGTGGTGTGGCGTCGGCCGACGACATCACGCAGGGTCTGCCGCGTGTGGTCGAGCTGTTCGAGGCCCGCACCCCGAAGGGTGTCTCTCCGATCTCCGAGGCCGCCGGCCGGGTGCAGATCGAGGAGACCGACAAGGCCCGCAAGGTCCTGGTCACCCCGGACGACGGCAGCGACGTCAAGGAGTACGCCGTCTCGCGCCGCTCGCGGCTGCTGGTCGCCGACGGCGACCACATCGAGGTCGGCCAGATGCTCACCCAGGGCACCCCGGACCCGAAGGAGGTGCTGCGGATCCTCGGTGTCCGGCGGACCCAGCAGCACCTCGTCGACGAGGTCCAGGAGGTCTACCGGAGCCAGGGCGTGTCGATCCACGACAAGCACATCGAGATCATCGTGCGGCAGATGCTGCGCCGGATCACGGTGCTCGAGTCGGGCGAGACCAACCTGCTGCCGTCCGACCTGGTCGACCGCGGCAAGTTCGAGGAGGAGAACCGGCGCGTGGTCTCCGAGGGCGGCAAGCCGGCCTCGGGACGTCCGGAGCTGATGGGCATCACGAAGGCCTCGCTGGCCACGGAGTCGTGGCTCTCGGCCGCCTCCTTCCAGGAGACCACCCGGGTGCTCACCGACGCCGCGATCAACGCTCGCTCCGACTCGCTGCGCGGTCTGAAGGAGAACGTCATCATCGGCAAGCTGATCCCCGCCGGCACCGGCCTGGAGCGCTACCGCGCGATCCGGGTCGAGCCGACCGAGGAGGCGCGCCAGGCGGCCTACGCCGTCACCGGCTACGAGTCCTACGACTACGAGTTCGGTGCCACCGGCGGCCAGGCCGTCGCGCTCGACGACTTCGACTTTGGCTCGTACCAGAACTGAGCTTGCGAAGTTCTGGAGTAAGAGCCAGATCGAGTAGCACCAGCCCCTCCCGAGCTTGCTCGGGAGGGGCTTTGTGCGTATCGAGATCCGGTGACGTGCCCATCGGCCGTGGGACGGCCGCAGCCAGGTTGCGGCGTCTCGATACGCCCTCGCCTGGCGGCTCGGGCTACTCGACGACCGGGCGGCGGGGGCTAGACGACCGGGCGGCGGGGGCTACTCGAAGACCTAGCGGCTCGGGCTACTCGACCAGCGACGGGGTACCGCCCCCTGGTCGACACCCGATCGAGAGGAGCACGGCATGGCCAGCGAACCCTCTGACGCGGAAGCTCGCGACGAGGCCCAGGACGAAGCCAAGGACCAGGATCAAGCCGGCGGCGCCAGGGACGACGAGGTGCAGGACTACCCGGGTGTGGAGGACTTCTCCAAGGAGGGCGACAAGATCAAGGCGCCCGAGGGCGAGTTCTCCGTTGACGACAAGGGCCTGGACGGATCGCCGGTGGACGAGATCCTGGAGGACCGCAAGGAGCGCCTGGACCCCGAGAACCGCCCGGAGACCACCGAGGTCAGCAACGCGGGCCGTGACTTCGACGGTGAGAAGGGGATGTTCACCGACGAGGAGGGCTTCGAGGAGGCCGAGAAGCAGTACACGCTCGACGAGACCTGACATCCGAGCGCACTCTTGGTCGCATGACGTCGGCGACACCGGAACTGCTCCAAGCCCTGATCCGCAACCAGTGCGTCAACGACGGCACCCCGGAGTCCGGAGGGGAGTCGCGCAACGCGGACGTCCTCGCTGCGGTGCTCGAGGGGCCCGGGGTGGAACTCGAGCGGTACGAGTCACTGCCGGGCCGCGCGAGCCTGGTCGCGCGGATCGACGGCAGCGACCCTGCTGCCCCGTCGCTCCTGCTGATGGGCCACACGGACGTCGTGCCGGCCAACGCCGAGAACTGGCGACACGACCCGTTCGGCGGTGAGCAGATCGACGGCGAGATCTGGGGTCGCGGCGCCGTCGATATGCTCAACCACACCTCGTCGATGGCGATAGCGATGAGGAGGCTCGCGGACTCCGGGTTCCGGCCGCGGGGCACGCTGGTCTACCTCGCCGTTGCCGACGAGGAAGGCGGCGGCACGTACGGCGCCGAGTGGCTGCTCGAGCACCAGCGGGAGTCCGTGGCCGCGGACTACGTGATCACGGAGACGGGTGGGATGTCGCTGCCGGTGCCGGGTGCGACCGAGACGCTGCTGCCGGTCATGGTCGGCGAGAAGGGATTCGGCTGGGTGACCCTCGTGGTGCGCGGCACGCCCGGCCACGGCTCGATGCCGCTGCGGACGGACAACGCGCTCGTCAAGGCGGCGGAGGTCGTGCAGCGGGTCGCCGCGATCCAGAGCACGCCCCGGGTCGAGGGGCAGTGGCGAGACTTCGTCGAGGCCTGTCGACTCCCGGAGGACGTCGAGCGGCTGTTCCTCGACGCCGACGCCCTGACGGCGTACTGCACCAGCGAGGACGCCGACCTCCAGCTGGCTCGGCTCATCCACGCCGCGACGACCACCACCATCGCTCCGACGATGGTGCGGGGCGGCGTGAAGACCAACGTGATCGCCGACCGGGTCGAGATCGAGCTCGACATCCGGACCCTGCCGGGCGTCACGGCCGACGACCTCGTGTCCGCGATCGCGGCCGCGGTGGGTGAGGAGCTGATGGCGTCGGTCGATGTGCAGGTCGGCAAGTTCCAGGAGGCCTCGCTCTCCTCCCCCGAGTCGCCGCTGTGGGACTCGCTGGCCAAGGCCAGCTCGGCGCTGCTGCCGGGATCACGTCCGGTCCCGTTCCTGCTGGTGGGCGTCACCGATGCCCGGTTCTTCCGCGGCGCCGGCTCCACCGCCTACGGATACGGGCTCTTCAGCGACCGGATCTCGTTCCGCGACTTCGCGTCGATGTTCCACGGCAACGACGAGCGGATCGACATCGAGTCGCTCCGTCTCTCCACCGAGCTCTGGTCGGCGGTAGCGCAGGACTTCCTCGATTGAGTGGACCGCCTCGCCGGCCCGGTCCCGGCGGCTGAGAGAATGGCGGGGTGACCACCCCGCAGCGCACCGACGTGCTCGTCGTGGGAGCGGGCCCCGCGGGCTCCGCCGCCGCGGCGTGGGCGGCGCGCCTGGGCGCGGACGTCGTGCTCACGGACGCGGCGGTGTTCCCCCGCGACAAGACGTGCGGTGACGGGCTGACGCCACGGGCGATCGACGAGCTGGGGCGGCTCGGCCTCACCGACTGGGTGCGGGCCCACACCGTCAACCAGGGCCTCCGCGCGCACGGGTTCGGACAGACGCTGCACCTGCCGTGGCCCGGCGGGCACCTGCCCGACTGGGGCAGCGCGATCGCGCGCACCGAGCTCGACGACTACCTGCGCACGACGGCGATCAAGGCGGGGGCGACCGGCATCGACGGTGCGCGGGCGGTCGACGTCCGACGTGAAGGCGGGCGGGTGACCGCCGTCGTCTTCGAGCGGGGTTCGCGCGGCGGTGACCGGTTCGAGATCGAGTGCGAACGCCTGGTCGTCGCCGACGGCGTCCGCTCGCCGCTCGGCAAGGTGCTGGGCCGCGAGTGGCACCGCGACACCGTCTACGGCGTCGCCGGCCGGTGCTACGTCTCCTCGACCAAGCCGGACGACCCCTGGATCAGCTCCCACCTCGAGCTGCGCGGCCCCTCGACCGGATCGGGGGGCGCGGGGGAGATCCTGTCCGGCTACGGCTGGATCTTCCCGCTCGGCACCGACGCCGGTGGCGTCAACCTCGGTGTCGGCACCCTCGCCACGGCCAAGCGGCCGGCGGACGTCGCGATCAGGCCGCTGATGAGCTTCTACGCCGAGGAGCGCCGCGAGGAGTTCGCTCTCGGCGACGAGCTTCGGATGCCGACCTCGGCACTGCTGCCCATGGGCGGCGCGGTGTCCAACGTCGCCGGGCCCAACTGGGCGCTGATCGGCGACGCGGCAGCGTGCGTCAACCCGCTCAACGGCGAGGGCATCGACTACGGCCTCGAGACCGGCCGGCTGGTGGCCGAGCTGATGACCGAGCAACCCCGGAGCGACCTCGGGGTCGTCTGGCCGGCGGTGCTCAAGGAGCACTACGGCGAGGCGTTCTCGATCGCACGCCGGCTCGCCGGGCTGGTGACGGTGCCGCGGCTGCTGCCCGCACTGGGGCCGGTCGGCATGCGGTCCGACCTGCTGATGACGTTGGCGCTGCGATGGATGGGCAACCTGGTCACCGACGACGACCGCGACCGGGCGGCTCGCGTGTGGCGCTGGGCCGGCCGGCGCTCGCTCGCCCGGGACGCCCGGCCCCCGTTCAGCTGAACCTCGTCCGACGACCGGTCCTTTAGGGTGAACGACGCGAGGAGGACGCCATGGGGCAGCAGGTGCAGCGGCTGGGGGCGTATGCCGTCGTCGTCCGCGGCGACCGGATCCTGCTCACCCGCCTCGCGGAGCGGGTCACCAAGCAGGAGCTGTGGACGCTGCCGGGCGGCGGTGTCGACCACGGCGAGGACCCGCGGGCAGCAGTGGTTCGTGAGATCTACGAGGAGACCGGTCTGCGGGCCGAGGTCGGCGAGACCGCCCACGTCTTCTCGATGCACCTGTCCGACACCTGGCGCCGCGGTCGCCGGGTGGACGCGCACTCCGTACGGATCGTGTACGACGGCTGGGTGGCCGCCGACGCTCCGGACCCGCGCGTCGTCGAGATCGACGGGTCGACCGCGGACGCCGCGTGGCAGCCGATCGGCGCGGTGCTCGACGGATCGCTGCCGACGGTCGGGCTGGTGACCGAGGCGCTCGCCGAGCTCCGTCCGCAGCAGCGGCAGCGGGTCGCGGCGTACGCCTATGTCGAGCGGGACGGCGCGCTGCTGCTCACGCGCAACTCGGCGCTCGGACCGCACCCCGGGGTGTGGACGCTGCCCGGCGGTGGCATCGACCACGGCGAGTCCCCGGCGGACACCGTGCTGCGGGAGCTGCACGAGGAGTGCGGTCTCGAGGGGGAGCTCGGGGAGCTGCTGACCGTCGACGACCACCACTTCACCGGCACCGCGCCGATCGGCCGGAGGGAGGACTTCCACGCGATCCGGATCGTCTACCGGGCGTCCGTGCCCGCGGACGCCGAGCCACGGGTGGTCGAGGTCGACGGCACCACCGACGCGGTCGCCTGGGTGCCGCTCACCGAGGTCGCGACCGACGCGGCGAGGTTCAGCAGCCTGGTGCGGGCCGCGATCACCGCGGCCGGCGGTCGCTAGGTTGGGCGGGTGAGCGAGACCGTCTTCACCTATGCGGCGCCGGCCCTGAAGTTCGGGCGGGGGGCGTCCCGCGAGCTGGGCTACGACCTGTCCACGTGGGGGGCGCGGCGCGTGCTCCTGGTGACGGATCCGGGCGTCGCCGCGGTCGGGCACCCCGCGACCGTGGCGGAGGGCCTGGCGAAGCACGGCCTCGCCGTGACGACGTACGACGAGACCCATGTCGAGCCGACCGATGCGTCGCTGACGCACGCGGTGGAGTTCGCCCGGGCCGAGGGGCCGTTCGACGCGGTGGTCGCCGTCGGGGGCGGGTCGTCGATCGACACCGCGAAGGCGGTCGCCCTGCTGGTGACCAACCCCGGCGAGCTGATGGACTACATCAACGCACCGGTGGGGAATGCACGCGCCCCGGAGCACGCCCTGCTGCCGCTGGTCGCCGTACCGACGACCACCGGCACCGGCAGCGAGAGCACCACCATCTGCGTCATGGACGTGCTCGCGCTCAAGGTCAAGACCGGCATCAGCCACCCCGCGCTCCGGCCCCGGCTCGCGGTCGTCGACCCCGACCTCAGCGCCACCCAGCCGCCCGGCGTCACCGCGGCCGCCGGGATGGACATCCTGTGCCACGCGCTCGAGAGCTACACCGCGCGCTGGTACGCCGACTTCGACGCCAAGTCGCCCGAGCAACGGGTGCCCTACTGCGGCGCCAACCCGATCGCCGACCTGTGGTCCGAACGCGCGCTCGGGCTGCTCGCCGGTGCCTTCCGGTCCGCGGTCCGCGAGGGCGGGATGGCTCCGGAGGTGGCCGAGCAGATGGCGATGGCCGCGACCTTCGCGGGCCTGGGCTTCGGGAACGCCGGCGTGCACATCCCGCACGCCAACGCCTATCCGATCGCGGGTCGCGTGCGCGACTTCCGGCCGGCCGGCTATCCCGCGGGCGAGCCGATCGTGCCGCACGGCATCGCGGTCGCCCTCACGGCCCCCGAGGCGTTCCGGTTCACCTACGACGCCGCGCCGGACCGCCACCTGCGCGCCGCCCGGCTGCTGGACCCCGCAGCCGACGGCTCCGGTCCGGACGTCCTGCCGCGGACGCTGGCGACCCTGATGCGCGACATCGGGCTGCCCAACGGGCTGGGCGAGGTCGGCTACGGCGAGGCGGACGTCGACGACCTGGTCGCGGGTGCGGTCCAGCAGCAGCGGCTGCTCGCCACCGCGCCGAAGCCGGTCACCGAGGACGACCTCGCCGGCATCATCGGCTCCTCCCTGCGCCACTGGGCCGATTGAGTCGCGCGAGCGAGCAACCTCGGGGCATCCGGCGCGTCTTCTAGGTATGGGGAAGGGCATTGAGCAGACGGAGATTCGGGATGCGCAGGCTGGCGGTGATCGGCGAGGTCGGGACTGGTCCCGAGCACCTGGCCGCTGACCTGTACGCCGCGCACCGGCTCAACCTGGTGCGGCTGGCGGTGCTCCTCGTCGACGACCTCGGGTCTGCCGAGGACGTCGTGCACGACGTGTTCGCCGGGCTGCTGACCGGCGACAAGCAGCTGCGCGATCCGGACGCAGCCGTCGCCTACCTGCGGCGCGCGGTCGTCAACCGGGCTCGCTCGGCCTTGCGTCGCCGCCGTACCGCCCGGGCCTACACGCCGCCCGAGGAGGCGTCCCGAGCCGGCCCCGACGACCTGGCGCTGCTGAGCGAGGAGCACCGGGAGGTGTCCGCAGCCCTGCGGACCCTGCCGGCCCGACAGCGGGAGGTGCTGGTGCTGCGCTACTGGAGCGGCCTGTCGGAGATCGAGATCGCCGAGGCGCTCGGGATCTCCCGGGGCACCGTGAAGTCGACCGCGAGCCGCGCGCTCGCTTCTCTGGAGAAGAAGCTGGAGGGTGGGCGATGAGCGACATCGAGCTGCGTCTCCGCGACGCCCTGGCCGCTCGGGCCGAGCTGGTCCGACCCGAGGACCTCACCCTGGCGCCCGACCTCGAGCCGGGCGAGCCCGAGCCCGGAGCGTGGTGGCAGCGGCCCTCCGGCTACCTCCTCGTCGCGGCGATCGCGGTGATCGTGGTCGTGCTGCCGCTGCTCGCCCTGGCGGCGATCGACCCGGACGGCGAGAAGAGCCCGTCGGACCCGGCCACGGACCCCTCCGGCACGTTCACGATGACCGACCCGGTCCGGACCCTCGTCGCTCAGGACAAGGCCGACGTCGACGGCGACAGCGCGCTCGACGACGTCCGGGTGATGTCGCTCGAGGAGCCCGACGCGGTGCTGCCCGACTTCGACGTCGAGGTCGAGCTCTCGGCGAGCGGCGAGTCGGTGAGCTACCAGGTCGGCCAGGCCCGGGACGTCAAGATCGGGGCGACGGCCAACCTGGACGGCCGGGAGGGCGAGGAGATCGTGCTCGCACTCGACGCCGACACGGTCGACCTGCACCGCGCCCAGCCGCTGGTGGTCAGCCTCCGTGACGGCGAGCTGGTCTCGATCCTCACCGGGGATCTCCGCGCGCGCGGTCGGCCGGGCAGCGACGGCACCCGCACCTACTGGTGGGTGCACGACGGCCAGCTGTGGTGGTGGCGCAGCCAGGAGCCGGTGGCGGACGGCGAGGAGTCGCCGTACGCCGTCGAGGTGCTCCGGTTCCCCCGCGAGGCGATGCTTCGCGGGGTCGACCACGGCACCTGGTGCGTCACGAGTCTCGCGTCGACGCGGCTGCTCGAGTGCGCAGCACTAGATTGAGCGGGTGAGCTCCGCCGACGACCTGGTTGCCGAGCTGGCTCGCCGGGGCGTCGACGCCGACGACTCGACGCTCACCCGGGCGCTCTACTCCTCCGACGCCTCCCTCTACCGGGTGCTCCCGGCTGCCGTTGCCCGGCCGCGGCACCGCGACGACCTGGAGGCGGTGCTCGAGGTGGCCGCGGCTGCCGGGTCGTCGGTGACCATGCGCGGAGCAGGTACGTCGATCGCCGGCAACGCCGTGGGCGAGGGCATCGTGGTCGACACCCGCCGGCTGGACCGGGTGCTGGAGATCGACACCCTGGCCCGGACGGCGCGGGTCGAGCCCGGCGTCGTGCACGCCCAGCTCCAGAGAGCCGCGGCGGCCGTGCCCTCGGGGGGACTGCGCTACGGGCCGGACCCCTCCACCCACACCCGCTGCACGATCGGCGGCATGGTCGGCAACAACGCGTGCGGATCCCGCGCGCTCGGCTACGGACGCACCGCCGACACGATCGTCGAGGTCGACGTGCTCTGGGGCGACCGAACCGCCCGCACCGGCGAGGTCGAGACCCGGCTGGCGGCAGTGGTGGCGCGCGAGCTCGCCCACGTCCGGACGTCGTTCGGACGGTTCTCACGCCAGGTGTCGGGGTACTCGTTGGAGCACCTGCTGCCCGAGCGGCTGGCGGTGCCGCAGTTCTTCGCCGGGTCCGAGGGCACGCTCGGGCTGCTGCGTGAGGTCGTCGTGTCGCTGGTGCCCGAGGAGGCGCGGGACCTGCTGGTGCTCGGGTACCCGTCGATGGTCGACGCGGCGGACGCGGTGCCGGCGATCCTCGGAGGCGTCGCGGGTGACGCCCGGATCGTCGCCTGCGAGGGGCTCGACGCGCGGATCGTCGAGCTGGTGCGTGCCCGCGGCGGGGCGGTGCCGGAGTTGCCGCGGGGGAGTGGGTGGCTGTTCGTCGAGGTCGCCGGTCCGGAACGGGCCGGCGCGCTGTCATCGGTCGTCGCTGTGGCCGGCGCGCTCGACGCCCGGGTGGTCGGGTCGGTCGCGGAGGCGGCCGCACTGTGGCGGATCCGTGAGGACGGCGCGGGGTTGGCCGCGCGCAGCCTCGGCCGGCCGGCGCACTCGGGCTGGGAGGATGCCGCCGTCCCGCCCGACCGGCTCGGCGCCTGGCTGCGCGACTTCGACGCCCTGCTGCGGGAGCACCGGCTCGACGGCGTGCCCTACGGCCACTTCGGCGACGGCTGTGTGCACGTGCGGATCGACTTCGACTTCTCCGGCGGACCGCAGGCGTTCCGGGAGTTCCTGGTCGCCTGTGCCGAGCGGCTGCGGGAGCACGGCGGGTCGCTGTCGGGGGAGCACGGCGACGGTCGGGCGCGGTCGGAGCTGCTGCCGCTGATGTACGACGAGACGTCGCTCGCCCTCTTCGCCGCGGTCAAGCACGCGTGCGACCCGGAGGGGCTCCTCAACCCCGGCGTGCTGGTCGATCCCCGGCCGTTCGACGCCGACCTGCGGCCGGTGCGGCCCGTCCTGCTCGCCCCGGACCTGGCCGCGGAGGTGCACCGGTGCACCGGCGTCGGGAAGTGCGTGGCGCCCGCTCCCGCCGGGGTGATGTGCCCGTCGTACGTCGCCACCCGGGACGAGAAGGACTCGACCCGCGGGCGCGCCCGGGTGCTGCAGGAAGCGGTCACCGGCGCGCTGCCGGGCGGCCTCGCCGACCCGGCGGTGCACGAGGCGCTCGACCTCTGCCTGTCCTGCAAGGGCTGCCTGTCGGACTGCCCGACCGGCGTCGACATGGCGGAGTACAAGTCCGAGGTGCTGCACCAGACCTACTCCCGCCGCAGGAGGCCGCGCTCCCACTACGCCCTCGGTGCGCTGCCGCGGTGGGCACGGTGGGGCGCGCCGCTGGCGAGGCTCGGAAACCCGGCGCTGCGCGGCGGGCCGCTCGCGAAGCTGGCCAAGGTGGTGGCGGGCGTGGACGAGCGGCGGTCGCTGCCGGTGCTGGCGTCGCCGCGGTTCAGGAAGGCGTCGGCGGTGGTGACGGGAAGGCTTTCGGCCGGCGGGGGTCTCGATACGCCCTCGCCTAGCGGCTCGGGCTACTCGAGCACCGAGACCCCCGACGTATGGGTGTGGGCGGACTCGTTCACGGAGTACTTCCGCACCGGTCCCGGGCTCGCGGCGATCGGGTACCTCGAGGGCGCCGGCCTCACGGTGCGGGTGATCGACGAGCCCGCGTGCTGCGCGCTGACCTGGACGTCGACGGGACAGCGCGACACCGCGCGCAAGATCCTGGACCGCACCCGGGAGGTCCTGACGCCGTACGTCGACAGCGGGGTGCCGGTGCTGGGCATCGAGCCGTCCTGCACGGCCGCGCTGCGGTCGGACGCCGGCCTGGGCGTCGTCACCTTGGGCGAGCTGGTGACCCGGCTCGACCTCCCGCTGCCGGACCTCAACGGGGTGAGCGTCGTCGCCCAGCCCCACTGCCACCACTCGTCGGTGCTCGGCTGGGCCACCGACCACGCGCTGCTCGAGCGGGCCGGCGCGACCGTGACGGTGGTGCCCGGCTGCTGTGGGCTGGCCGGCAACTGGGGGGTCGAGAAGGGCCACTACGAGGCTTCGGTCGCCGTCGCCGAGTCCCACCTGCTGCCGGCGGTGCGCTCGGCTCTCGAGGCCGACCCCGCGACCGTCGTCCTCGCCGACGGCCTGTCGTGCGCGCTCCAGCTCGACGACCTCGCACAGGTGCAGGCGCTGCACCTCGCCGAGCTGCTGGGTCGGTAGATTGACCGGGTGAACCCCCGCCAACGTCGACTCGTCATCCCGGTCGCGCTGGTGGCACTGCTGGTGATCGTCGTCGTCGCGGCCATCCTCAAGTGATCGGTCTCCCATGAGCTCCACCACCGAGCCGCTGGCCGAGGGCCTCGCCCGGATCCGGGACCACCTGCTCGACCCGGACTCACTGGTGCGCGGGCTGGGATCGGGCCGGCAGAAGGGTCAGCAGCCGCGGTGGCGTCGCGCCGAGCTGCGGTGGGTGGACCTGAAGGCGGGACGGCACCTGCAGGTCACGACGTACGACGCCACCCAGGCCTACGTCGCCAACCACCTGGTCGGCGACGCGGCCGGTGCCGCAGTGGATGCGCTGCTGGCCGAGCCGTTCGGCAACTGGCACGTCGAGACCACGACCGAGGTGCACCAGCTGAGGGTGACCAAGAAACTCGACGCGATCACCCACACGTCCGGTCGGGCGGCACCGGTCGAGGCCGTCCGGGCCCACGACCGGGAGAAGGAGCGGCTCCTGCCCGGCGACGACCCGGTGCTGGCGGCGCTCGGGCTGGCCGACGCGCAGGGTCGGATCAAGCCGAGCCGGCAGGCGAAGTACCGCCAGGTCGAGGAGTTCGTGCGGATCCTCGACGCGTCGATCACCGAGGCGCTCGGCAACCAGCTGCGCACGCCCACGCCGGACGACCCGCTGCGGATCGTCGACCTGGGGTGCGGCAACGGCTACCTGACCTTCGCCGCACACCGTTACCTGACCCAGCAGCGCGGGCTGCCGGTACGGCTGGTCGGCGTCGACGTGAAGCAGCAATCGGCCGAGCACAACGGACGGGTGGCCGACGACCTCGGCATCGTCGCGGACTTCGTGGTGGGCACCATCGCCGGCGCGATCCTTCCGGAGCGCGACCAGCAGCCGGACGTCGTCCTGGCTCTGCACGCGTGCGACACCGCCACCGACGAGGCACTCGCCCGTGCGATCGAGTGGCGGGCGCCGCTGGTGCTGGCCGCGCCGTGCTGCCATCACGACGTCGCCGCCCAGCTGCGCAAGGCGCCGGCCCCGGCGCCGTACTCGTCCCTCACCCGGCACGGCATCCTCCGTGAGCGCTTCGCGGACACCTTGACCGACGCGCTGCGGGAGATGCTCCTGCGGCTGTCCGCCTACCGCGTCGACGTCATGCAGTTCGTCGAGAGCAAGCACACGCCGCGCAACACGCTGCTGCGCGCCGTCCGGACCGGCGCCGCGGCGGACCCCGCACTGCGGCAGGACTACGACGACCTGGTCGCGACCTGGCAGGTCACGCCGCGGCTCGCCGTCCTGCTCGGGTCCGCCGGGGTCTCGACCGGTTCGATCGACGAGGTGGGGTGAGCCGGTTGGAGAAGGTCCTGGCGGCACTGGCGGTGCTGCCGTTCGGTCTCGGGTTCACCGCCAGCGAGAGCAGGCCGGGCGCCGAGGTGGTGTTCTCGTTCGCCGACCCCGAGATCGTCGAGTCGAGCGGGCTGGCGGTCCAGAACGGCCTGTTCGCGACGGTCAACGACTCCGGCGACGTGGGGCGGGTGTTCACCGTCGACCCGGCCGACGGCAGCACCGTGGCGGTGACGTCGTGGGACGGCGAGCCCGAAGACGTCGAGGCGATGTCGCTGCTGCCGGGCGGTGACGTCCTGGTCGGCGACATCGGGGACAACCTGGCGCAGCGGGACTCGGTCGAGGTGCTCCGGATGCCGTTCGGCGAGGACGGCTCGGTCGACCCGGCCACCTACGAGCTGACCTATCCGGACGGTCCCCACGACGCCGAGGCGCTGCTGGTGCACCCCGGCACGGGGCAGGTGCTGGTCGTCGCGAAGGAGTTCATCGGCCGCATCTACGCCGCGCCGAAGCGGCTCGACCCCGACCGTCCGAACCGGATGCGGCTGCTCGGCGAGGTACGGCCGATCGCGACCGACGGGGCCTTCCTCCCGGACGGCGAGGCCTTCGTGCTCCGCGGCTACGACACCGCCACGTTCTACCGCTGGCCGTCGCTGGAGGAGGTCGGCGAGATCCCGCTCCCCGACCAGGAGCAGGGCGAGGGCATCGCCGTCGACAGGGACGGCGCGGTCTTCGTCAGTTCCGAGGGCCAGCACAGCGAGGTGCTGCGGATCGCGCTGCCGCGATGGCTGCGGTCCGCGCTCGAGCCGAAGGACCCCCCAGGGGACGGCTCAGGGGAGGGCCCGACGACCGACGACGGGGATCCGGTGACGGCCACCGACAGGGACGAGCCGGCGGAGGAGATCGAACGGCCGTTCTGGCCGTGGGCGGTCGGCGGCATCGTCGGGGTCGTCGTCATCCTGGTGCTGGTCCGCGCGCTCCGCCCGCGCTGATCCCGCGCCGCATAGGGCGGAGTGTCGGCGCGGGCTGACACGATGACCGGCGTGACGACCTACGACTTCGCGGCACCGCTGTGGCGGTGGGAGGCGAAGGACGAGGGGACGTCGGGGGCGTGGTACTTCCTGAGCCTGCCGTTCGACGTCTCCGACGAGATCGAGGCGATCGCCGGCCCGGGCAAGGGGTTCGGCAGTGTCCGGGTCGAGGTCACGGTCGGCGCGAGCACCTGGCGGACGTCCGTCTTCCCCAGCGGTGAGCGCAAGACCTACGTGCTGCCGGTGAAGAAGGCGGTGCGCGTCGCCGAGGGGCTCGACGAGGACAGCGAGGCGACCGTGCGCCTGTCGCTGGTCTGAACCCACCTGCAACCGGCTATCTTCAGCCCGTGCTGCTGCGCCGGACATCTCCCGACCAGGCGGGCTGGACCCGCCGTCGGGCCGGGAAAGGCTTCGTCTACCTCGACGAGCGCGGTGAGCGGCTCGGGGAGGAGGACGCCGCGCGCTGTCGCGCGCTGGTGATCCCGCCCGCATGGCGGGACGTGTGGATCTGTCCCTATCCGCGGGGCCACCTCCAGGCGGTCGGGACCGACGAGGCGGGCCGGCGGCAGTACATCTACCACCCGGCGTGGGTCGAGCAGCGTTCGGCCGAGAAGTACGACCGGGTGATGCGGTTCGGTCGCCGGCTGCCCCGTGTGCGGCAGCGGGTGCTCACCGACCTGGCCCTCGGCGACGTGTGCGAGGAGGTCGGCTGCGCGCTCGCCGTACGGCTGCTCGACCTCGGCTACTTCCGGATCGGCAACGACGTCTACGCCATGGAGAACGGCTCGTTCGGGCTGACCACCTTGGAGCGCAGGCACGTGCGACGGCAGCGCGACGTGCTCGTCTTCCAGTTCACCGGCAAGTCCGGCGTCGAGCACCGGACCGAGGTCGACGACCCGGTCGTCGTCGAGCTGCTGGACCGGATGCGGCGCCGTCGCTCGAGCTCGGACCCGAGCCTGCTCTGCTTCCGCGTCGGTCGGCGCTGGCGCTCGCTCACCCCCGAGCTCGTCAACGAGTACCTCCGCGAGGTCAGCGGGCTCGACGCATCGGCCAAGGACTTCCGCACCTGGCACGCGACCGTGATCGCTGCGGCCGCGCTCGCCGAGGCGCCGGGCCCGGAGGCGAGCAAGACCGCGCGCAAGCGGGCCGTGGCCGCGACCATGCGGGAGGTCGCGGAGTACCTCGGCAACACCCCGACCCTGGCCCGGTCGGCATACGTCGATCCGCGGGTGATCGACGCCTACGACGAGGGCCGCACCATCCGGAGCGCCGTCCGGCGGACGTACGAAGACCCCGACCAGCGCCAGGCCGGATTGGAGCGCGCCCTCCTGCGTCTGATCGGGTGAGATGGCAGGCTCGGGCCATGGAGATCGATGTCGTCGAGGGAGACATCACCCAGCAGGACGTCGACGCGGTCGTCAACGCCGCCAACATCCGGATGCGCGGGGGCGCCGGTGTCGACGGCGCGATCCACGCGGCCGGCGGGCCGGCGGTCCTCGAGGACTGCGTACGTCGCTTCCCCGACGGCCTCGCCACCGGTGACGCGGGCTGGACCACCGCCGGGCTGATGGCCGCACGCTGGGTGATTCACGTGGTCGGCCCCAACTACAACGCGGGACAGCGGGACCGCTCCCTCCTGACGTCCTGCTACCGCCGTGCGCTCGAGGTCGCCGACGAGCTGGGAGCGACGACGATCGCCTTCCCGCTGATCAGCGCAGGGGTCTACGGCTGGCCGCGCGACGACGCGATCGACGCGGCCCTGGAAACGCTCCGAACCACCCCCACGAACGTGGAGACCGCCCGTATGGTGGCGTTCGGCCGGTCGGCGTACGACCGGATCCGCAGCAGGATGGAGGACTGACCGCGTGGGCGTGGACATGGCCGACGAAGCACTGGAGCCGGCAGCGAGAGTCGCCGTCGATGGGCCGCGGGTGGCCGGCGTCCTCGGCTACGTCGCCGCACTCGCGACGTACATGTACTTCTGGGGGCTTCCCAAGCAGGCGGTCGAGGTCGTCGGCTGGATCTGGCTGGGGACCGTGGCGTGGGACGTGCGGCGACCGGTGCGCGAACATCTCCGGTTCCTCCGTGACTGGTGGCCGCCGTTCGCCGTCCTGCTGGTGTACCTCTACAGCCGCGGCCTCTCCGACGACCTCGGAGTCTTCAGCGTCCATGTCACCGAGCCGATCGAGGCCGAACGGTGGCTCTTCGGCGGCACCCTCCCCACCGAGTACCTCCAGGCCGAGCTCTGCGGCGTCCCGTGCGACCGGTCGATGCCGCCGCGGTGGTACGACGTCGTGCTCACCACCGTCTACTACTCCCACTTCTTCGCGGCGCTCGGAGTCGCCGCGTACCTCTGGAAGCGCAACCGCCCGCAGTGGGTGCGCTACATGCGGCGCTACCTGCTGATCATCAGCTCAGCGGTGGTCTGCTTCATGGTCTACCCGATGGCGCCGCCGTGGATGGCTTCTCGTGACGGCTACATCACCGAGGACATCTCGCGGATCACCGGGCGCGGCTGGTTCGACCTCAGCAAGTCGACCGGCGGCACTGCCCACCAGAGCATCTCGGCGGTCGGCAACCAGGTCGCCGCGATGCCGTCGCTCCACGCCGGTCTCGCCATCTTCGTGGCATGGTGGGGGATCTCCCGGCTCCGCAGTGGCTGGCGGTGGCTGCTGCTCCTCTATCCGCTCGCGATGTCCTTCATGCTCGTCTACTACGCCGAGCACTACGTCATCGACGCCATCGCGGGTGGGCTGCTGGTGGCAGCGGCGATGGGCGCCTGCGCGCTGTGGGAGAAGCGACGACCTACGCCGCCGGTGGTCGAGTAGCCCGAGCCCCGCTCGCCGAGCGCCGCTCGGCGTGCAACCTCAGAGGTTCTCGACGACCCAGTCGATGCACCGGGTGAGCGCCTCGACGTCGGCCGGGTCGACGGCGGGGTACATCGCGATCCGCAGCTGGTTGCGACCCAGCTTGCGGTAGGGCTCGGTGTCGACGATGCCGTTGGCGCGAAGCACCTTGGCGACCTCGGCCGCGTCGATCGCCTCGTCGAAGTCGATGGTGCCGATGACGAGCGAGCGATGGCTCGGGTCGGCGACGTACGGCGTGGTGTACGACGTCCGCTCGGCCCAGCCGTAGAGCGTGTTGGACGACTCGGTGGTGCGCTCCACCATCCCCTTGAGCCCGCCGAGGCTGTTCATCCAGTCCAGCTGCTCGGCCATCAGGAAGAGGGTGGCGACCGACGGGGTGTTGTAGGTCTGGTTCTTCGCCGAGTTGTCGATCGCGGTCGGCAGGTCGAAGAACGCCGGGATGTGCCGGTCGCTCGCGCCGATCCGGGCAGCCCGCTCGAGGGCGGCCGGCGACATCAGGGCGACCCAGAGGCCACCATCGGAGGCGAAGCACTTCTGCGGGGCGAAGTAGTAGGCGTCGACCTGGGCGAGGTCGACCGGCAGGCCGCCCGCGCCCGAGGTCGCGTCGACGAGGACCAACGCACCGTCGTCGGCACCCTGGGGCCGCACGACCGGCGCCATCACGGCGGTCGAGGTCTCGTTGTGTGCCCAGCCGTAGGCGTCGACGCCAGGCTCGGCGACCGGGTCCGGGCGGGTGCCCGGGTCGGACTTGATGACCGACGGGGTCTCGAGCCACGGCGCCAGCTCGGCGGCCTTGGCGAACTTGGACGAGAACTCGCCGAAGCTGAGGTGCTGGCTCTTCCTCTCGATCAGGCCGAACGTCGCGATGTCCCAGAACGCGGTGGCGCCGCCGTTGCCCAGCACGACCTGATAGCCCTCGGGCAGGTCGAACAGCGCGGCGAGGCCCTCGCGGACGCGGCCGACGGTGTTCTTCACCGGGGCCTGGCGGTGGGAGGTGCCCATCAGGTCGGCACCGGTCGCGGCGAGCGCGTCGAGGTGGCTGGTCTGGATCTTCGACGGGCCGGCGCCGAACCGGCCGTCGGCGGGCTTGAGGTCCTCGGGCAGTGTCATCGAGGGGGCGAGGGCGTCGGTCACTTCATCAACCTTCTCATCGAGGGACGATCGCTGACGACGCTGTCAGAGGTACCAGTGTGACAGCCGCGTGACGACGGTGATAAATCGGTAGCTGTGATGGACGGATGACCGACGTGGTGCTCGACCTCCGGATTGCGGCGTACGGCGACGCCGACGCGACCGCGCTGGTCGCCCGGGTCCAGGAGGAGTACGTCGATCGCTACGGCGGGCCCGACGAGACGCCGCTCGATCCTTCGATGTTCGACCCGCCGAACGGGCTGTTCCTCGTCGCCTACCTCGACGGCGTCCCGGTCGGCACGGGTGCCTGGCGACGGACGTCGGTCCTCGCGCTGGGCGGCTCGCTCGGCGCCGAGATCAAGCGGATGTACGTCGTACCCGAGCACCGAGGCAGGGGACTCGCCCGCCGGATCCTCGCCGAGCTCGAGTCGACCGCGGCCGCCGCCGGCTACGACCTGCTCGTCCTCGAGACCGGTCTGATGCAGCCGGAGGCGATCGGGCTCTACGAGTCGTCCGGCTACCTGCCGATCGAGCGCTTCGGGCACTACCGGGACAGCGAGGTCAACCGCTGCTTCGGGAAGCGATTGTGACGCACCAGAGGTTTGCCGGTCCTCCGAACGGTTACCGCCCACAGAACCAAGGAGGGACTCATGGACACCTGGATCTGGATCCTGATCGCCGTGGTGGCGCTGGTGATCATCGCCGCGGTCGTGGTGATGGCACTGAAGAAGAAGCGTGAGGTCGGCCGCGAGCGGGCGGTGGCCATCCGCACCGAGGCCGCGCAGCACGACCCCGAGCTGCGCAAGCGTGAGGCCGAGGCGCAGACTGCGGCAGCGGAGGCGGAGCGGATGCGGGCCGAGGCCGACCAGCTCGAGATGATCGCCCAGGAGCAGCACGAAGAGGTGGCGGACGACCGGAGCACGATGGACGAGCGGCTCCGCGAGGCGGACCGCCTCGACCCCGACGCGCCGAAGCACAGGGACGCCTGATCGACTAGGAGCCGGCGATCGCGCGCAGCGCCTCGAGGTGCGCGGCGTACGCCTTGCGACCCGCCTTCGTCAGCGACAGCCAGGTGCGCGGCCATTTGCCGACGTGTCCCTTGCGGACCTTGACGTAGCCGGCGCCCTCGAGCACGCGCGTCTGCTTGGAGAGCGCCGAGTCGGAGATCTCGACCCGGTCGCGCACCACGCGGAACTCGGCCTCGTCGACCGACGCCAGCGTGGCCACGAATTCTCGTCAGGCCACGTCGCGCCGCCGGACGACGACGACGCTGACCGCGACTGCGACCACGATGTAGATCGCTACGGTGATCGCGGCCTGCGTGCCGGAGACGGTGTCGAGCACACCCGGCGGCGTGTCGACGCCGTCGACCCCGACGATCGAGCCGATCAGAGAGCCGCCGGCGGTGCCGGGCAGCACGGTGGTCAGGCTCTCGATCCACCCGAGGAGCTGGCCCACGCCGCGCAGCAGGTTCTCCACGACCAGCGCCCAGACCAGGCCGAGTCCGACCGAGAGCGCAGGGCCGCGGGCGATGGTGCCGAGCGCGAAGCCGATCAGCGCCCACATCTCCATCAGCAGGAAGCCGGCGCCGGCTGCCTCGCCTACCGAGGCGAGCGACGGCATCACGATGTCCTGGGACTCGGTCGTCGCGACCAGCAGCGACAGCCCAAGGTCCAAGGCGAACGACGCCACCAGGGTCGCGACCACGAAGACGGTCAGCGCGCCCAGCGAGCCGAGGATCGCACCCGACCGGTGCGCGCCCAGGGAGAACACGGTCTTCCAGGTCCCCCAGCCGTAGCCGTTGCCGGCCACGATCGCACCCAGCACCATCACCAGCGCGCCGCCGAACATCGGCATGCCCTGGAGGAACACGTTCGGAGCGTTCGCCGGCATCATCTCGGCCAGCAGCGCCGCCTGGCTCGCGCCCTCGTTGGTGAACGAGTTGTCGCCGGTGGCGTAGGACAGGTAGTTGAACAGGTAGCCGAACATCAGGCTCAACGTCAGCCAGGTGCCGAGCGTGATCCAGACCGCCGGCCACTTCCGCAGCCGGAGCAGCTCGGCGCGGGTGCTCCGGCCGACGCCGGTCAGCAGGCCGCCAGTGGCAGGTGCGGTGGGGGTAGGCGCGGGTGCGGTGGTGGTCATGACACGGGCTCCTTGTCGACGGAGGTCGGGGCTGGGACGGTGGTCATCTCGAAGAAGACCTCTTCGAGGCTGCGCTCGGCGGGCGTGACCTCGAGTACGTCGACGCCGGCCTGGACCAGCTCGCGGACCACGTGGGGAGCGGCGTCGGCGGGGAGGTCGAGCGCCAGCCCGGTGGGGGTGCGCCGTACGCCGTCGTCACCGGCCAGCCGCATCGCGACCGCGAGCGCCTCCGGCTCCGGGGTGGCCCGGACCCGCAGCGACGAACCGCCGCGCATCTCGGCCACCGTCGACTCGCGCAGCAGCCGGCCGTTGTTGATGACGCCGACCCGGTCGCAGATCTCCTGGACCTCGGCCAGCAGGTGGCTGGAGAGCAGCACGGTCTGCCCGCCGCGGGCGAGGTCGACGACCAGCGCCCGCATGTCGGCCATGCCGGCCGGGTCGAGCCCGTTGGTCGGCTCGTCGAGCACGACCAGCTCCGGGTCGCCCATCAGCGCGGCGGCGACGCCGAGCCGCTGCTTCATGCCGAGCGAGTAGCCCTTGTACTTGTCGGTGGCCCGTCCTGCCAGGTCGACCCGCTCGAGCACGCGCTCCACCTCCGCGTCGGCGAACCCGCGGAACCGGGCGACCGTGCGCAGGTTGTCGCGTCCGGACAGGTAGGGATGGAAGCCGGGTCCCTCGATCAGGGCGCCGACCCTGAGGTCGGGGTGGGGGCGCCCGGCGGGGCGTCCCAGGATGCTCGCGGAACCGGCGGTGGGCCGGACCAACCCGAGCAGCATCCGCAGCGTGGTGGTCTTGCCGGCCCCGTTGGGGCCGAGGAAGCCGTACACCTCGCCGCGCCGCACGGTCATGCTGACGTTGTCGACGGCGACGCGATCGCCGTACCTCTTCGTCAGCGCTTCGGTGGTGACCACGGGGGTCTGGCTAGTTCTCATCTCTTGGCGGTCCATGGCTCCACCGTGCCGTCGGCGCGGCCGCAGCGCGTCCGTCGTCGCGCGGCTCCCGGCTACGCGGTTCTGCGTACGGCGACCGCTCCCCGCGCCGTACGACGGACCGGAGGAGCCGGTCTAGCCTCGCTGTCATGTCCCACCTGACCGCGGCCGACCTCTCGCGCGCCCACCGGTCGTGGTGGCCGTGGGCGGTCCTGGTGATCGTGCTCCTGGGGACGGCGGCCACCAACCGGCGCTCCGACCTGGACTACCCGGTGTTCGGCGGGGTGCTGCTCGCGGTGCTGGCAGCGGCACCGGCGGTGCTTCCCGGCCTGACCGGTCGCCGAGCGGTCGCTGCGCTCCCGATCTCCGGTGCGCTCTGCGGGCTGTACTTCGCCGCAGGCTACAGCGACGGCCCGATCTTCCTGGCGCTGCCGACGGTGACGTTCATGGTCGCGACCGCGGTGCCGGTGCGGTCGTGGCTGCCTCCCGCGCTCGCGGCTTGTGCCCTGATGGGGACCGGACTGTGGCTGCGGTGGCTGTGGTGGTCCGACGAGCCGCACAAGAGCCTGTGGCAGGTCGTCGGCATGCTCGGGATCGTCATGGCCGCGGGCGCCGTCGCGACCGCGACCCGCAACCGGTTCGAGGCGCGTGCCGAACGGGCCGAGCGGACCGTCACCGAGGAGCGGCTCCGGATGGCGCAGGACCTGCACGACGGTGTCGGACACGGGCTGGCCGTGATCGCGATGCAGGCGGGCGTGGCGCTGCACGTCCTCGACCGGGACCCGGCGAAGGCTCGGGCCAGCCTCGAGGCGATCCGGGACACCAGCCGGGAGTCGCTCGAGGCGCTGCGATCGGAGCTGGCGGCGATGGCGGGGAGCGCTCCACGTCGACCGTCCGCCGGGCTGGAGGACCTGCCCGCCCTGCTCGAGCGGGTGCGGGCCGCGGGCCTGCGTGTCGACGTCGCGGGGGGCCCCGGTCAGCTGCCCGACCCGGTCGCCCAGGTCGCCTACGTCGTGGTGCAGGAGGCGCTCACCAACGTGCTGCGGCACGCGGCCGCCACCAGCGCGACCGTCGAGTGGACCCGCGGGGTCGACCGGGTGGTGCTGGCCGTGCGCGACGACGGGCGCGGCGGCGCGGTGCAGGATGAGGGCATGGGCATCAGCGGGATGCGCGCGCGGGTGACCGCGCTCGGCGGCTCGCTCCGGGCGGGGCCGGTCGCGGGCGGCGGGTTCGAAGTCGTCGCGGAGCTGCCCGGATGACGATCCGGGTGGCGCTCGTCGACGACCAGCCCCTGGTGCGGATGGGCCTGGCGACCCTCATCGACGCCGAGCCCGATCTCGAGCTGGCCGGGGAGGCGGGGGACGGCCGGGAAGCCCTCGGCATGCTGCGTCGTACCCGGCCCGACGTGGTGCTCTGCGACATCCGGATGCCGGTCCGCGACGGTCTCGAGCTGCTCGCCGACGTGACCGCGGACCCGGACCTCCGGGACGTGAGGGTGGTGATGCTGACGACGTTCGAGCTCGACGAGTACGTCTTCGAGGCGCTCCGGCACGGCGCCAGCGGCTTCCTGCTCAAGGACGCCGAGCCGGCCGACCTCCTGGGCGCGATCCGGGCCGTCGCCGACGGCGGCTCGCTGCTGGCGCCGTCGGTCACCCGCACCGTGATCCAGCACTTCGGCTCCCGCCCGGCCACCCGGCCGCACCCGCGGATCGACGACCTGACCGAGCGCGAGCGGGAGATCCTCGGCTGGGTCGCCACCGGCCGGTCGAACGCCGAGATCGCCGACGAGCTGGTGGTGAGTCCGGACACCGTCCGCACCCACGTCAGCCGGGCGATGGTGAAGCTAGGTGCGCGCGACCGAGCTCAACTGGTCGTTTGGGCTATCGAGTCCGGCCTTTCGTACTGACCTCCGGCGATCCCCTGACGCCGCCGTCCACCCGACCTACGGTGGGGCGCCTGATGAACGCTCGAATCCTCTCCCCGCTGCTTGCCGTCGTGACGACGGTTGCCTGCGCCCTCCCGGCGGCCGTGGCGTCGACGCCCATCGAGGACTATCCGTCGTACCAACCGGCCACCCGGTGCGCGCCGCACGCGAAGCCCGGCACCGCCATGCTGGGGCGCTGGATCGTGCGCAGGTACGGCGGCGGCTTCGGCGGGATCTCGCGTTCGTGCCGGCGGCACGGTACGTCCGAGCACCACGAGGGGCGGGCGTTCGACTGGTCGGTGTCGGCGACCAAGGCAGCCGACCGAGAGCGGGTACGCCAGTTCCTGCGTCACCTCTTCGCAACCGACAAGGCGGGCAACACCGACGCCCGCGCCCGCCGGATGGGCGTCATGTACGTCATCTGGAACGACCACATGTACTCGGCGTGGGACGGCTACGAAGCCGAGCCCTACAAGAGCTCGAGCTGTCGTCGGATCCGGACCTGCTCGCCGACTCTTCGTCACCGCGACCACGTGCACATCTCGCTCACCCGGAAGGCGGCGCGAGGAGAGACCTCCTGGTACGTCAGCCGGCGCTGACCGTCACCTCGACGGATCGGGCCCGGGTCCGCCCGGGCGGAGGATCTCGTAGACGACCTCGCCGAGCTCGGAGCCCGGCAGCGGATCGCGCCACTCCTCGTAGATCGTGTCGACGTGCCTCAGGCCGGCCTTCTCGAGCACCCGGCGGGAGGCAGCGTTGACAGCCATGGTCGAGGCCACGACCCGTTCGACGCCCGGCACGGTGAAGGCGTAGGCCACCATCGCGCGGGCGCCCTCGGTCGCCAGACCGGTGCCCCAAGCCGCTCGCCGCAGGCGGTAGCCGAGGCCCGCGAGGTCCGGCCGCCCAGTGAACGAGCTGGCGGACCACCAGCCGACGAATCCGGCATCGGTGAAGCCGGCCCAGTAGCCCAGCCCGCGCGCGACGTCGGACTGCGGGCCGCGACGCAGCAGCCACTCGTCCGCCGTCTCGGCGGCGGTACGTCCGCGGCCGCAGATGTAGCGCATCACCTCGGCGTCCGCGTTGAGCTCCACCAGGAACTCGAGATGGTGGTCGCCGACGGGCTCGAGACGGAGTCGCTCGGTCGTCAGCACCGGCGCCGCGCCGTCCGACACCGCGATGCGGTCGCCGACATCCATGGCGTCACCGTATCGACCACGGCCACGGCACGCGGACGTGCCTTTGGCCCCGCCGGTGGCGGGGTGTGGGGCGGGGTAGCTAGTCCTCGGGCGGCGGTGTGGCGGTGAGTTGGTGGGTGCCGGTGGGGTCGACCAGGTAGGTCCCGGTGGGGAGGGTCCAGTGGTAGGTGCCGGGGGTGAGCATCCGGTAGCTGGTTCGGCCCGAGGTTTTGTACCGGTGGTGGCCGCGGCAGGCCGGGGAGAGGTTGCAGGCGCAGGTCGGCCCGCCGCCGGCGTGGGGGGTGATGTGGTCGAGGTCGCAGGCTTCGGCGGGTTTGGTGCAGTAGGGGAAGCCGCAGTGGTGGTCGCGTCCGGTGACCTGGCGGCGGATCCGGTCGGGGATCTCATAGGAGTCGACCGGTTGGTGGCCGGCGAGGTCGACCACCGGCCGCACGATCACAGTGGTGTGGGGGGTGTTGAGCCATTCCTTGACCTGCTCCACCGAGATGGGGGTGCGGGTGTTGCCGAACCGGCCCACGGTCTGGTCGGTGGCGGAGAGGTGGAGAGTGAGCTCGGTCTTCCGCCCGGGAATGGTCCTAGTGATCTCTCCGGAGTCGGGGTCGGCGACCTCGAGGTCGAGGACCAGGTCCTCCCGGGCGATCTCCCCGAGTGCTTTGGCCCGCCGGATGTCCAGGGTGTCGGTGTCGCCGAGCTGGCCGGCGAGCTTGGCGCGGCGGGCGATCGCGTGTTCGAGGTCGAGGGCATCCGCGGCGTCCAGGGTGGCGTCGACCTGGGCGGTGCCGTTGTAGCCGACCCGGTCCAGACCGGTGTGGACGTGTCGGTGGTCCCGGGACTCCCGGCGCCGTTCCTCCGCAGCATTCGGGTCGTACCGCACGAGGGCTTCCTCGACCAGCCGGTCGACCTGCGCCCAGGTGACCCCGTGCGCGAACGGTGCCAGGTGGGTGTCGACGAACCCGACAGCATTCTGCGGTAGGAGGCGGGTGGCGTCGGCGACCCGGAGTGCCTTCCACACCGGCACCTGCCCGTCGAGGAGGCGGGTCCAGGTCTTGGGGAGGCGGTGGGCGAGCTCGAGGACCTGGCCGACGTAGCTGCGCCCCGAGTCCAGCGACCGCCCCAACAACGCGGAGAGCTCCATCACCGCGAAGTCACTGATCAGCGGTGCGCCGGGCCCGGCCAGCGGGAGCCCGGTGTCCAGACCCCGCTCGGTCAACGTCGCCACATCCGCCGCGTCCTCGGCCACGACATGCTCGGCAGCCCATTCGGCGATCTCGCGGACGGTGGCGATCTCCTGATCGGCAATGACCGTGCGGCGCTGCTTGATGCTGGCCAGCAGCGCCTGGGACCGGGTGCGGACCGCGGGTTCGGCGACCTGGGTCACCGCCGGTGCGGCGAGGTCGAAGAGGGGTGCGGTCCCGAGATCCATGAGGCCTATTCAACCCCGACCCTCCGACACAACGAAACGCTCAGAACCCCCCTGTGGACAGGCGATCCGCCGTTCTTGGGTTGTGGACGGAAGGTGGTCCGGGCGGCTTGGTTTCGAGGCTCGGCGCTAGCGCGCCTCGCACCTCAACCAGCGGCCGGGGCGTACCACCGTGAGCCGGCCGCGGCGAGGAATCGACAGCCCTCCGCGTCCTCGTCCAAAGCCTGTCGGTCGCAACCATCCGCGGCGCGCAACCGGCGGACAGAGGGGTCGCGAGAGGGTCGCGAGCGCGACCTCCTCGACCACCGATCGCTCGCCAGACCGTGAGCCGGCCGCGGCCCGCAACCAATGGCCCTCCGCTCCCCGTCCAAAGCCTGTCGGTCGCAACCCCTGCGGGCCGCAGCGAGGGCACAGAGGCCAGGGGGTCGCGAGACGGTCACAGCGCGACCTCCTCGACCAGCGGCGCTTCCGAACCCACCGTGAGCCGGACGCGGCCCGCAACCAGCGGCCCTCCGCTCCCCGTCCAAAGCCCTGTCGGTCGCAACCACCCGCGACCCGTAACCCGCTGCCAGAGGTGGTGACCCAACAGCGGCAGCGCGGGCTCCTACCTCGCCCACTCCGCGTTCCAGCCGTCGACCTCGTCGGCCTTGCGCGCGGAGGGCCCGGTGTAGATCGCCGAGGGACGGATCAGCCGGCCGGTGAGCTTCTGCTCGAGGATGTGCGCCGACCAGCCGCCGGTGCGGGCACAGGTGAACATCGACGTGAACATGTGGGCAGGCACCTCGGCGAAGTCGAGGACGATCGCCGCCCAGAACTCCACGTTGGTCTCCAGCACCCGGTCGGGACGGCGCTCGCGGAGCTCGGCGAGAGCGGCCTGCTCGAGCGCCTCGGCGACCTCGTAGCGCGGCGCGGCGAGCTCGCGGGCGGTGCGGCGCAGCACCCGGGCGCGCGGGTCCTCGGCGCGGTAGACGCGGTGGCCGAAGCCCATCAGCCGCTCGCCGGAGTCGAGCAGGCCCTTGACGTAGGCACGTGCGTCGCCGGACTTCTCGACGTCCTCGATCATCCCGAGCACCCGCGACGGCGCCCCGCCGTGAAGAGGTCCGCTCATCGCGCCGATCGCGCCTGAGAACGCTGCGGCGACGTCGGCGCCGGTCGAGGTGATCACCCGCGCAGTGAACGTGGAGGCGTTCATGCCGTGCTCCGCGGCACTGCTCCAGTAGGCGTCGATCGCCTTGACGTGCCTGGGGTCGGCCTCGCCCTTCCAGCGGATCAGGAACTTCTCGGCCAGCGTCGTCCCCTCGTCGACCGCACGCTGGGGGACGACCGCCTGGTGGAGCCCGCGGGCCGACTGCGCGGCGTACGAGAGCACCATCACGGCCACCCGGCCGAGGTCCTCGCGGGCCTGCTCGTCGCTGATGTCGTAGGTCTGGCCGAAGCCGAACGCCGGCGCGAGCATCGCGACCGCGGCCTGGACGTCGACCCGGACGTCGCCGGTGTGCACCGGCAAGTTGTAGGGCTCGGCGGGCGCCAGCCCTGGGGAGTAGCTGCCGTCGATGAGGAGGCCCCACACGTTCTCGAAGGGCACCCGACCCACCAGGTCCTCGATGTCGACGCCGCGGTAGCGGAGTGCGGACCCCTCCTTGTCGGGTTCAGCGATCTGCGTCTCGAACGCGACGACGCCTTCCAGTCCGTGGTGTACCTCAGGCATCCGCAGTCTCCTTCGACTTGAGAGAATCACCGGCATTCTGCCGCACCGACTACGGTCGGCCTATGCCTGGTGCTGACGAGCCCGACCTGGCCACGCTCCGCAGGGAGTACGGCGCGGCCGGGCTGGACGAGGCCATGGCCGACTCGGACCCGCTGGTGATGTTCCGCCGCTGGTTCGCCGACGCCGAGGCAGCGCACCTGCACGAGCCGAACGCGATGATCGTCGCGACCGTCTCGCCCGACGGCCAGCCAGCCGCCCGGACCGTGCTGCTCAAGGGCCTCTCCTACGACGGGTTCGCGTTCTTCACCAACACCGCCTCGCGCAAGGGCGGCGACCTGGCGCACGAGCCACGCTGTGCGCTGCTCTTCCCGTGGCACCCGCTGGAGCGCCAGGTGCGGATCGAGGGCGTCGCGTCGCGGCTGACCGACGACGAGGTGTCGGCGTACTTCTCCGCGCGGCCGCGGGGCAGCCGGCTCGGCGCCCACGCGTCACCGCAGTCGCAGGTCGTCGCCGGTCGCGCGGAGCTGGACGCACGGTTCGCGGAGGCGGAGGCGCGGTACGCCGGCGCCGAGGTGCCGGTGCCGGCGGACTGGGGCGGCTACCGGGTGCGCCCCGAGACGTTCGAGTTCTGGCAGGGACGGCCCGGCCGGATGCACGACCGGCTGCGCTACCGCCGTACGGCGGCGGGCTGGGTGCTCGAGCGCCTGGCTCCGTGACGCACTAGACGAGTAACTCCAAGGTCTCGCACGCTGCGCGACGCTCATCATCCGCGCTGGCGGCGTTGCCGACGCTCGAAAGACGTCCAGTCTGCCTTCGCATCGGCGCCTTGCCAGCGCGGCGCTGAGCGCCGCTCGCTCGCGCGATCCCTTGGAGTTACTCGTCTAGATGGCGCGGGACCGGTCCCTCTGGTCATCGACCGCGCCCGGGCACAGGTAGCGGATCGGCGCGGATGCCCGGGCTCCATTGACCACGGCGACGACCTCCCCGATCAGCTGCTCGCGACCGGTCAGGGTGAGGTCGATCGCCGCGCGCAGCACGGTCCTCCCGCCGTCGACGGTGAACGACTGCGGGTCGGCGTCACTGCCGTCGGGGAGCCGCCAGCGCAGCTCGAGATCTCCCGGACCCCCGTCGGCGACGATCGTCGCGGTGACGTGCAGCGCGGCGTACGGGCAGAGCGCCTGCGGCGGCGTGACCGACAGCGAGATCCGGCGCACGTGCGGCGGGTCCGCGGCCGGGTCGCTCGCGGACGGGCTGGGGGCGAAGAGCAGCCAGGCGCCCGCAGCGCCCCCCGTGAAGACGGTCGTCAGGCCGAGGAAGATCACGAACGGCCCGAGGATCCGCCGGAACAGGCTCCTTCTCACCGGCGGCGGGACGATCCTGACCTCGATCGGTCTCGGCCCGACCGGTCGGTCGGGGACAGGCCGCTCGTCGGCGGGTGGCTCTTCGGCGGGCGGCGGCTCGGCGGAAGCCGGCTCGACGGGCGGCGCGAGACGAGCGGGGGCCGGCCGCTCCGGTGGGGACAGCGGGGGAGTGGTGGCGACGGGTGCCGGCGCGGGCGGCTGCGACGGCGGCCGGTGCAGTCCGTTGGTCGGCCAGTCCTCGGCCGGGATGGCGTCGAGCGCCACCATCAGCGCGTGCGGCAGCGGGCGCCGGTCGGGGTCGATGGTGAGGGTGAGCTCGAGCACGTCCGCCGCCGCCCTCGGCAACATCGGGAGCGAGCTCGCCATCGCCACCGCGTCGCGCGGTAAGAGCGGGTGGACGCCGGTGAGCAGCTCGAAGGCGAGGACCGCGAAGTCGTGGGCATCGGTCGGCCGGTCCGGCTCGCGGTCGGCCGCCCGGGGCCTGGCGAGCGCCGAGCGTCCGTCGGGAAGGATGAAGACGGTGGACGGCCGCACGTCGCCGTGGGCGAGGCCGCGGTCGTGCATCGCCTCGAGCGTGGCCGCGACGTCGCGCAAGGCGTGGAGGGCGGCCGCCGCCGGCAGCGGAGAGATGCTGACCAGGTCGTCCAGGGTGAGGTCGGGCAGGTCCCCGGTCATCAGCGTCGGTGTCGCCGCGCACCGGTCGATCTCGAAGGCGGGAGCCAGGTCCGGCGTCCATGTCGGGTCGATGAGCCGTGCTTCTCGGCGCAGGCGACGCAGGGTGTTGCAGCCGTAGTGGCTCATCTCGAGGACGGTCATGTTGGGCGCCTTGGTTCCGGTCCTCCCCCGTGCGCACAACGGTAGGACGGTGCCGGCCCGCTGGGAACCGATCCTGATAATTCGATCGCCCCGATCCCGCAATTCATCCGTCCGGATGACCGGGCGCGGGCTACCGGGCGCTCAGCGCGCTCGCCGGACCCGGTAGTCGCCGGCGACGACCTGGTAGCCGAGCTTCGCGTTGATGTGGCGGATGCCGGCGTTGCCGGCCTCGTTGGTCGTGTAGCTCCGGGTCGCGCCGGACGCGGCCGCCTGGAGATGGGCCGCCTGCTTGAGGAGCAGGCCGAGGTTGCGACCTCGGAAGGCCTGGCCGACGCCGGTGTAGTGGATGAGCAGGACGCCGTCCTTGATCTCGCCGGTGATGATCGCGGCCGGCGCGCCGTCCACCCGGGCGAGCACGGCGAACGGGTGCTCGAGCTCGGCCTGCTCGACCCGCGCGTCCGCCAGCCGCGCGCGGATGCCGTTCTCGACCGCCTCGGGGTTGGTCTGGCTGTCGACGATCATCGCGTCGACCGCCTCCTCGTCCGGGAACTCGAGACCGGTGGCGTCCTCGATCGTCACGCCCGCCGGCAGCTCCGGCTCCGGGAGGTCGACCAGGTCCAGCGTCGAGTTGATCCCGTGCTGCCCGACCGCGTAGCCCCAGTGCTTCGCGACCGACAGGGCGCGCTCGTCGAGGTCGTCGACCAGGGCGACGAGCGTGGCGGCGGCGTCCGGGAGGGTCGTCGTCAGCTCCGCGCGCAGCGCGCTGCCGATGCCGCCGCCCTCGTGAGCAGCGGCCACCGTGACCGAGAGGACCGCCCAGTCCGGCGGAAACACGTGCGGGCGCGCGGTGAAGCCCCAGCCGACGAGCTCGTCGCCGGCGTACGCCGCGCGGAAGTTGCGGAACGCCCAGATGTCGACCTGCGTGAAGAGACCGGCCGTCGCCGCCCGCTCCCAACGACGCATCCGCGCGAGCTGGAGGTCGAGCATCGCGTCGTACGTCGTCGGGTCGGGCGTCACGATCTCCATGCGCTGATCCTCGCTCAGCCGACCAGCTCGCGGCGAGCGCGCAGCCGGTAGGCGCCGCCGACGACCTGGTAGCCGAGCTTGGCGTTGATGCGCCGAATGCCGACGTTGCTCTCCTCGTTCATGGTGTGGCAGACGGTGGCACCCGCCTCTGCGGCGAGCACGTGCCCGTACTGCTTGAGCGTGAACGCCAGGTCCCGACCGCGGTAGGCACGCCCCACGCCGGTGTAGGCGATGCCGAGGACGCCCTGCTCGATGTCGCCGATGATGATCGCGGCCGGCGCCCCGTCGACCCGGGCGAGGGCCGCGATCCCGTGCTCCGCCTTCGCGGAGATCTCGCGGAAGCTGCCGAGCGTGCTGACGAACCCCTCGGCGGCTTCGGGGTTGGTCTGGCTGTCGCGGAGCAGCGCCTCGACGGCATCCTCGTCGGGGAACTCGAGCGACGACACGTCTTCCAGGGTGACACCCGCGCCCGGCTGCGGCTCGGGCAGGTCGACCAGCTCCAGCTCGGACTCAATGCCGTGCTGGGTGACCTCGAACCCGTGCGTGCGGGCGATGTCGAGAGACTCGGTCTCCGCGTCGTCGATAGCTGCGCCGATCGTCTCGATCTCGGGTGGCAGCGATGCGAGCAGGGTGCGGTAGAGCGCGCCGCCGACCCCTCGCCGCTCGTGCTGCCGCGCCACGGTGACACTGATCATGGCGATGCCCGGGGGGAACCACCGGCCGCGCAGGGCGTTCGCCCACCCGACCAGCGCGCCTCCGTCGTACGCCGCTCGGAAATCGAGGTAGGCCATCTCCTCGGCGTGGACGAACGGCCACTCGGCCTGCGCTCGTCGTACCCGCGGCAGGCGGTCCACCCGCAGCTGGACGAGCGGTTCGTACGACGACAGGTCGGGTTCGCGGATCTCGACGGCCATGCCTGATCGTCGGCGCTCGGGCCCAGGAAGGGCAATCGGATAGTCACCCCCTCGGCCGCGTCCACTTGTGAGTGAGCACTCACTCACTTACTCTTGGGGCCATGCCGCCCCGCGCCGCGCCGCTCCCGCCCGAGGACCGGCGGGAGGCCCTGATCCGGGCCACCCGACCGCTGCTCTACGAGCACGGACGCGCCGTCACCACCCGGCTCATCGCCGAGGCGGCCGGGGTCGCGGAGGGCACGATCTTCCGCGCGTTCGCCTCCAAGGACGACCTCATCGACGCCACGATCGCCCGCGCCTTCGAGCCCGGCGACGTCCTCGAGCGCCTCGACGACATCGACCCGGCGCTCCCGCTGCGCGACCGGATGCTCGCGATGACCACGATCCTCCAGCAGCGGTTCCTGGCGATCTTCCAGCTCATGCGGGCCCTGGGCGCCGTCGGGCCGCCGCAGCACCTCCACGGCCGGCCCGAGATTGTCCGTGGCCTGGAGGAGGTACGCCGCCGCCTGCTCGCGCTCATCGAGCCGGACGCCGACCGCCTCGCGCTCCCTCCTGAGCGGGTGCTGCACGTGTGGCGGCTGCTGACCTTCGCGGGCTCCCACCGGGAGATCGCGGACGGCAACCTGCTCACCCCTGAGGAGATCGTCGACACCGTCCTGCGCGGCGTCGAACGAGTCGAGAGGAACGACGGATCGTGTTGATGCGACTCCTCCGCGAGTACCTCTCGCCCTACCGCGGCTGGCTGTCGGCGATCGTCGTCCTTCAGTTCACGGCGACGGTCGCGATGCTCTACCTGCCGAGCCTCAACGCCGACATCATCGACAACGGCGTCGCCCAGGGTGACACCGGCTACATCGTCCGCGTCGGGGCGGTCATGCTCGTCGTCGCGCTGGTGCAGGCCGCCTGCTCGATGTCGTCGGCGTGGTACGGCAGCCAGGCAGCGATGGCGTGCGGTCGCGACCTGCGCGCCGCCGTGTTCGGGAGGATCGGCACCTTCTCGAGCCGCGAGGTGGCGTCGTACGGCGCACCGTCACTGATCACGCGGGCGACGAACGACGTCCAGCAGGTGCAGATGCTGGCGATGATGACCTGCCTGATGGCGGTGACCATCCCGATCATGATGGTCGGCGGCGTCGTGATGGCGATGCGGGAGGACTTCGGGCTCTCCTGGTTGGTGGTCGCGGTCGTGCCGGTGCTGTTCGTCTGCATCGGCGTCGTGGTCTCGCAGATGATCCCGGCGTTCCGCTCGGTCCAGGAGCGGCTCGACGACGTCAACCGTGTGCTCCGCGAGCAGATCACCGGCATCCGGGTGGTCCGGGCGTTCGTCCGGGAGCCGCACGAGACGAAGCGGTTCGCCGCGTCCAACGACGACCTCACCGCGATGTCGGTGCGTGCCGGTCGCTGGATGGCCGCGATGTTCCCGCTGGTGATGGTGGTGTCGAACGTCGCGAGCGTCGGCGTCATCTGGTTCGGCGGCCACCGGGTCGACAACGGGCAGATGGAGGTCGGCGCGCTGACGGCGTTCCTCGCCTACCTGATGCAGATCCTGATGTCGGTGATGATGGGCACGTTCATGCTGATGATGGTGCCGCGGGCATCGGTCAGCGCCGACCGGATCGCCGAGGTGATCGACACCGACTCCTCGATCGCACCGCCGGTCGACCCGGTGCGGGAGGTCTCGCTCGCCGGTCACCTGGATCTCGAGGACGTGGGCTTCACCTACCCCGGGGCGGAGGCGCCCGTGCTCGACGGGGTCTCGGTGTCGGTGCGGCCCGGCCGGACGGTCGCCGTGATCGGATCGACGGGTGCCGGCAAGACGACGCTGGTCAACCTGGTCCCCCGGCTGCTCGACGCGACGACGGGCCGGGTCCTCGTCGACGGCGTCGACGTGCGCGACCTGGATCCCGAGCTGCTCTGGTCGCGGATCGGCCTGGTCCCGCAACGCGCCTACCTCTTCACCGGCACGGTGGCCTCCAACCTGCGCTACGGCAGTCCCGACGCCTCCGACGACGAGCTGTGGGGGGCGCTCGAGGTCGCCCAGGCGGCCGACTTCGTGCGGGCGATGCCGGAGCAGCTGGAGGCGCCGATCGCCCAGGGCGGCACGAACGTCTCCGGCGGCCAGCGGCAGCGGCTGGCGATCGCGCGGGCACTGGTGAAGCGACCCGAGATCTATCTCTTCGACGACGCGTTCTCTGCGCTCGACGTCGCGACCGACGCGCGGCTGCGGGCGGCGCTCCGGGCCGAGGTGGTCGCGGCCGGTGACGCCGCCATCGTCATCGTCGGGCAACGCATCGCCACCATCCGCGACGCCGACGAGATCCTCGTGCTCGAGGACGGCCGGGTCGTCGGCCGCGGCACCCACGACCAGCTGCTCGACGACAATCCGACCTACCGGGAGATCGCCGCCAGTCAGGGCATCATCGCCGGAGCAGCAGCATGAATACCCCACGGAGTTCTTCTCCTCCAATCGGTCCGCACTCTGGAGGGAACCCGCACCTTCAATCCCCCAAACAACTCCGCGGGGACCCCAAAAACATGACCGCCACGAAGCCCGACACCTTGAAGCAGACCGAGCGGGTCGTGCAGGGGCCCGGGTTCGGCCGTGGCCCGATGGGCGGCGGCATGGTGGGCCAGAAGGCCCACGACTTCCGGGCCTCCGGCCGGCGGCTGCTCGGGCTGCTGCGGCCGGCACGCTGGCGGGCGGTCGCCGTGCTCCTGCTGGCCGCCGGCAGCGTTGCCTCCGTCGCCGTCGGGCCGTGGCTGCTCGGCAAGGCCACCGACATCGTCTTCAACGGCTTCGTCGGCGAGCAGCTGCCCGAGGGGACCACCAAGGCCGACGCCGTCGCCGCGGCCGAGGGGCGCGGCGACCACCAGCTCGCCGACTTCCTGCGCGGCCTCGACATCGTGCCCGGGCAGGGCGTCGACTTCGGCGAGGTCGGGCAGGTGCTGTTGCTGGTGCTCGCGATCTATGTCGTCGGCCAGGTGCTCGGCTTCCTGCAGGGCTGGCTGGTCAACGACGTCGTGCAGGAGACCGTCCGCCGGATGCGGTCGGACGTCGAGGAGAAGATCCATCGGCTGCCCCTGTCGTACTTCGACCGGCAGCCGCGCGGCGAGCTGCTCAGCCGGGTCACCAACGACATCGACAACGTCGCGCAGAACCTCCAGCAGACGATGAGCCAGCTGCTCACGTCGTTGATGCTCGTCGTCGGCGTGCTCGGGATGATGTTCTGGGTCTCGCCGCTGCTCGCGATGATCGCACTGGTCTCGGTGCCGCTCGCGATGGTCGTGACCGGCCAGATCATGAAGCGCTCGCAGAGCCAGTTCATCAACCAGTGGCGCCAGACCGGCCGGCTCAACGGGCAGGTCGAGGAAGCGATCTCCGGGCACGCGCTGGTGACCGTGTTCGGCCGCCGGAAGGCGGTCGAGGCGGAGTTCGCCGAGGCCAACGAGCAGCTCTACGAGTCGTCCTATCGCGCGCAGTTCGTCAGTGGCCTGGTGATGCCGGTGATGATGTTCATCGGCAACCTCAACTACGTCGTGATCGCCGTGATCGGCGGCCTCCGGGTGACCAGCGGCACGATGACGCTGGGGGAGGTGCAGGCGTTCATCCAGTACTCGCGGATGTACACCCAGCCGATCACCCAGATCGCCTCCATGGCCAACCTGCTGCAGTCCGGTGTCGCCTCCGCTGAGCGCGTCTTCGAGCTGCTCGACGCCGAGGAGGAGGTGTCGGACAAGGGTCTCGTGACGCCACCACCGCAAGGTGACCGTGCCACCCGCCAGCCGATGGCCTCCTCGACCGACGAGGCTGGCGAGGTTCGCTTCGAGGGTGTGTCCTTCTCCTACGACCCGGCCGAGCCGCTGATCGAGGACCTGTCCCTGGTCGCCCGGCCGGGCGAGACGGTCGCGATCGTCGGGCCGACGGGCGCGGGCAAGACCACGCTGGTCAACCTGATCATGCGGTTCTACGAGCTCGACGCCGGCCGGATCACCCTCGACGGCGTCGACATCACGGCGATGCCGCGCGCGGACCTCCGGAGCCGGATCGGCATGGTGCTCCAGGACACCTGGCTGTTCGAGGGCACGATCCGCGACAACGTCGCCTACGGCCGGCCCGACGCGACCGAGGAGGAGATCCGCGAGGCCGCGCGGGCGACGTACGTCGATCGCTTCGTGCACTCGCTGCCCGAGGGCTACGACACCCGCGTGGACGACGAGGGCTCGAACCTCTCCGCCGGTGAGCGTCAGCTGGTCACGATCGCGCGGGCGTTCCTCGCCCAGCCGGCCCTGCTGATCCTCGACGAGGCGACGTCGTCGGTCGACACCCGCACCGAGCTGCTGCTGCAGCACGCGATGGCGGCGCTGCGGACCGACCGGACGTCGTTCGTCATCGCGCACCGGCTGTCGACCATCCGCGACGCCGACCTGATCCTGGTCATGGAGCACGGCCGGATCGTCGAGCAGGGGTCGCACGCCGAGCTGCTCGAGCGGGACGGTGCCTTCGCCCGGCTGCACGCAGCCCAGTTCGCCGCGGCTGGGGTCTGACTGGGTCTAAATCACTTTGTTTCTGACCATCGGCGACCTACCTTCTTCGTACACGAGAAAGGAGGTGATCCGAGGAATGTATTCCTATAGGACGCGTGAGGTGGTTGCCGGTTAGGCGACCCCAGCGACGGGGTGGGATCACCCCGATCTCTGAAGCCGGGCTGCCGGCCAATCCACAGCAGCCACCCGACCCGCAGGTGAACCGGGCACGTCCCCCGGTGCGGTCCTCCCGGACCACGCCTGCGGGTCGCCGGCGTTTTCACACCCCTCCGGCCGAGCCTGCGAGGCCGGAGACCGGGGTGGGAGGTCGAGTAGGCGACGGGCGTATCGAGACCCGGTGCCCTCGGTCGCCCGCGATCCTCCGCTCACGGCGTCTCGAGTAGCGGTGACAAGTTGACGACGTCAACCAATCTCGAATATGGTTGACTCTAGCAACCAATCATCCGAGTGGACCGAGGCGACGCCAGCGTGACCCAGCCAGCCGCCGCCGAGCAGCACGGCCAGATGTCGCACCGCGAGATCATGGAGGCCCTGACCGGGCTGCTGCTCGCGATGTTCGTGGCGATGCTGTCGAGCACCGTCGTCACCAACGCGCTGCCGGCGATCGTGACCGACCTCCAAGGGAGCCAGACCGGCTACACCTGGGTCGTGGTCGCCACCCTGCTGACGATGACCGCGACCACTCCGATCTGGGGCAAGCTCGCCGACCTGACCAGCAAGAAGCTGCTCGTCCAGGCGGCCCTCGTCATCTACTCGCTGGGCTCGCTGGTCGCTGCCTTCGCGCCGAACATGGGCGTCCTGATCGGCGCCCGCGCGATCCAGGGGCTCGGCATCGGCGGCCTGACCGCGCTGGTGCAGGTCGTGATCGCGTCGATGGTGTCGCCGCGGGAGCGAGGCCGCTACAGCGGCTACATCGGCGCGGTGTTCGCGACGGCCACGGTCAGCGGACCGCTGCTCGGCGGCGTGATCGTCGACAGCCCGCTGGGCTGGCGGGGCTGCTTCTTCGTGGGTCTCCCGATCGCGGTGCTCGCGTTCGTCGTACTGCAGAAGACGCTGCACCTGCCCGTCCTGCGCCGTGACGACGTCTCGATCGACTACGTCGGCGCGACGCTGATCATGGCCGGGGTCAGCGTGATCCTGGTGTGGGTGTCGCTGGCCGGCACCGACTTCGCCTGGCTGTCGGGAACGACGGCGCTCATGGTCGGCGGAGGACTCGCGCTCGTCGCGACGGCGTTGTACGTCGAGGCGCGGGTCGCGAGCGAGCCGGTGATCCCGCTCCGGCTGTTCAAGGACCGCACCATCGCGCTGGCGACGGCAGCGTCCGTGATGATCGGCGTGGCGATGTTCGGCGCGACGGTCTACCTCGGTCAGTACTTCCAGCTGGCGCGCGGGATGACACCGACCGAGGCCGGCCTGATGTCGATCGCGATGGTGGGCGGGCTCCTCGTGTCGAGCACGCTGACCGGACGGCTGATCACCGCGACCGGCCTGTGGAAGCGCTACCTCGTCGGCGGCACCGTGCTGGTCATCATCGGCCTCGCGCTGCTGGCGACCATCGACGCGGAGACTCCGCTGACCGTCGTCGCCGGCTCCATGCTCGTGGTCGGCCTCGGCATCGGCGCCACCATGCAGAACCTCGTGCTGGCCGTGCAGAACACCGCTCACCCGAAGGACCTCGGCGCCGCCAGCTCCGTGGTCGCGTTCTTCCGCTCGATGGGCGGCTCGATCGGTGTCTCGGCGCTCGGCGCGGTGCTCGCCCACCAGACCTCCGCGCAGGTCAAGGACGGCATCGCCACGCTGGCGGCCGACGGCAAGCTGAGCCCCGAGCAGCTGTCCGGCCTGGAGCACTCCACCGGAGACATCCCCGACCTCGATGCCCTGCCGACCCAGGTCCAGGCCCTCTACGAGGCGGCGATGGGCACCGCGACCGGGCACCTGTTCCTCATCGCCCTGCCGTTCGCCGTGGTTGCCTTGGTGTGCGTGCTGTTCATCAAGGAGTCGCCGCTGCGGACCAACGTCGGTCCGGTCGAGGCGTCCCCCAGGCGACCGGCGACCTCGAGGAGGCGTCCCGATGACATCCACCCCGAAGCGCGAGGACGGGCACCCGGACCGCGTCGACGCGCTCCGCCAGGTAGAGCAGGAGGTCGGCGTGCTCATCCGGCGGGTACGCCGGGTGATCGCCGAGCGGGCGCGCGCCGTGCACCCCGACCTGCAGTCGGCGTCGTACCTCATGCTCGGCTACGTGCTCGACGAGGGCCCGATCCGGGCGTCGGCGCTGTCCACCGTGTTCGACCTCGACAAGGGCGCGATCAGCCGCCAGCTCCAGCACCTCGTCGACCTCGGGCTGGTCGACCGCACGCCCGACCCCGACGACGGCCGCGCCACCCTGATCAGCGTCAGCGCCGAGGGCGCCCGCCGGTTCCAGGACGTCACCGAGCACCGGCGCAAGTTCTTCGACGAGCGGCTCGGGGAGTGGGCCGCCGACGAGATCCGCGCGTTCGCCGGCACCCTGGCCCGTTACAACGAGGCCCTCGGCGGCGAGGGCGGGTCACCGCCCTAGCGCGTCACCCGAAGCTCTCGACATCGACCGTGATCCACACGTGTTCAGCGGTCGCGCGGAGCCCACCGTCGTAGTCGTACAGCGAGGAAGCGGTGAACGTCTTGCGGCCCTCGTTGCCACGGACCTCACCGACGACCACGTAGTGCTCGCCGGTCACCGGCAGGTGGTCGAGCCGCAGCGTCATGGTCCCGAGCACCATCGGCCGCTCGTCGATGTCACTCGCCCAGCCGCCGGGGCAGTCCAGGGCCGCCCAGGTGATGGGCACGCTCACGTCGTACGGCGTCCAGGTGGCGGCCACCACCCCGTCGGAGCCGGCGACAGGACCGGCGAAGATGCGCAGCCCGTCGCCTTCCGCCCGGGCCGGACCGCAGGTGAAGCACGACGGGAACGGGTGGTCCCGGTGGCCCTTGTAGCGCGTCTCCGCGTCGGCCGCCGCCGACAGGGACACCGGCGGGACCGGTGTCGGGTCGGCATCGGCGAGCCGGGCCTCGGCCACCGTCCGGCCGGCGAGGGCGGCCACGAGCCCGCCGTCGGACGGCGTCACGTCGAGGGGGGTCTCCAGCGGAGGGGGCAGCCGCAGGGCGACCGTAACGGCCTGCCCCGGGTGCGGCGTCGCCAGCCGTTCGGCGAGCGCACCGGCGGTCCAGCCCCCGTTTCCCGACCTGATCGGTCCGTGGAAGTGCTCCGGCACGGTCAGTGGCTCGAGGGAGGTCATGCGTAGAGCCTGCCAAAGATCGGCGGACCACGGCGGCCGACCTTGCGTGCACCCGCTGGCGCGATGGGAGAGGATGGGGGGTGTGAGCGACCTGATCGACACCACTGAGATGTACCTCCGCACCATCTACGAGCTGGTCGAGGAGGGCATCGTGCCGCTCCGGGCGCGGATCGCCGAGCGCCTGCACCAGAGCGGCCCGACGGTGTCGCAGACGGTCGCCCGGATGGAGCGCGACGGGCTGCTGACCGTCGAGGGCGACCGCCACCTCGAGCTCACCGAGGACGGCCAGCGGCTGGCCACCCGGGTGATGCGCAAGCACCGGCTCGCCGAGCGGCTGCTCACCGACGTCATCGGCCTCGACTGGGAGCTCGTCCACGAGGAGGCGTGCCGCTGGGAGCACGTCATGTCGGAGACGGTCGAGCGACGGCTGCTCGAGCTGCTCGACCACCCGACCGAGTCGCCTTACGGCAACCCGATCCCCGGGCTGGCCGAGCTGGGCGAGCTCAACCTCGGCGAGGCGTTCATGTCCGACGTCGAGCCGCTGTCGAAGGCCGCCGCCGAGGAGCCGGGCCGGGCGCTGGTACGACGGATCTCCGAGGAGATGCAGAAGGACGAGGCGCTGATGAGCGCCATGCGCCGGGTCGGAGCGCTGCCCGACAAGACGATCACGATCCAGGCCACCGCCGATGGCGTGCTGGTCGGCTCCGGTGGTGAGTCCGCCGAGATCTTCCCCGAGGCGGCCGACCACATCTTCGTCAAGCGGCTGTAGACCGACGAGCCGCCAGCTCCGGCAGCCAGTCCGACGTGCCGGCGTCGACCTTGTACGACGCCAGCTCGTCCCCGCGGGTGGGACCGCGGTTGACGATCACGACCGGCACGCCGAGCTTGGCCGCGCGGCGCACGAACCGGAACCCGCTCATCACGGTGAGGCTGGATCCGGCGACGAGCAGCACCCCGCCGAAGTCCAGCAGGCCGTCGACGGCGGCGTAGCACCGCCCGACCCGGGCGACGGGCACGTTCTCCCCGAAGAACACCACGTCCGGCTTGAGCGGACCGCCGCAGGGTTCGCAGCCGGGCACCACGAACGTGTCCGTGTCGTCGAGCTCGACGTCGCCGTCCGGCCGGCTGGCGACGTCCGCGTGCCGCTCCACCCACCCGGGGTTGAGCTCGGCCAGCCGCTGCTGCAGGGAGGCTCGCGGCGTCGTACCCCCGCAGGAGAGGCAGACCACGTCGGAGATCCGGCCGTGCAGCGCCATCAGTGCCGGGGTGCCGACGGCCTCGTGCAGGCCGTCGACGTTCTGGGTGATCACCAGCTCGGCGCCGAGGGTTGCGACCGCGCGGTGCCCGGCGTTCGGCTCGGCCCGGCGCATCCGCGACCAGCCGAGGTGCGACCGCGCCCAGTAGCGCTGCTGGGCCGCCGGCCCGGACACGAACTCCTGGAAGGTCATCGGCATCCGCGCCGGCGCGCCCGGACCGCGGTAGTCGGGGATGCCGGAGTCGGTCGACAGCCCGGCGCCGGTCAGCACGACCAGGGGCCGGTCCGCGCAGAGGTCGAGCGCAGCCGTCGACACGGTCAGGGTCGGGGCGGTGCTCACGCCAGCAAGAGTACGGCGGCGCGTGCAACCCCGGGCGCCCCCCGATCCGTTGAAGGGGCATGAGGGCAACCGAGTGAGCCGGGACCGCGACCGCGAGTTCGCCGACTTCGTCCGCACCCATCGCGGGGGACTGATGACGACCGCGCGGCTGCTGACCGCGGGCGACGGTCACCTCGCCGAGGACCTGGTGCAGACCGCGCTGGTGCGGGTCTACCTCGCGTGGAGCAGGGCGCGATCCGGGAACCCGGTCGCCTACGCCCGCCGTACCCTCGTCAACTGCACCGCCGACCACCACCGCCGCGGCTTCACCCGTCGGGAGCACAGCGCGGCCGCCGTGCCCGAGACCGCCGCCCCGGTCCACGCCTCCGACGACCTCGATGCTGAGCTCGTCGCCGCGCTCGGGAGCCTCCCGCCGCGGATGCGCGCCGCCGTGGTCCTCCGCCACGTCCACGACCTGTCCGTCGACGACACCGCGCACGCGCTCGGCTGCTCCGTCGGCACCGTCAAGAGCCAGACCGCACGCGGGCTCGACAAGCTCCGCGCCGCCCTCGCCGTACCCACCCTCGAAGGAGATCACCGATGAACGACCTGACCGACCGCCTCGCCCGCCTCGACGGCGCGGCCCCCTCCCCGACCGAGGGCATCGTCGCCGGCGACCTCACCCGCGCCCACGCCGCCCTCGGCCGGCGACGCCGCAGCCGGGCCGCGGTCGCCGGAGTCGGCCTCACCCTCGGCGTCGGCGCAGCGCTGGGTGTGGTCGTCGCCGTCGACGCCGGCGACGACCCGGCGCCATCGCTGGCCGGGCCGTCGTCGTCCGAGCCCGGCCGCGGACAGGGCACCACGATCGACCTGATCGCCTACACCGGTGCTCAGCCCGAAGGCTTCGAGCTCGCCAAGGTGCCCGAGGGCTACGTCCTCCAGGGTTCCGACGCGTTCGTGCTCACGCTCGCGACGCCCGGCGACGACTCCCACCCGCTGAGCTTCGAGGGCAAGGTCGTCATCATGCTCGAGTCCCAGGACGCGGCGCAGCAGCTCGGCGCCGGCCGCGACGTCACCGTGAACGGTGAGCCGGGCGTGCTCGACGGCGGTCCTGGCGAGACCCGCACCCTGCGGTACTTCCAAGGCGACCACCTGGTGATGGTCCAGGTCTGGGAGACCATCGACCTCACCGACGAGCAGATCGTCGAGCTCGCCGAGGGCGTCACCGTCACCTCCGCCGTCGAGGCCGGCGTCGGCTGACCCGTCGGTCGGGGTCAGTCCTCGATGAGGGGCACGAACAGGTAGCGCCCGTGCCGCTCCACCACCGGTCCCTCCGGTGAGAGCACCACCCGCGTCATCACCCCCTCGACCGGCACCACCAGCACTCCTCCGACGGCCAATTGTTCGAGGAGTGCTGGTGGTACGGCGTGGGCCGCTGCCGACACCAGCACCCGGTCGTACGGCGCCTCCGCCGGCCAGCCCAGCACCCCCGGCTCGGCCTGGAACACGCTGATGGGCGCAAAGGGCGATAGTCCCTGACGTTCCTGTCGAGAATCCGGCCGATCGACGACAGATTCATCAGGGACTATCCGCGCCAGCGCGGTCCGGCTCGACGCCACCAGCTCGGGGATCCGCTCCACGCCGACCACCGATCCGGTGGGGCCGACCAGGTGGGCGAGCAGGGCAGTGGTCCAGCCGGAGCCGGACCCGACGTCGAGCACCCGGTCACCGGGCTGGGGGTCGAGCAGGTCGAGCATGTTGCGCACCGTGGTGGGCTGGCTGTTGGTGACGCCGTATCCGATGTCGAGCGCATGGTCGATGCCGGCGAACGGGTGCTGCCAGGCCGGGAGGAAGTCGCGGCGGGGGACCGCTGCGAACGCCTCATCCACCCGAGCGCTCATGGCGGCGCTCAGCCGTAGCGCAGCTTCGCCCGCTCGCGCGCCTTCTCCGCCTCGATCTCGCGGTCCTTGGGCGGCGCGTTCGTCACCAGCGCCTCCAGCAGGTGCTGGGTGGCGTGGGCGACCTCGTGGACAGCGCGGTCGAACGCCTCCTGGTTGGCCTGCGACGGCTTCGTCGTCCCGCTGACCTTCCGCACGTACTGCAGCGCGGCAGCGGTCACCTCGTCCGACGTCGCAGGCGGCTCGAAGTTGTGGAGAACCCGGATGTTGCGGCACATGCTTCGAGCGTACGCCGGGTCTCGATACGCGGCTCGCGCAGAGCGCTCGCCGCTACTCGACCACCGAAAGCATCGTTGGTCGAGTAGCCCGGCGTACGCCGGGTCTCGATACGCGGCTCGCGCAGAGCGCTCGCCGCTACTCGACCACTGAAAGCATCGTTGGTCGAGTAGCCCGAGCCGCTAGGCGAGGGCGTATCGAGACCTACGAGCGGTCGCGCAGGTCGAAGAACTCCACGTCCTCGCCGGTGACCAGCACGACCCGCCCGTCGGGCAGGGGTACGGCGCGCACCTGGTCGACGTCGTCGCCGTACTCCACCTGGACCATCCGGTTGCGCAGCTCGCCGTCCACGATCCGCAGCACCGACAGGTAGCCGACGCCACTGCGCTGGATGACGGTCAGGATGGTGCGGTGGTCGTTGATGAACGTGAACGACCGCGGGTCGGCGCCGGCCAGTGCGTTGGTGCCCGATGCATAGCGCTGGACGTTCATCCGGTGCACGTCCTCGAGGTCCGCGACGTTGAACAGGCCGACCTGGGCGCCCCAGCCACGGCCGCCGATCGACGGTCCCTCACCGACCCCGACGAGCCGCTTCGGCCCGAGCGGGTGGAGGTACTCCGAGAAGCCGGGGATCTTGAGCTTCGCGATCAGCCGCGGTCGCTCCACCTCGGTCAGGTCGACCGCGTAGAGCGGGTCGACCTGGCGGAACGTCACCAGGATCGCCAGCCCGTCGAACCACCGCACCGACTTGAGGTCCTCGTTGCGACCGAGCTCGTCGAGCCGGCCGATCTCGACCAGGTCCTGCCCGTCGCGGTCGAACGTCACGACCGAGTTGAAGTTGCCGGTCTCGGAGGTCGGGGTGACAGCGACGCGCAACACACCGCCTGCCTCGTCCATCGCCCACCGGTCGGCGATCGCGCCCTCGACCTCGCCGGACGCGACGTGCGTGGCCCGGGTGCCGTCGACCTTGAAGTCGAACAGGTAGGTGCTGCCGCCCTGCACGCTCGGCAGGATGCGCGAGCCGATGCAGCCGATGCAGTCGAGCCCGTTGCCCCAGCTCGGGCTCGCCGCCAGGTAGAGGTGGTCGACCGACTCGTAGGCGATGTCGGTCGCTCCGGCCAGGCCGATCGCGTCGACCTCCGCGGGAGCGGCGGCCTCGAAGCCGACCACGCTCACCGTGTCGAGCGTGAGCTCGTCGGACGGGATCGCCACGTCGGTGCAGTCCAGCAGCTGCGCGGGGTCCTCGCCGTTGGCGGTGATCGTCGGCAGCCAGTCCTCGATGGTGGACTTCTCCACCTTGTCGCGGTTCGTCGCCAGCGCCTTGCGGGCGCTGCGCCCGTTGGTCGGGCGCACGAAGCCGAGGTCCGGCAGTCCGCTCGACAGCACCAGGCGTACGGCGTCGCCGTGCTGGCGCGCCGACAGCAGCCGCGCGTCGTAGGCCACGTCCTCGACGACCTCGGGTGCCTCCGGGTCTGCGATCGAGACGGTGAGGACGCGGGTGCCCAGCCGAGAGCCGGCGCCGTACGCCGTCCGGACCCGCGGCGCGTGGTCGTCGATGCCGACGGCGACCACTTGGTCGCCGGCGAGCATGATCTCGCCTTCCTCGAGGCCTTCGAGGTCGACCGACGAAAGCCGCTCGGTGCGCTCCCCGGTGACGTCGTAGACGACCAGCTCGTCGTCACGCAGCCGCAGCAGCAGGTCGCCGTTGGTCTTGACCAGGTCGGGCTCGTCGACGCCGATCTCCTGCACGTTGGTGCCGGTGTCGCTGTTCTCCTGGCGGGCGGTCTTTGATGCCGTTCCAAAGGTTGCTCGGTCGTTGGCCTGCTCGAGGTAACCGAGGTGAAGGCTGTCCATGTCAAGGGGCGCGTCAGACGCGCCGCGGCTGAACTGCCTCACTTCCGCGATGATGGGGCCGTCCTCCCAGTAGGGGTTGTACGGCTCGTCCCACCCCCACGCGGTGACCCGGCCGAGCCCGCGGTCGACGTACGTCTCCAGCAGCTCGTCGCAGGACTTCGCCGTCTCGAGGTCGGCCTGGAACGCGACATGGCTGGGGGCCTCTCCGGCGCCACCGGCGTCGGAGTCGGAGCCCCCGTCGCCGCCGTCGCCGCCGTCGACCAGGGTCCCCGCGAGGAACGCTCCGACGATGCCGGTGGCGAGGCCGGCGGTCAGCAGCGGCTTGACCAGGAAGTGCCGCTGCTTCGAGGCTGCGGGCGCGGTGGCCTGGCGGCCGGCACGCAGGATGTCGTGGGTGGGCGGCTTGCCGACGGGCAGGTCGTCCCAGAGGTCTTCGAGGTCGGTCATCGCGACGCCCCTCCGCTCAGGTCGAGGATGTGGTCGTTCGCAGCCAGCAGGGCCAGGGACCGCGACAGCCGGCTCTTCACGGTGCCCGCCGGCACCCCCAGGACGTCGGCGGTCTGTCGTTCGGTGAGCTGCACGAAGTAGCGGAGGACCACCACGTCGCGGTTGGGCTTGGTCAGGCAGTCGAGGGCGCGGTGCACCGCGTCGGCCAGCACGATGGCGTCGGTGCCGTCACCGACCGATGTCTGCATCGATCCGGCGCCGCCGTCCTCCAGCTGTCCGGTCGCCGCACGGTCCTTCCACCACCGGCTGCGCCGGTTGTCCCGCAGGCAGTTGAGCAGCATCCGGTAGACGTAGGCGTCCCGGTTGTCCGCGTTGCTCACCTTGTCCCAGCCGGTGTAGCACCGGACCAGCGTGGTCTGGGCGAGGTCCTCCGCCTCGTGGGGCAGGGCACCCAGGAACACGGCGGCACGGACCAGCGTCCCCCAGGCCTGCTCCACGTAGGCGGCGTACTCCGCCTCGGTGTCTCGATCCACGAACTCTCCGATGCTCTTCCCTGCCGGGCTGCTGACCGTACGACGGATCTACGACCCCGGTAGGTTCCATCGGTCTCGATACGGCCTCGCGCAGAGCGCTCGGCCTACTCGACCACCGAAGGGACGGAGTGCGACGATGGCGGACATGGCTCAGTCATCCGGCTCCCCGCGCACCTACGACCTCGTCCTGCTCGGAGCGACCGGGTTCACCGGCGGGCTGACCGCCGACTACCTCGCGGAGCACGCCCCCGACGGCCTGCGGTGGGCGATCGCGGGACGCAGCAAGGAGAAGCTCGAGCGGGTGCGCGAGCGGCTCGGCGCCGGTGCCGAAACAGTCGACCTACTGGTTGCGGACTCGTCCGACGAAGCCTCGCTCCGTGACCTGGCCTCCCAGACCAAGGTGGTCGCGACGACGGTCGGTCCCTACCTCGAGTACGGCGCTCCGCTGGTCGCCGCGTGCGCCCAGGAGGGCACCGACTACGCCGACCTCACCGGCGAGCCGGAGTTCGTCGACCGGACGTACGTCGACCACCAGGCGACCGCCGAGGCCAGCGGCGCCCGGCTCGTTCACGCGTGTGGCTTCGACTCCATCCCGCACGACCTCGGTGCCTACTTCACCATCCGGCAGCTCGCCGACGCTGTCGGTGGCGAGATCACGGAGCCGGTGACGATGCGCGGCGTGGTCCGGTCCAACGGCACCTTCTCCGGTGGCACCTTCCACTCCGCGCTCACCGCGTTCGGGCGGGCCCGGCAGATGCGCGACGCGATGCAGGCCCGCAAGCGGGTCGAGCCGCGTCCCGAGGGCCGTCGGTCGAAGGCGGTCGCGGGCAAGCCCGGCCGCGACAAGCTGCTCGGGTACTGGTTGCTCCCGCTGCCGACGATCGACCCCTTCATCGTGGCCCGCAGCGGCGCCGCGCTCCCGTCGTACGGCCCGGACTTCCGGTACTCGCACTTCGCCGGCACCAAGACGCTGCGCTATGCCGCCGGTGGTGCTGTCGGAGCCAGCGCCCTGGCGGTCGCCGCGCAGGTGCCGCCCGTCCGCAACACGCTGAAGAAGCGGGTGCCGCAGGGCAGCGGACCGTCGGAGGGGCGGCGCAACGCGTCCTGGTTCTCCGTCGAGTTCGTGGCCGAGAGCGGCGACACCACGGTCCGGACCAAGGTGTCCGGCGGCGACCCGGGCTACACCGAGACCGCGAAGATGCTGGCCGAGTCGACCCTCTGCCTGGCGCTCGACGACAACCCGCCCACGGCAGGGCAGGTCACCACTGCTGAGGCGATGGGCGACGCGCTGCTGGCCCGGCTGCAGGCAGCCGGCCTGACGTTCGCGCGGGTCCGGTAACCGCCGTCCAGCGTCTAGCGAGCGCTCTCGACGGCCCACTCGCCGGCCGGGTCCACCGGGAGCTCGTTGGTGACGACCTGGAGCAGGCTGGTCGCCGAGTGGTGGTTGCCGGGGGTGGAGGACGCCAGCAGCGCCTCTGATCCCTGCGCCTCGTCGAACGACGACGGGACGACGAGCAGGCAGTAGACGACGCGGTCCGAGGTCGTCAGGTAGATGACGTGGGTGTCGTCGCGCGGGAACTTCCCCACCTTGACGGAACGGCCGCGGACGGCGATGCGCCGCGGCGCGTCGTCCCAGTCGGGGGGCGAGTAGACCGCCCGGACGATCCGCCCGTACTGCGTCGGGAAGTCGTCGACGAGCTCGGCGAACTCGGTGGCGAGGTCGCGACTCCGCGGCCACCAGCCGCCGTCGAGGCTGTCGCGCCCGACGCCGGACGTCCCGATCGCGAGCCGCAGCCCACTCATTGCGAAACCGCCGCCCGGAAGGTGCTCGCGAAGTCCATCCGTCGCCAGGTGGTGTGCGGGTTGCTGGCCTCGGCGAGGAGCTCCTCGGCCGCGGCCGGGTCCGTGTCGTGGGGGATCATCAGCAGCCGACAGCTGGAACGGTCGCTCAGGACCAGGATCAGCGTCCGGGTGAGGTACTGGGCCGGCACCGAGGCCTCGCTCCGGTCCCAGTTGTCGTGGAGGAACGCGTAGCTGACGATCGACGGCCGGTCCGCGGGCCACCGGCCCATCAGGTCGAGGATCTGGTGCGAAACGTCGTCTCCACCGGGCCACCACCCGCCGCCGTAAGGACGGTTCGTGTGATTGAGCTGAAGGCGCAGATCTGGCTGTACGACGGTGGCCATGACGGCCTCTCCCCGGTCGCCGTTAGACCGCTGCACCCTGGGGGGCTGCTGGAGACGACCTTGCCTTCGACAGTAACACCGCAGGGGCGGCCCCCCACCTTCGTCAGCCGGCCGGTTCGACGTCCCCGGCGTGGAGGGAGCTACTTCCGGCCGGCGGTCATCGCGACCAACATCAGCTGGATGCACTGGTCGGTGAACTCGGCGTCGACGGTGCCGCGCCTGAGCAGCTCGCCGAGGTAGGCGCCGACCATCAGGCTGACCGCCGCGTCGGCGTCGAAGTCGGAGCCGAGCTTGCCGGCCGCGACGTCCGCCTCGATCAGCGCGACGAGGGCGTCGGTGTAGGGCAGGAGAATGCGGCGGAAGCCGTCGGTGAACCGGCGATCGGTGTCGCCGATGATCGCGGCGAGGCCACCGGGCCCGAGCACGTCGGACATCTGCTGCCAGGTCTGGTTCAGGGCCCAGCGGATCTTCTCGCCCGGGTCGGCGTCGGGCGGCTGGCCGGGCTCGCCGATCGCCCTCACCAACGCGGCGCGCAAGAGCTCGTGCCGGTCGGCGTACCGGCGGTAGATGGTGGTCTTCGCCACCCCCGAGGAGTCAGCCACGGCCTCGACGGTGACGGCGCGGGGTCCGCCGGCGCGAAGCAGCTCGAGCCCGGCGGTCAGGATGCGCCGGTCGGTGTCCGCGTCGCGTGGGCGACCCCGCCGCGGCGCGGCACCCTGAGGCGTCTGTGCTTGGCCTACCACTGCGTGGATCCTTTCGAGTGGCATGAGGCGATGTTGGATTTCGGCGAACTACCGCTACAAACTACGGGGCGAGTAGCGGAGTCCCGCCCAGCCGCCCGAGATGAAAACTCTATTCGTCTTGCGCCGGCGTGCCGGCGGGGGACGACCGTTCAGGCCTTGCGTGACGCCCGACCTGGCCCGGACGGCGCCGGACAGCCAGTGGTGCGCGGTCCATCGGCGAGTCTCGAGGGGCCGATCACCCGCGCAGGGCGCCCCCAGTCGGGGACGCCCTGCTGCCGGCAGTGCCACCTGGTCACGCACCAAGGCCCTGGGTCATCCGTTGGCGATGATGTCGGCTGCCAGCCACCCGATTGCCATCGCCGGCGCCGCGGTGTTGCCGGCGACCTGGGTGGGCAGGACCGAGATGTCGACGACCCGGAGTCCCTCGACACCGCGTACCCGCAGGTCTGGAGTGACCACGTCGTCGTCGTTGGGACCCATGGCCGCCGAGCCCACCGCGTGGTAGATGGTGTTGCCGGGCGATGATGCGAAGTCCACCACCTGCTCCGGCGTCTGCACGTCGGTGCCCGGGAACTCCTCGAACGCGATCTCACCGGCCAGCGGGTCCTGGGCGGTGACGTCGCGCAACCGGTCGATGATGGCTCCGGTGACGCGGCGGTCCTCCTCGTCCTGGAAGTAGTTCGCGTTGATGATCGGGCTCGATCCGGGGAGCGCGTCGCTGATGTGGATCGAGCTCTGCGTGTTGGGCCGGATCTGGTAGCCGAGCAGGTACATGCCTGGCTCCTTGGACGGATTGAGGCCCTCGGAGAAGTCCAGCCCGAACGGCGTGGCGACCACCTGGATGTCAGGGCGAACCACGTCGAGGGACGAGCGCACGTGTGCCATCAGGTCATAACCCGCCGTGCTGACGGGACCCTCGCGGGTCAACAGGTACTTCACGCCGTGCCCCAGCTGCTTGGCCTTGGAGCTCAGCGCGAGCGTGTGACCGATCTCGCGCTTGAACCGGATCTGCGCAGCGACACCGTGCTGTTCGATCATCCGCTCGCCGACGTTCGGGGACTCGACCCGCAGCGCGACGCCGGCGTTGCTCAGGACGTCTCCGCGGCCGATGCCGGAGCGCTCCAGGAGCAGCGGGGTCTCGATCGCTCCAGCGGAGAGGACGACCTCCTTACGCGCGGTGTAGTCCACGACGCGGTGGTCGCGGCGGGCCCGTACGCCGACTACGCGCTTGCCCTCGAAGCGGAGCAGCCCGACGGTGGTGTCAGTCGCGATGGTGAGGTTCTTGCGGTTGCGTGCCGGCCACAGGAACGCGTTGGCGGTGCTCTGACGGATGCCGTTCTTGATGGTGGACGGCGTGAACCCGATCTGCTGCTGGTCCTGGGCGTTGACGTCCTCGACGAACCCCCATCCGGCCTTCTCAGCGGACTGCAAGAAGAGCTGCACCGTTTCGTCGTCGCTCTCCTGCGGGACGCTGATCCCGACCGGCCCGCCTGCTCCGCGCACGTCTGAGGATCCCAGGGAGTGGTCCTCCATGGCCCGGAAGGCCGGCAGCACCTGGTCCCAGCCCCATCCAGGGTTTCCGGCCGCGGCCAGCGCGTCGTAGTCCGCCTGTTGGCCACGGACGTACATCATGCCGTTGACGGCAGTCGACCCACCAAGGCCGCGGCCGCGCTGCCACGCTTCGGCGTACCCGGTTGCGGTGGGGTTGGCCAGGTAGGTGGTGGTGAGCTTGTCGGACTTGAGGGTGAAGAAGAACCCCTTGGGGATGTAGAGCATCGGGTTGAAGCCCTTGCCGCCCCGTTCGATCAGGAGCACCGAGTTCCTCGGGTCCTCGGACAGGCGGCTGGCCAGCACAGCGCCGGAGCCTCCTGCTCCCACGATGACGTAGTCGAATGTCTCCTCGTTCGTTGTCACAACGGTCGCCTCCTCAGCGAATTGAATGTGTCTTTCACCTTCAATAACGCTACGGTCAGCGTAGTCTATTCCTGGAGTCGCGCTTCGCCCAGTGCCGGGCACAAAAGGGCCGCGTCCTCATCGGAAGGCTCAGTACGCGAACCAGCCCCGGAGTAGTAACTCCGGGGCTGGATGTCGACTTTCACTGCGGGAGCCGGGCCGCGCGATCTGAAGCCTATGGTCGCCCGCTCGAAGAGCGGTTCCGCGCTACGAGAGCGGCACGAGCTCACCGGCGGTCCGGACCCCACTCCAGCGATCGATCTCACCTGTCAGGTCGAGTCGCTCGATGGGAGCGGCGTTCTCGTACTGCCCCCAGTGCGCCTTCGGCAGCATCCACATCACCTCGAACTCGTTGCCGTCCGGGTCCGCGGCGTAGAGGCTCTTGGTCGCACCGTGGCTGGACTCGCCGGTCAGCGCGCCGAGGTCGGCCAAGGTGGCCCTGGCCTCCTCGAGCTCCTCGATGGTGTCGACCTGCCACGCGAGGTGGTAGAGCCCCAGCCCGCCGCGCGGTCGGGGCGGCTGCACGCCGACCCCGAACAGGCCCAGGTCGTGATGGTTCCCCGAACGTGGCAGCCGCAGGAACGCGGCGTTCGCCCGCGGCTCGCGCGCCATGACCGTCATGCCGAACGCGTCGGAGTAGAACGCGATGCTGCGCTCGAGGTCGGCCACGAACAAGACGGCGTGGTTGAGACGGACGGCGTTGACGGTCATGGTTGGTTCCTTCCAAAAGGCGCGGTGATGGTGATCCGGGTCAGGCGGCCACGCCGAACCCGCCGGTCCAAGAGACCTTCTCGTTGGCGGCGAGGGTGAGCTGCAGGAAACCGACCGCCTCGAGCTCACGGGCCCTCTTGAGGGAGCCGGCGTCGATGGCCTTCAGTCCGCCTGAGGTGACGATCGCGGCCAGGGTGGCCTTGGCGTCGGCGTCGTCGCCGGCGATCAGGACGGTCGTGGGCAGCGAGCCGACGTTTCCGGCGGCGAGCGTGCCCGCGAACGTCGTGTTGAACGCCTTCAGGACACGGGACTGCGGCAGGGCCGCAGCGATCTCGGCGGCCGCGGAGCTGTCCGCGGGGACGACGAGGGAGTCGAACGTCTCGAAGTCCAGGGGGTTCGTGATGTCGACCACGACGCGACCGGCGAGCTGCTCGCCGCGCTGGGCAATCACGTCGGCCACAGCCGGGTAGGGCACGGCGAGGACGACGACGTCTCCGGTGACCGGCGCGCCGAGGTCGTCGACGCCGAGCTGCTGGACGTTGTGGCCGCCCTTGGCGGCGACCGATGCGATGACCTGGCCCATGTTGCCGGTGCCGAGGATCGAGAGGTTCGTCATGAGGTGCTCCTTGCAAGTTCGTGGACAACCCATTTGGTTGTTCCTACAACTAACACTCTACCTCATTTGATTGATCCGTCAAGTAATCGCGCTAGGATCGCATCATGGACGAGGTGAAGTGGCTCGACGAGACCGAGCGGGACGCATGGCTCCGACTGATCGCGGTGGTCGAGCTGCTACCGGGGGTGCTCGACGCGCAGCTACGGTCGCAGGCAGGTCTGACGCACTTCGAGTACTACGTCCTGGCGATGCTGTCCGAGACACCGACCCGCACGCTGCGGATGACGGCACTCGCTCAACGCACGAACGCAACCCTTCCGCGGCTCTCCCATGTCGTGCGCCGTCTGCACGACCGAGGGCTCGCCGAGCGAGTTCCGTGCCTCGAAGACAGACGCGCCACGAACGTGCGGCTCACCGAGGCCGGATGGGACACGGTGGTGACCGCGGCCCCAGGGCATGTCGCCACCGTGCGCAGCCACGTCCTGGACCCCCTCACTGCCGAACAACTCGAGCAACTACGGGGCATAGCCGACGCGCTCCTGACCACGTTGGACCCCCAAGGCCGGATGACTGCGCTCTACGATCCCGAAACCGCGGCCGAAGACGCCTCCTGACCAGGCGCTCTCCAGCCTCTCGCGTGCGACCTCGTCGATCTCGGCAGCAGCTCATGGACAGGACCGTTGCAGGGCTCCCGGGGCGCCTTCGTAGGAATGAGAATGGCGACCGGCCCGGTGCTATGGTCCGGTCATGGCACCCATCTTCGAGACGCGACAGGGAACGGCCGGTCCGGCGAACGTCCCCTCGGGTGCCGCGCTCCTGGCCATCGAGCTCAGTGAGCAGGCCCGAGGCGTCCGTGGCCTCGACGTCCTTCGACGGAGCGTCGACCGAGCTCCGCCGGCCTGACCCGACGAGCTTCCTAGCTCCTCTCTCCTCTCCCACGCGAGCGGGAGAGCAGAACCTTCGTTTCGACACCCTTGCTTGACGTGTCCGTGTTTTCTCCGCGTGACACCCGCAGCGTCGAACGCGCCCGCGCCGATGCACCGGTGTGACCGGTCGTCCGACGCCCATTCCCGCGCGCCAGCACGCGCACCGCCGCGCCCCACCAACGGCGCTCACAGGGAGGAAATCATGGTCCTCTCCCGACCCGGCCTGTTCGCCGCCGTCTGGCTCTCCCGCCACACGACCGCCAACCCGCCCCGCCCCCGCACAGCAGGCTCACCCGAGCCTGGCTCACCACGAACCGCCAACAATGAACGCCGTCGGCTCCGCGCAGGCAACTGGGCTCGCGTCGACCTGTACACCCCCACCCCAGAAGAGACAACCCGCCTGCTGGACGACACGCTCGCCGTCCCGGTCGACGCGCCCAGGCGACTCGAATCAACGATCGACACCGTCGCCCGCCGTCTCCGAGCACTACCCGAGCCGCACGAATTGGGTAGGCGCTCTATCAGCTACAGATCCCAACTCCAGCGCATCCTGCGCCAGGCACGCCAAGCCCAGACCCGGCTGACCGGGGGCACCTACGGCACCTGTCTGGACTGCGCGACGCCGATCGCGCTGGACACCCTGATCGAGACGCCGTGGACGCCGACCTGTGCCCGCTGCGCGCTCGTCATCTGATCGCAGCGCGTCGTGACGAAAACAGCCACCGAGTCCAAGAGGAAGACCACAATGGACCGACGCAAGACCACCCGAACCGGACGCAAGACGACGGCGCAGCAGTCGTGGATCAGGCCCCCTCGAGATGTCGCCGTCGTCGGCGCCGGGATCGTCGGGCTCAGCAACCGCCTGGTTCCTCCAGGAGCGAGGCGTCGCCGTCACCGTCTACGACAGCGACCACGCCGCGGGCGGCGCGTCCTGGGGCAACGCCGGCTGGCTCACCCCGGCCCTCGCTGCACCACTGCCAGAGCCTGACGTCCTGCGTTACGGGCTGAAGTCAGTCCTCACTCCGAGCTCACCCGTCTATGTCCCGCCACGGCTCGATCCCTCGCTCTGGTGGTTCCTCGCGGGATTCGCCCGGCACTCCACCCTTCCACGATGGCAGCGCGGAATGGCCGCCTACGCACCGTTCAACCGGCGCGCGATCCGCGCGTTCGATGACCTCGCGGACGCCGGCGCCACCCCACGTGCGCGACAGGCCGGCCCGTTCCTCGCCTGCTACCGCACGTCCGCCGACGCCGGAGCCATGCTGACCGAGCTGCGGCGCATCAAGGAGGTCGGCCAGAGCGCCCACTACGACTACCTCACCGGTCCCCAGGTCCGACGGGCGCAGCCGGCGGTCAGCGACGCCGTCGAGGCAGCCGTTCTCATCCACGGACAGCGCTACATCCATCCCCCGCAGTTCGTCCGCGCGCTTGCGCACTCCGTCGTCGACCGTGGGGGAAAGCTTCGTGAGTCTGTTCGCATCTCCGACGTCGAGACCGAGAGCAACGCGGCCTGGCTCCGCGACAGCGAGGGCGCCCGCCATCGGCACGACGCCGTCGTGCTCGCCACTGGAGCCGCGCTCAGTCGCCTCGCCCGCCGGTTCGGAGTCAAGAAGGTCGTTCACGCCGGGCGCGGCTACTCCTTCACGGTCACTGGCGACCGCGTGCCCGACAGCCCCGTCTACTTTCCCGACCAGCGGGTCGCGTGCACCCCGCTTCACGAGCCCACCGCCCCCGACCACCAGCCAGGTGCGCCCGCAGACGCGGACGGTCCCCCGCTTCTCCGCGTGGCCGGGATGATGGAGCTCCGACGCCCTGACGAGCCACTGGACCAGCGCCGTATCCGCGCCATCGTCGAGGCGACCCGCGAGCTGCTGCCCGGCGTCGACTTCGACCGCCGCAGCGACGAGTGGGTGGGCTCGAGACCCTGCACCGCTGACGGCCTGCCGCTCATCGGTGCGACCCGATCGCCACGGGTCTTCGTCGCAGGCGGTCATGGGATGTGGGGAGTGGTCCTCGGGCCGGTGACCGGCAAGCTCCTCGCCGAGCAGATCGTCACCGGCAGCTCACCGGGCGTCCTGACCCCGTTCGATCCTCTCCGGTGACGGCGACTCGGCCGTCAAGAGAGATCGGTCCGTACCAGCCCCGGGGAATAGCCGGCGTCTGATTATTGCTACGCAGTACGTAGCGATAATCAACGGCGGCGGAAAGGCCGCTCGGAAGGAGCGAGATCCATGTCCTCGACCGAGTATCTGGTGTGGTTCCTGGCGATGGCGGTCCTGATCCCCATCATCGTTCATGGCGGCACGACCTGGGCCCACTTCCGTGGCCAGCAGCAGAAATCGGCGCGGCCGGCCGACACGGCCGCGCCGCACGGCCCCGGCCGCCGCCGCGACGAGCCACCGGGGATGGCCCGAGGGAGATCGAAAGCTCCGCCCGTGCCGTCGTCCGAAATGGAGGACGATGGCGGCGTTCCCGAGAAGCAGATCTGGCGTTGGTACGACGACGGCGGAGCTGTCGGGGCATCGGGTGGCGAGACTCGACCCCGGCCGCTCGATGACGGCTCGTCGTCGTAGTACAGACGGGCATCACCACCACCGGCGCCTCGAGAGGGTGTCGCGACCGTTCACCATGCCCGGTCGATGCCGTGCCCCGTGAGGGTTGCTGTCGTCCGGCAACGAAACCGTCTCGTAGTTGACCGGTGAGCGCTCCTGCCTTCACGGATTTGCTGAGACAGCATCGACCTCACAGGACCACTCACCGCAGGCGTTGTGGTGACCACTCGTTGATCGAGCTGGTGCACGTCAATCAGCTCCGCCCCGCGACCCGGTCAAGGCAGAGCGAGATGCGCATGCCTGGTGAAGGGCGTCGACGTCTGAAAGGCGGATGCAAGCGGTGACAATCGACCACGCACCGACATCGGCGGACATCTGGATCCGTCCGGTCCCTGGCTCACCGTCCGACCAACCCGGGACCGACGGATCAACAGACGATCGGGAAGCAGATACAGCAGCCCGCCCGACCCGGCTGCAACAACTGTTCGTCGAACAAGGCCACAGTCCGTGGCTCGACGGCTTCTCTCGCGGTGACCTGGCCGACGGCACGCTCTCCCGGCTCGTCACGGACGGCATCCGCGGGGTGACGGCCAACCCCACCACCTTCACCAGGGCGATGGAGGGGTCGGCGGAGTACGACGAGCAATTGGCTTGGCTGACCTCGACTGCATGCTCGGCCGAGGAGGCCTATGGAGAGCTGCTGGCCATTGACACCATTGCCGCCTGTGCGGCGCTCCAGCCCGTCCACCGAACCAGCAACGGGTTGGACGGCTTCGTGTCCGTCGAGGTGGCACCGCGGTTCGCCAGCAACACCGGGAGGACGATCGCAGCCGCGCGGGAACTGCACCGGCGGATCGACCAGACCAACCTGTTGGTGAAGGTTCCCGCAACCGCTCAGGGGGTTCCGGCCATCAAGAGATTGGTCGCGGAGGGGCGCAGCATCAACGTCACACTGCTCTTCTCCCTGACGCGCTACGACGACGTCATCGAGGCCTACCTCTCAGGTTTGGAGACCTACATCTCGCACGGCGGGGATCCCTCGAGGGTCCACGGCTTTGCCTCGTTCTTCGTGGCCCGGGTCGACGCAGAGATCGACCAACGGCTCCAGCAGCGTGGAGCCAGCGGCGCGGGCGTCCTCTGCGGCGGCGCGGGGATTGCGCAGGCCAAGCTCGCCTACCAGATGTTCAACGAGAGATTCTCCGGCGGGAGATGGGAACGTCTGGCACGACATGGCGCGCACGCACAACGGCTGCTGTGGGCCTCCACGTCACCCAAGAACCCCGCTGATCGCGACACCCGGTATGTCGAAGAACTGATCGGGCCGCAACTGGTGAGCACGCTGCCGAAGCGCACCACGCGCGCGTTCGAGCAGCACGGGCGGGTAACTCGCACCATCGACACCGGTGTGCAGGACGCCAAGGAGCACCTGCGTTCACTCGCCGAAGCAGGGATCGACATGGCCGACGTCGGTAGCACGTTGGAGACCGAAGGCGTTTCCGGGTTCCAACGCTCCTTCGAACAGGCGATGGCCGTGCTCGACGCCAAGATGCTGTGAACTCGGCGGCGGTGAGATGGACTGGACCGGGTGGGCGCTGTTCGGACTGCTTGCCACAGGTGCATTGACCGCGGTGATGATGGCCGCCCAGCTCGCGGGGCTCACCCGGCTCGATCTTCCGCTGCTGCTCGGCACACCATTGTCACCGAGGATCCCGACCGAGCCCGGGCCGCCGGGTTCGGTATCCATCTGGTCATCGGCCAAGGCTTCGCTCTGGGATACGTGGCCGTGTTCGCTCGCTTGGAGCAAGCCACCTGGTGGCTGGGCGCGGTGTTCGGGCTGCTGCACGTCGCGGTGGCCCTGCTGGCCCTGCTGCCGCTGCTGCCGGGCCTGCATCCCCGGATGGCGTCGCAGAGAGCTGGGCCCGCGAGTACCGCCGTGCTCGAACCCCCCGGTCTGCTGGCCCTCAACTACGGAATCCAGACCCCAGCGGTAGCGATCATCGCCCACCTCGTCTATGGCGCCGTCCTCGGTGCCCTGATCGAGGTCGGCTGATGCACGTCGACAACCTCACGCTGACGTCGCGCCCGATCGCGGACTACGGACTCCTCGGCGACACTCGCACCGCGGCGTTGGTCTCCTCGGACGGCGCGATCGACTGGCTGTGCGCCCCACGGTTCGACAGCCCGCCGGTGTTCGGACAGCTGGTGGGTGGACGACCGGCCGGCACCTTCCGCGCAGGGCCGGCCTTGCCATCCGTGGCAGCCGCCCGTCGCTACCGGCCCAACACGGCCACGCTGGTGACCACCTGGCACGTGGGTCGCGGGCAACTGACGCTGACCGAAGGCATGGTCGCCGAGGTCGCCGGGCGTCTGCTGCCCGCAACCCTGCTGGTCCGTCGTCTGTCCGCCGACGGGGCCGCCGTAGACGCGGTGGTGGACTTCGATCCTCGCCGCGGCGAGCACCATGACCCGCCGCGGGTCAGGAGCCGCGCGGGCGAGCTGGTGTGTGGATGGGGAACCCTTGCCCTCTCCCTGGCGAGCGATCCGCACATGGACGTCCAACCCGGCCGTCCGACGTACGTCACGGTCCGGCCTGGGCACCCCGTCACTCTCGTGCTCAGCATCGCCCACCGGGAGCCACTCATCCGCGTCGGCCCAACGTCGGCCTGGGCACTTCTCGACGAAGACGGCACGCGGTGGCAGACCTGGACGGACGGGATCGACCACCAGCTTCCGTACCGGGACGCGGTGGTGCGCAGCATGCTGACCCTACGGTTGCTGACCTACTCGCCATCCGGAGCGCCGGTCGCGGCACCGACGACCTCCTTGCCTGAGGACCTGGGCGGCAGGCGCAACTGGGACTACCGCTACGCCTGGCCACGAGACGCCAGCATCGGCATCGCCGCCTTCCTCAGCGTCGGCAAGGTTGCCGAGGCCCGAGGTTTCCTCTGGTGGCTCCTTCACGCCAGTCGCCTCCAGCGGCCGCGCCTGCCGGTGCTGCTGACGCTGGACGGACGACGCTCGCCGCGCGAACGTGAGCTAGGCGGCTGGAGCGGATATGCGCACAGCGTGCCGGTCAGGGTGGGCAACGGGGCCGCCGAGCAGCACCAGCTCGACGGGTACGGCTGGGTCATCGACGCAGCGTGGGTGCTCGTCGACCACGGCCACCAGCTCTACGGGGAAGCTCGGCGAATGGTCTGGGGCTTCGCCGACCTGGTCGCGCGACGGTGGCAGGAGCCGGACGCCGGGATCTGGGAAGTCCGAGACGACGCCGATCATCACGTGCATTCCAAAATGATGGCCTGGCTCGCGCTCGACCGTGCCCTTCGTATCGCCGAGACCCATCACGTCTCCGACCGCCGTCGGCGACGCTGGCGAACCGCGCGAGAGGCGATCGTCAGCGAGGTGCGCACACGCGGGTTCGACGAGGAGCGAAACTGCTACACCCGCAGTTACGGATCCGCAGACCTGGACGCGGCCCTCCTTGTTCTTCCGCTCCTCGGCATGGAGGACACCAACTCGCCACGCGTGGCGAGCACCATCGACGCCATCCGAGCAGACCTCTCCGCCGGCGGCCCGTCTCTCTACCGCTACCCACCGTGCGGCGACGGACTGCCCGGCGCTGAAGGCGCGTTCCTACCGTGCTCCTTCTGGCTGGTCCAGGCCCTCGCCCATACCGATCGCCGACCCGAAGCCGTGGACCTCTTCGAAGCCCTCCTCGACCGCGGCAGCACCCTCGGGCTGTTCGCTGAGGAGATGGACCCCGCCACCGGCGCGCATCTGGGCAACTTCCCGCAGGCGTTGACTCACGCGGCTCTCGTGTCAGCGGCTCTGGCATTGCGCGATACCGCCGCAGTGTCACGCGACGAAGGGACGTCGCTCGAGCTCTGAGGTTCGTTGGCGGCCGGCCGCCAACGGGAGACGGTTGCTCGTCACTGGTCCCTTCCGTCGATCAGGTCGTCCCAGTTGATAGCCCCGCGGTCGATGTGAGCCAAGCTCAGGTAGGGCAGCGGGTTGTCGGCAGCAGTGGCTCCGGACGCGACCCAGGCGGCCACAGTTCCAGGATTTCGTTTCTCCATCTCGTCGAGGTGGCCCGCGCGCTCTTCGACGATCCGCAGCAGTTTCCGACGGGAGGTGGTGGAGTGCAATGCCCCGTAGCTGGCGCACCATGCCCGGCACAGCTCTTCATCGGTCGCGGGCGGGGACTGCTGGAACGGCCGGAACGGCTGGAACGGCACGAACCCCGGGTTGGACGTGGCGAGGGCGCGGACCACTGTGTCCAGCTGCCCCTCCGATGGGCGAGGACCGGTTCGCAGCCAGCGCCTGACCGCGCGCACTGTCATGGGCGAGGCGAGGGCGAGCACGACCAGGATGGACGCCGCGCCGACGATCAACCCCAGGAGGCTCACGGGTGACGCGACCGCCACCGCGACCATGCCGGCCGACGTCAACGCGATCACCGCAATGAACCACACAACCCGGTAGGCCTTCATCGACCTGTGCAGCGTTCGGATCGGATCATGACTCCACTGTGGCGCGGTGACTTGATCCAGTCACCGGGTGTGTCCGGCTGTGAAGTGCGCGCCGTTCTTGCCGGGCAACCGCCAATTCGCTCGTGTCCTGCGGTCTGGGGCCTCCCCGCCGACGATCCGCAACGGGTGGATCGCGCGAGGCGGGGTGACGCTGCCGACCGCGACGAGGGACGTCGGGTTGAGTCGAGCGGTGGTGATTGCCGGAGGGCGGCAACGTGCCGTCTACTGTGAGGTCGAGGCCAAGTGAGGCGATAGGCATGGAGGACACCGGCGCCACCCGCGGTGCGAACAGCGCGGTGCGTGGCACCGAGCGCGACGAGGAGTGGCTCGTACGGGCAGCGGAAAGCGCGAGCAGGGATGCCGGCGGGGTGTCGGTCGCCCTGCTGGGCGACTACTTGCCGATGCTCGCCGACGCTGCCACCCTCGGGCAGTTTCCGGAGAGGTCCGAGATTGACGCGGTTCGACGCCAGGGTCGTAACGCTGCAGAGCAGGGGGTCGCGGTCGGTCGAGGCGTCGATCTCTATCTCTCAGCGGCCCGGCACGTGTGGGGCGAGCTCCCAACAGTGGTTCGTGAGCGCGACCGAACGGCGGTACGTGCGGCCGCTGAGGCAGTACTGCAAGTCGTGGACGACGCGGTGGCGGCGTTTGCCGAGGGCCACGCTGAAGCCGGTCGCGAGATGATCCGCCGCGAGGAGACCGTGCGTCGAGAGCTGATCGAGGACCTGCTTCGCGGAGGCGCTCATCTCAGCGACCTCGTCGAGCGGGCGGAGCCGTTTGGTCTCGATCTGACCCGCGCTCACCAAGTTGCCCTCGCGCAGCCGGGGGAACGGCTCTCTTCGATCGCCGCGGCGACCACCTCGCTGGAACGAGTCGTCCTCGATCGGTTCGGCGACCGGGACGTTCTGGTGGCGACGAAAGAAGGATGGGTCGTCATCATCGCGCTCGCCGATGCGACGGGGGCACCGCCGGTGTCGGGCAGCTTGGGAACGACGGGTGACCTGGGAAAGATCGTGTACGGCGAGCTCTCCCGGCTGAGGCAGGGACGTCCCTGGCGTGTCGCGGTCGGCCGGGCGCACCCGGGGGCATACGGGATCGCCCGATCGTACGAAGAGGCTCGTGAGGGCCTCACGATGGCCACTCGCATGCAGATCGCCCGGCCGATCGTCGAGACCCGCGACCTCCTCACCTACCGAGTGCTCGCCCGAGACCAGCCCGCCCTGGTCGACCTGGTGCACTCGGTGCTCAACCCGCTCCATCAAGCCCGCGGAGGGGCGCAACCGCTCGTCGACACGCTGGCGGCCTACTTCGACTGCGGCTGCGTCGCCACCACCACCGCGACGTCGCTCCACCTCTCGGTTCGGGCGGTGACCTATCGCCTCGACCGCGTCAAGTCACTCACCGGCTTCGATGCCCTCGACCCAGAACACCGCTTCACCCTGCATGCCGCCGTCCTCGGCGCCAAGCTCCTCGGTTGGCCGGACCGGCCGCTGCCCGCGGCGTCAGCTCCAGTGTCGAGCTGACTGTCGCGTTCTGCAGAGCCTCGGGAAATCCGGGAGACGACCGGCGCCGATTGCCGGGGTCAGGCAGGAACCGTCGCTGAAGTTGGCCGGGCTGCCCCGCTGACCCGAGAGAGCCGCATCGCTCACGATGGACGCAGCCGCGGCCGACTCGGCCACCCTTCGACGGAGGTCCGATCCGATGACGCTCGCTGTCCGGGTGGCTGGCCCGACTCTCCCCATCGGCGCCTCCTCAGACGAGCCAGAGTCTCCGGCCTGGGACCTGGTGGACGAGTGGGGTCGTCAGTCGTTTCCCGCTAGCGATCCACCCGCCAACTGGTGACGTCCTGGACCCCGGCTCCGATCGGTTGAGGGATCTCGGTTGACTACTACCGTCGCCCGGTCCGCCGAGGTCGGCGCGCGCAAGCCGCTCGGCCAGTTGCTGGTGCGGGTCATGACCACGACCGATCACAAGGTGATCGGCAACCTCTACTTCGTCACCGCCATGGCGTGGTTCATGGCGGGCGGCGTCATGGCCCTCCTCATCCGCTCCGAGCTGGCCTATCCGGGCAGCCAGGTGGTGAACGAGGAGACCTACAACCAGCTGTTCACGATGCACGGCACGATCATGCTGCTGCTGTTCGCGACGCCGCTGTTCTTCGCGTTCGGCAACGCGATCATGCCGCTTCAGATCGGCGCTCCGGACGTCGCGTTCCCGCGGCTGAACATGTTCAGCTACTGGCTCTACCTGTTCGGCGGCCTGATCGCCGGAGCCGGCTTCCTGACGCCGGACGGCGCGGCGTCGTTCGGCTGGTTCGCCTACACGCCGCTGTCGGACTCGGTCAACAGCCCCGGAGTCGGCGGAGACCTGTGGGTGATGGGCCTGTGGATGGCGGGTCTGGGCACCATCCTCGGTGCGGTCAACTTCATCACCACGATCATCTGCATGCGCGCACCGGGGATGACGATGTTCCGGATGTCGATCTTCACCTGGACGGTGCTGATCACCAGCCTGCTGGTGCTGATCGCGTTCCCGGTGCTCGCCGGCGCGTTGCTCTCGCTCGAGGCGGACCGGCAGCTCGGTGCCCATGTGTTCGACCCGTCCCACGGCGGGGCGATCTTGTGGCAGCACCTGTTCTGGTTCTTCGGGCATCCCGAGGTCTACATCATCGCGCTGCCGTTCTTCGGCATCATCTCCGAGATCCTGCCGGTCTTCAGCCGCAAGCCGATCTTCGGCTACATCGGCCTGGTCGGCGCGACGATGGGGATCGCGATCCTCTCGGTCGCGGTGTGGGCGCACCACATGTTCGTCACCGGTGCGGTCAACCTGCCGTTCTTCTCCGGCATGTCGTTCCTGATCGCGGTCCCGACGGGGGTGAAGTTCTTCAACTGGATCGGCACCATGTGGGGCGGGTCGGTGCGGATGGACACCCCGATGCTGTGGTCCATCGGGTTCCTCACGACGTTCCTGTTCGGTGGCCTGACCGGCATCATCCTGGCCAGCCCGCCGCTGGACTTCCACGTGTCCGACTCCTACTTCGTGGTGGCGCACTTCCACTACACGGTGTTCGGCACGGTCGTGTTCGCCATGTTCGCCGGCTTCTACTTCTGGTGGCCGAAGCTGACCGGCAAGATGCTCGACGAACGGCTCGGCAAGATCCACTTCTGGTTGCTGTTCATCGGCTTCCACACCACGTTCCTCATCCAGCACTGGCTGGGCATCGAGGGCATGCCGCGGCGCTATGCCGACTACCTCGGCGACGACGGGTTCACCGTCCTCAACCAGGTGTCGACCATCGGTGCGTTCATCCTCGCGTCCTCGATGCTGCCGTTCTTCTACAACGTCTGGATCACCCGCAAGACCCCGGTGGTCGGCGTCGACGACCCGTGGGGTTGGGGGCGCTCGCTGGAGTGGGCCACCAGCTGCCCGCCGCCGCGCCACAACTTCGCCAGCCTCCCGCGGATCCGCTCGGAGTCGCCGGCGTTCGACCTGCACCATCCCGAGATCGCCGCGATCGAGCTCGATGCCAACCCGAAGGAAGCGACCGACGAGGCCGCCGATGCTCCGGACTCGCGCGGACTCCGGGAGCACCTCGCCCAGCAGCAGGCCCAGAAGGACGCCGGCGACCCCAAGAGCCACAGCTACAAGCACGACGAGACGGAGGATGAGATCTGACGAGGATCTTGCCGGTCCCCGGCAACAACCGTCGGAGAGCTTGACCGGCGGTCGCCCTACCCGGACCCGCGCCGGCGAGCCAGGGTTGGGATCGCATCCTCGGGTCAACACGGCACCGTTCGTTGTCGTCCCACAAGAGAGGAAGTCCGGCATGCCAGCTTCAGACGCTGTCGCCGCTCGGCAGCCTGAGACTGAAGTCCTCCACGTGAGGCGGTCGAGCGCTCTGCCAGCGGGATTCGTCGCCAACGCTCGGGAGATGTTGCTGCAGCAACGGGCGTTCCGGATCGACCAGCTCAACCGTCTCGACTCCCCGACCGCAACGAAATCCGATCCGGCTCGCGACGAGATCGGTGCGACGTTGCGCGAAGCCGCCCGACGGGTCCTGACCTTGATCGATGCTGCGCTGCGCAGGATCGAGGAAGGCAGCTACGGCCATTGTCAACGGTGTGGCGATCTCATGTCTCTGCACCGGTTGACGGCGCTGCCGATGTCGACGTTGTGCGGCCGGTGTCAGCTCACCCTGGGGATCGTGGGACCGGATCGTGCGCGGGGACCTGAGCATTCGCGGACGGCCCACCGTGACATCTGACAAGGTCGTTGGCCACCGTCACGCCCTCGACGTCGGCCGCACCTTGACGCAACACCTGCCGGGCTCCGGCTCGAGACGGGCTGTGACGTCAGCGGCAAGACCGTCTGCGACTCCCTGCACGAAGGATTGGTTGAGACCGCACACCAGGGCGGTGTGCTTCTGCGCCAGGGCGTCGAACGGGCAGTTGGCTAGCACCACCTCGTCATCCTCGACCTTGGGCTCGAAACCTTGGCTGCTCAACACCGTGGCTAGGCCGGCGAACGCCGCGGTCCCATCGAGACCTTCGGTGACCTGCCCCAGCGACAGGCCTTCGTGTCGGGCGCAGTCGTGCAGTGCCTGATCCAACGGCGTGCCCGCGCCGGCGCGACTCACCGCGGCCGCCAGGATGTCGCCGACCAGGTCGTAGCGTCGCGGCGGCAGGGAGACGGCGAACTCCCGGGAGGCGCGGCGGTAGAGCTTGCTCGGCCGCCCGGCGCCGGGACCGGTCCTGCCGCTGAGGCGCCGGTACTCCACCTCGAGCAGTCCCTCTGCCACCAACCGATCGAGGTGGAAGGTCACGTTGTGCAGGGCGAGCCCCAGTGCGGTCGCGGCCTGCTCGCGTCCCACCGCGTCCTCTTGACCCGACACGTACTCGTACAACGTCCGCCGTGTGTCGTCGGCCAGCGCACCGATACCGGCGGCTTGCGCACCCAGGTCCATCTCAGCAGTCTAAAACAGAATTTGTTTGACACAAGAGGTCGGAAGGAGTCTACTTCGTAACATCATCTGTTTTAGAGAAGGGACAATGCCATGACCACAGACACCACTGCCGCGGAACGGACCAGCACCGGGGTCGGCGCCGACCGTGCCTTCCTGCTGCTCCGCACCGTGTTCACCATTGCGCCGATCGCATTCGGTCTGGACAAGTTCGCCGAGTGGCTCACCGACTGGGAGCAGTACCTGGCGCCGTGGGTCAACGATATCCTGCCCGGTAGCGCCCACCAGGCCATGCTGACCGTCGGCGTCATCGAGGTCGTGGCCGGCATCGCCGTCGCCGTCGTACCGCGCTACGGGGCACTCCTGGTCGCCGGCTGGCTGGCCGGGATCATCGTGAACCTGGTGACCATGGGGGAGTACTACGACGTCGCACTCCGCGACTTCGGGCTTCTCGTCGGTGCGCTGGCCCTCGCCGCACTCGCTTTCGACCGCGCCAAGCCAGCGGCATGAGCAGTACCGCAGCGATAGCAAGCGGTCGGTCTGCCGACCGCGCGGCGGCGCGGCGGTGGCGGCCGCGGGTCACGCACCCGCGGCGCGAGGTCGACCCCGGGGCGGCGGAGCGGGCGGCCGCCGACCTGCTCACCGCCCTGGGGCTGAACCTCGTCGACGAGAACCTCGTCGAGACGCCGCGCCGGATGGCGCACGCGTTGATCGAGATGACCAGTGGGTCCGACTTCGAGCTCACCACGTTTCCCAACGAGGAGGGGTACGACGAGCTCGTCCTGGTCGGGGGCGTTCCCGTGCAGTCACTGTGCGAGCACCACATGCTGCCCTTCGTCGGCGTCGCGCACATCGGCTACCTGCCGGGCGCTCGGATCCTGGGTCTGTCCAAGTTCGCTCGCATGGTCGAGCTCCACGCCCGCCGTCCACAGACGCAGGAGCGGCTCACCAAGAGGATCGCCGACCACCTCCAGGAGGAGCTGGGACCGCACGGTGTCGGCGTCGTGATCGAGGCGGAGCACACCTGCATGAGCCTGCGCGGCGCCCGAACGCCCGGCGCGCGCACCACCACCTCTGCCCTGTACGGCCGGCTCCGCGACGACCCGCGCAGCCGCGCCGAATTCCTCGCCCTGACCAGGAGGTCGCCATGAACATCGTCATCGTGGGCGCCGGCCTCGCCGGCGTCAGCGCCGCAGAAGAGCTCCGCAACCAGGGCTGCCCCGGGCAGATCACCCTGATCGGCGCGGAGCCGCACGCTCCCTACGAACGGCCGCCCCTGTCGAAGGGCATCCTGCTCGGCGACGCCGAGCCCGACTCGACGATCGTCCACGACGCCCAGTGGTACGCCGACCACGAGGTCGAGCTGATCACCGGCGTTCCGGTCTCCGAGGTCGACATCGACACCGGGCACGTCCTGCTCGGAGACCGTCATCTGCCCTACGACCGGCTCCTGCTCACCACCGGCTCCGTGCCCCGACGGTTCCCGCTGGCCGACAGGTCGGGGGCCGACGTCGTCTACCTCCGCACGCTCGACGACGCCCTCGCCCTCAAGAGCCGGCTCACCGAGAACCTGCTGATCATCGGAGCAGGCTGGATCGGTCTCGAGGTCGCCGCCGCCGCAAGGACGGCGGGCGGCACGGTCACCGTGGTGGAGGCCGCAGACCTTCCCCTGGCAGGCGTGCTCGGCCCCGAGCTGGCCCCGGTCTTCGTGGACCTCCACCGCGAGCACGGCGTCGACCTCAGGCTCGGCACCTCCGTCACCGCGATCGAGCAACGGGGTGGTCGCACCCTGGTCATGCTCGCTGACGGCCACCAGGTCTCCCCTGATCTGATCCTGGTCGGCATCGGCGCCGAACCGGACGACCACCTCGCCGTGAAGGCGGGGCTGGACACGGACGGTGGCGTCCTCGTCGACGCGTGGCTGCGCGCAAGCGACCCGCACGTCTACGCCGCGGGAGACGTCGCGAACCAGGAGCACCCCGTCCTCGGCCGGATCCGCGTCGAGCACTGGGACACCGCCATCCACCAGGGTCGCCACGCGGCTCGCAACATGCTCGGCCAGGACGACCCCTACGACAGGCAGCCCTACTTCTTCACCGACCAGTACGACCTCGGCATGGAGTACGTCGGGCACGTCGGTCCCGAGGGGTACGACGAGGTCGTCGTCCGGGGCGAGCTCGATGACCGGGTGGTCACCGCGCTGTGGATCCGCGACAACCGAGTGCTGGCGGGCATGCACCTCAACGACTGGGACGCCATCGACCCGATCCGCTCCTGGGTCGGTCGTGAAGCCGACGAGGAGCTGCGAAACACGGCATCCCGTCTGTGCCCCCGGTAGGAGTCGAACCTACGACCTTTCGCTTAGGAGGCGGCTGCTCTATCCACTGAGCTACGGGGGCCTCGGCGAGATTCTGGCAGGTCGCGCCCGTCCGGACGGAATCACCCGGGAGCGCTCGGGCTGTGTCCGATTCGTGATTGCTTCGTCGGGTCGTCACAATGGGGGGAACGTCCCAGTCCCAGCCAGGTGAGATTTTGTCCGACACACCCGACGCGGCCGGCACCAAAGGTGACGACGCCGGCAGCCGGAAAGCGCAGGCGCGTCGAGTGTCCGGCTCCGTGGCCAACCGCAGCGTCGCCGGCAAGCGACGGCTGCGCAAGCGGCACACCGTGGGCAAGGTGATCGCGGCGACCCTGGCCGTCCTCGCCGTCGGTACGGCGACGTCCGTGGTGCTCGCGTACAACAACTGGAACGGCAACCTCGACCGCAAGGACGTCAGCGGGCAGCTCAAGAACCGTCCGGACAAGGTCGAGGTCGGGGGCCCCAAGGAGCCGCTCAACATCCTGGTGCTCGGCTCCGACACCCGTGAGGGCGAGAACAACATCGACGGGCTCACCGGCGACGGGGAACGCTCCGACACCACGATCATGCTGCACCTCTCGGCGGACCGGAAGCGTGCCTACGGCATCAGCATCCCGCGCGACACCCTGGTCGACCGTCCGACCTGCTACGAGGAGGACGGCACCGCGATCCCAGGCGCGCAGGACGTGATGTGGAACGAGGCGTTCTCCGTGGGCGGCGCCGCCTGCACCATCCAGCAGTTCGAGCAGGTCACCGACATCAGGATCGACAACTACGTCGTGATCGACTTCCAGGGCTTCAAGGACATGGTCAACGCCCTCGACGGCGTGGAGGTCTGCATCCCCGAGGACATCGACGACCCGGAGCACGGCATCACGCTCGAGGCCGGCACCCGCGAGATCCGTGACGACGAGGCGCTCAGCTACGTCCGGGTGCGGGCCGTCGGTGACGGCACCGATCCCAACCGGATCCGCCGCCAGCAGGCCTTCATGGCCGCCATGATCAACAAGGCCATCTCTGCCGGGATGCTGGTGCGACCCGACCGGATGCTGTCGTTCCTCAACGCGGTCACCGACTCGATCCAGACCGACTACGACAACGTCGCCGAGCTGGCCGACCTCGGCCGCAGCTTCCAGGGCATCGGCCTCGACAACATCAAGTTCGTCACCACGCCGTGGGTCTACTCCACCGCCCAGGAGGGTCGGGTCGAGTGGACCGAGGACGTCGAGGACCTCTGGCAGCTGGTGCTCGACGACAAGGCCCTGAGCCAGGAGTTCGAGGAGGAGTCGATCAGCGCCGCCGACGACCCCGAGGGCTCCAGCGCGCCGCCGGACGAGGCCGGGCAGACCGACGATCCCTCCGACCCCACCGAGTCGTCGACCGGCGGCGGCAAGAAGAACGACGACGACGGCCTGTCGGACGACGCCCGCGAGAACGCCGGGCTCTGCACATGAGTGACGACGACAAGCGGGCGCGGCCGGAGACCGACTGGGAACGCCGCCGACGGCTGGCGGCGGTCTTCGGCGACGTGCTGCCCGAGGTCACCGGCGACGAGAAGGACCCCGCGGAGCGGGCCGACGACGGCGACTCCGCCGGCGACCGCTGGCTGAAGTCACAGGTGCCGCCGCACCACGGGTGAGCTGTCGATCAGGGTCGGCTGGCGAGAGCGTTGCGGATCTCGGTGAGCAGCTCGACCTCGGTCGGACCCTTCTCGTCGACGGGGAAGAACTTCTCCTTGGCCTTCGTGTAGGGCAGGACGATCAGGAAGTACACGACGGCGCCCATGATGACGAACGAGATCACCGCGTTCATGAAGGCTCCGAAGGTGTTCGGGTCATTGGCGAAGACCTCGCGCGCCGACTTGGGCAGCTGTTCGGTGAGCCACGCGACGAAAGTGGTGACCACCGTTGCGAACGCCGCCGCCATGATGAAGGCCACGGCGACCTCGATGAGGTTCGCGCGGAGCAGGAAGTTCTTGAACCCGGACATGTGGTTTCTCCTCTTTTCCGAGACGCGCCCCTACCGGCGGGGAGGGAGCGCCGACGAACCTAGTGTCCCCGACTTGAGATCCGCACCTGTTTCGCGCCCGGGGAACTAGCGGCTCGTCCACGCGTAGGTCAGGAACGACGTGACCGCGGCGCCGGTCACGTCGGCCACGGTGGCGACCGGGATCCCGACCACGACCAGCCGGCCCGGGATCGCGTCCGGTGCCTCCTGGTCCGGTGCTGGTACGGCGAGCACGAGCACCCCGCTGGCGACCGTCGTCGTGGTCCGCGACTCGGGGTCGGTGGCCAGCAGGTCGATCTCGTCCCCGACCTCGAGCAGGCCGACCTGCGCGGCATCCGAGACCCGCACCGGCAGGGCGATGGTCCCCGGTGCGCTGTCGACCAGGTCGGGCCCGACCAGCCGGACATCGGTCACCGGCTCCCCGGCGCGCAGCGGCGCCGCCAGGATGGCGCCGGCGGCGTCCTCCGCGTCGGTCAGCACACCGTCCGGTGTGCGGTCGGGCTCCACCTCGACGGTGTGCAGGTCGTCGCCGTCGAGCACCGCGCCGGCCGGCAGGTCACGGACGGCGACCAGGACCTGCTCGGTCGGCGCCGCCGGCGGCGCGGTGGCCCGGAGCCCGGCCGCGACCGCTCCGACCGTGCAGAGCACGGCGAGCAGCCGGCGTCGCCGCAGCACCGCGCGGCGTACCGCCGTCAGTCGGTCGCGGACGCGCGCAGGAAGATCCCGAGTGGCCATGGGCCGACGCTAGGAGCCGGCCGGCCGCGGCGCGCCCCCTGCGGGGGTTGTCCACAAGGGACCGGTCAGGCGGGAGTGGCGGCGGGGGTGCTGCTCGACGAGGACGACGAGTCGGAGGAGGTGCTGGTGGCGGCGGCCGGCGCGGGCGCCGACTTCTCCTTCGACTTGTCCCCGGACTTCTCGCCCGGCGACTCGCTGGTGCTCTTGCCGCGGCTGTCGGTGCGGTAGAAGCCCGAGCCCTTGAACACCACGCCGACGGCGTTGAACAGCTTGCGCAGCTTGCCGGAGCACTCCGGGCAGACGGTCAGCGCATCGTCGGAGAAGCTCTGGAACTGCTCGAAGGCGTGCCCGCAGTCGGTGCAGGCGTACTGGTAGGTCGGCATCGGGTCTCCCCAGGATGAGCTCTGTGACTTAGCACTCTCGTATTACGACTGCCAATGCTACTGGAGGATCGGCGTACCCGGCACAATGTCGACCACCATGACCGCTGTGACCCGCCGCCTGCGCAACTGGCCGGCCTCACTGCGCTGGACCATGTACGTCGCGATCGGTCTCGCTCTGCTCCTGGTGCTGGTGCTGCTGGTCGGCGTGATCGTGGTCCGGCGGTCGTGGCCCGAGACGTCCGGGGAGCTCGAGATCGCCGGCCTCGAGGGCGAGGCCGAGGTGCTGCGAGACGAGCACGGCATCCCGCAGATCTACGCCGACTCCCTGCACGACCTGATGCTGGCCCAGGGCTTCGTGCACGCCCAGGAGCGGTTCTTCGAGATGGACGTCCGCCGCCACGCGACCGCGGGCCGGCTCGCCGAGCTCTTCGGCGAGGACGCCCTCGAGACCGACCGCGTCGTACGGACCCTCGGCTGGCGGCAGGTCGCCGAGCAGGAGCTCACTCTGCTCAAGCCGTCGACCCGCGCCCTCCTCGACGCCTACGCCGAGGGCGTCAACGCCTACCTCGACGACCGCGGCCTGGCGGAAATCTCGCTGGAGTACGCCGTCCTCGACCTCTCGGGCTTCGACTACTCGCCCGAGGCCTGGACCGCCGTCGACTCGATCGCCTGGCTCAAGGCGATGGCCTGGGACCTCAAGGGCAACCTCGAGGAGGAGATCGGCCGGGCGCGGTCGATCGGTGCCGTCGGCACCGAGCGGGCCGCCCAGCTGTTCCCGCCCTACCCCTACGACGACCACCCGCCGATCGTGGAGCAGGGAGCCGTCGTCGACGGGGTCTTCGAGCAGGACGCCACCGCGCCCGGCACCCGGCTGCCGCAGCGGCCCCCGCTCGGGCCGCGGGTCCAGGAGGCGCTGGCCGGCATCGAGCGCGTGGTCGGCGAGGTGCCGGCGCTGCTCGGCGCGGGGGACGGCATCGGCAGCAACGGCTGGGTCGTCGGCGGCGAGCACACCGACACCGGCGCGCCGATCCTGGCCAACGACCCGCACCTCGGGATCTCGCTGCCCGGCGTCTGGATGCAGGTCGGGCTGCACTGTCGTGAGGTCAGCGACGCCTGTCCGCTCGACGTCGGAGGCTTCAGCTTCTCCGGCGTGCCCGGGGTGATCATCGGCCACAACGCCGACATCGCCTGGGGATTCACCAACCTCGCCCCCGACACCACCGACCTCTACGTCGAGCGGGTGCGTGACGACCGTTGGCAGCACGACGGCCGGAGCCGGCCGCTGGAGGTGCGCGAGGAGACGATCGAGGTCCGGGACGGCGACGACGTCACGATCCAGGTGCGGTCCACCGCGCACGGACCGCTGCTGTCCGACCTGAGCGGCGAGCTCGGCGACCTGGTCGACGAGGCCGGCGACAGCGGCGTCGTACCCGACGTCGCCGAGCGGTGGGACGACGCCGTCTCGCTCGCCTGGACCGCGCTCGATCCGCAGCCGACGGCCGACGCGCTCGCTGCGCTCAACCTCGCCACCGACTGGCGCTCGTTCCGGGCCGCGCTGGCCGACTTCGCCGTACCTGGTCAGAACGTCGTCTACGCCGACACCGAGGGTCACATCGGCTACCAGGCGACCGGGCGGGTGCCTATCCGCAAGTCCGGCAACGACGGGCTGCTGCCCGCGGCCGGGTGGCGGGCGGAGAACGACTGGACCGGTGAGTACGTGCCCTACGACGCGCTCCCCAACGTGCTCGACCCCGAATCCGGTCTCGTGGTGACCGCCAACCAGGCCGTGGTCGACCCTGCCAGCACCGTCAGCGGCTACCCGTACTACCTCACCGACGACTGGGACCGGGGCTACCGCTCGGCGCGGATCCGCGAGCTGCTCGAGGACGACGAGTCGCTCGACGTCGACGACATGTCGTCGGTGCAGCTCGACGACCGGAACCCGATGGCGCCGAAGCTGACGCCGTACCTGCTCGAGATCGAGCTCCCGGTCGACTACTACTCGGACGGGCAGCGAAAGCTCGCGGACTGGGACTTCCAGCAGGACGCCGACAGCGCCGCGGCCGCGTACTACAACGTGGTGTGGCGCGAGCTGCTCGCCCGCACCTTCCACGACGAGCTGACCGGCACCCTCCGTCCCGACGGCGGGGACCGGTGGTTCGCGGTGGTCACGGACCTGCTCACCCGCCCCGGCGACCGGTGGTGGGACGACCAGGCGACCGACGACGTCGTCGAGACCCGCGACGACATCCTCGAAGCGTCGCTCCGCGCGGCCCGCGACGTCCTCACCTCGCGCCAGTCGCCGAACGCCGACGAGTGGAGCTGGGGTGCGCTGCACCGCCTGGAGCTGCGTTCCTCGACGCTCGGGGAGTCCGGGATCGGGCTCATCGAGGACCTCTTCAACCGCGGCGAGTGGGAGGTCGGCGGCGGGGGAGCGATCCCCGACGCGACCGGGTGGGACGCCCGGGAGGGCTACGACGTGGCGACCGCTCCGTCGATGCGGATGGTGATCCCGCTCGACGACCTCGACGCCGCGCGGTGGGTCAACCTGACCGGGGTGTCGGGGCATGCGTTCCATGCGCACTACGTCGACCAGACCGACCTGTGGGCGGAGGGGGAGACCCTGCCCTGGGTGTTCTCCACCGATGCGGTCGAGGATGCCGCGGAGGACACACTCACCCTCGTTCCCACCGACTGAACGCCGACCCGGCTCATCTGAACGCCGACCCGGCTCGTTTGAACGAGCCGGGTCGGCGTTCAGATGAGCCGGGTCGGCTAGAAGCGGAGGATGCCATGGGGGGTGACGGCGGCGGTGACCGGCTGGTCGTGCGGCTCGGTGGGTACGGCGACGCCGGTCTCGTCGGCGTAGAGCAGGACGCAGGTGAAGGTGCCGAGCGGGACCCGGGCGAGGGCGCGGTCGTAGGAGCCGCCGCCGCGGCCGAGCCGCTGGCCGGTGGGGGAGACCGCCAGCCCGGGCACCAGGACGACGTCGGCGGTGGCGACGGCGTCCGCGCCGAGCCGGGCGCTCATCGGCTCGAGCAGGCCGCGGCCGGCGGGGGCGAGCGACGTCTCGCCGTGGTAGACCGCCCAGTCCAGGTCGTTGCCGGGCAGCAGCACCGGGAGGATCACCCGCTTGCCCGCGGACGTGAGCCGGTCGAGCAGCGCCGTGGTGCCCGGCTCGGTGCCCACCGAGACGTAGCACGCGACGGTGGCGGCGCGGCGTACCTCCGGCGCAACCAGCAGGTGGTCGGCGATCGCGCGGGCGTCCTGGCCGACCTCGGCCAGCGGCCGGCGCCTCCGTGCGGTCAGCAATTGGTCGCGCAGCGCGAGCTTGGCGACCCCGGTGTCACCGACCGGTTCGGGAAGGGATTGCGGACTCGGCACGGGGCCAGCCTACGATCGGGGTATGGGTAGCGCCGGTTTGGAGATAGCACGGGCAAAGATGGTCGACGCGGGCGTCGATCCGGTGGCGATCGAGACGTTCGCGCACTACTACCGGCTGCTGGAGCACGGCGAGACCGGACTGATCGCGGAGTCGAGCATCGAGCCGGTCGACATCGAGCGGCTCGCGGACGCCGACGTGCCCGCCGACGTCGCGGCCGACGCCCTCCGGCAGACCGCGATCATCAAGCTCAACGGCGGTCTCGGCACCTCGATGGGCATGGACCGCGCGAAGTCGCTGCTCTGCGTGCGCCGCGGTCTGTCCTTCCTCGACATCATCGCCCGGCAGGTGCTGCACCTGCGCGAGAAGTACGACGCTCCGCTGCCCCTGCTCTTCATGAACAGCTTCCGGACCCACGAGGACACCCTCGAGGCGCTGGCGCGCTACGAGAACCTCGCGGTCGACGGGCTGCCGCTGGACTTCCTGCAGAACAAGGAACCGAAGCTCCTCGCCAAGGGCCTGATCCCGGCGAGCTACCCGAAGGACCCCGACCTCGAGTGGTGTCCGCCCGGTCACGGCGACGTCTACACCGCACTCCGCGGCAGTGGCCTGCTCGACCGGCTGATCGAGCGGGGCTTCCGCTACGTCTTCATCTCCAACTCCGACAACCTCGGTGCCGTGCCGGCCCCGGAGGTCGCGGGCTGGTTCGCCGAGAGCGGTGCGCCGTTCGCGATCGAGGCGGTCCGCCGTACTCCCTCGGACAAGAAGGGCGGCCACTTCGCCCGGCGCAAGGCCGACGGCCGGCTGGTCCTGCGTGAGACCGCGCAGACCGCGAAGGAGGACCTGGCGGCGCTCGCCGACCTCGAGCGGCACCGGTTCACCTCGACCAACAACCTGTGGATCGACCTCCGCGCGCTCCGCGACACCCTCGACCAGCGCGACGGCGTGCTCGGCCTGCCGCTGATCAAGAACACCAAGAGCCTCGACCCCGGCGATCCGACCACCCCCGAGGTGATCCAGATCGAGACCGCGATGGGCGCGGCGATCGAGGTCTTCGAGGGAGCGACGCTGATCGAGGTCGGGCGCGACCGGTTCGTGCCGGTCAAGACGACCAACGACCTCCTGGTGCTGCGCTCCGACGTCTACACGATCGGGGCGGACTTCGTGCTCGACCTGGTCGCCGCCGACGTGCCGTATGTGGACCTCGACCCCGCCCACTACAAGCTGGTCGGCGAGTTCGACAAGCGATTCCCCGAGGGCGCGCCGTCGATGGCCAAGGCGTCGTCGCTGAAGATCGAGGGCGACTGGACCTTCGGCCACGGCGTCGAGATCGTCGGGGAGGTCGAGCTCGACGCCGACACGGCCCAGCGGGTGCCCGCCGGGGAGGTCATCACCGGCACCGATGGCTGATCCCGGGGTCTCCGTCGAGAGGCACCTCGAACGGGTCCTCGGCCTGGTGGCGCCACTGGCTCCGGTGACGGTGCCGATCGGCGACGCCGGGGGTCTCGTCTGTCCAGCGGACGTCCCGGCCCCGATCAGCCTGCCGCGATTCGACCATGCCGCGATGGACGGGTACGCCGTCCGGGCCGCCGACGTCGCGGACGCCGCGCCCGCCACCCCCGTGGTGCTGCCGGTCGCCGGCGTGGTCGCCGCCGGCGACGCCGCGCAGCCGACCCTCGTGCCCGGCACCGCCTGGCGGATCATGACCGGCGCCCCGGTGCCGGAGGGCGCCGACGCCGTCGTGCCCTTCGAGTGGACCGACCGGGGCCGGGAGACCGTGCGGATCGACGCGGCCGTGCCGGCTGCCCGACACGTCCGGTTGGCCGGCGAGGACGTGGGCGAGGGGAGGGTCGCAGTTGCTGGCGGCACCAAGCTGGCGCCGCGACACCTCGCGCTGCTCGCCGCCGTCGGCACCGCGACGGTCGCGGTGCACCCGCCGCCGCGGGTCGCAGTGGTCGTGACCGGCCAGGAGCTCGCCGTGCCCGACGCGGAGCTGGCGGACCTGCCCGCCCATGTGCCCGACAGCAACAGCGTCGCGCTCGCCGCCGCCGCCCGCGCCGCCGGAGCGCGGGTCGTGTCGTTCGGGCCCGTCCCGGACGATCCACAGCTCCTCCTCGACCAGCTGGCGGAGGCGGCCGAGGTCGCCGACCTCGTCGTCACCACCGGAGGGGTCTCGGCCGGCGACCACGACGTGGTGAAGGCGGCACTGCGCGATCGGGAGGGCTTCTGGTTCGGCTCGGTCGCGGTGAAGCCTGGACGGCCGCAAGGCGCCGGTGCGGTCACCGCGACCGGAGGGCGCCAGGTGCCGGTCGTCTCGCTGCCGGGCACACCCGTGGCGGCGTACTCCTCGTTCCGGCTGTTCGCCGAGCCGGCGATCCGGGCCCTGGCCGGCCAGTCCCCGCGGGCGGTCGGGCGCGCGCTCCTGGAGGCTCCGGTCGAGGTCGCCGCCGACCGGACGCTGGTGCTGCCGGCGGCGTACGTCGCTCCCGGACGGGTCGCCCAGCTGGCCGGCCACGTCGGCCACTCCCAGCGGTTGCTGGCGGCCGCCGACGTGCTCCTCGTCGTGCCGCCGGGCGGAGCCCCGCTGCCCGCGGGCGCCGAGGTCGTGATCCTTCCCCTCTGAGGGTGGATCATGGACCCCATGAGTGACCCGTCCCGACTGACCCACGTCGACGAGACCGGCGCCGCCCGGATGGTCGACGTCTCGGGAAAGGCGGTGACCGTGCGGACCGCGACCGCGTCCGGCCGGGTGCTGGTGGCACCCGAGGTGGTCGCGCTGCTCCGCGGCGAGGGGGTGCCGAAGGGAGACGCGCTCGCGGTCGCCAGGGTGGCCGGGATCATGGGCGCCAAGCGCACGCCGGACCTGGTCCCGCTGTGTCACCCGCTTGCGATCTCCGGCGTCACCGTCGACCTCACCGTGGCTGACGACGCGGTGGAGATCGTCGCGACGGTGAGGACCAGTGACCGCACCGGTGTCGAGATGGAGGCGCTCACCGCGGTCTCGGTCGCGGCGCTGACCGTCGTGGACATGGTGAAGGCGGTCGACAAGGGCGCGGTGATCAGTGACGTCCGGGTCGAGTCAAAGACCGGTGGGAAGTCGGGGGACTGGTCGCGATGATCACCCCGAAGACGACCGATGCGGAGGGGCTCCCGGCGGTGGTGGTCGTCGCGTCCAACCGCGCCGCGGCCGGTGTCTACGAGGACACGACCGGGCCGCTGATCGTCGACGCCCTCCGTGCGCTCGGCTTCGCCGTCGACGACCCGGTGGTCCGTCCCGACGGCGACCCGGTCGGGGCGGCGATCGAGCTCGCCGTGCGTGGCGGTGCGCGGGTCGTGCTCACCACCGGCGGCACCGGGCTCACGCCGACCGACCGGACCCCCGACGTCACCCGACCGTTGCTCGACCGCGAGGTGCCCGGTCTCGCGGAGGCGATCCGCGTCGCCGGCGTGGCGAAGGGCGTACCGACGGCTGCTCTCTCGCGCGGCCTGGCCGGCGTGGCGGGGAGCTGCCTGGTGGTCAACCTGCCGGGCTCGCGCGGCGGGGTGAAGGACGCGCTCGAGGTGCTCGGACCGGTGCTCCAGCACGCCGTCGAGCAGATCGTGGGGAGCGATCATTGAGTCGAGACGAGCGGATCCGCCGGTTGGGGCGGGAGCGGATGATCACCTCGGTCCCGGGCCGCGCCTGGCCCAACCAGCTGATGTCCGGCACCGACCCGGTCGTCACGCTGCGGCCGGTCCGGCGCTCGGACGCGGGCGCCTGGCGCGCTGCCCGCCGCCGCAACGCGACCTGGCTGTCCCCGTGGGACGCCACCGTCCCGCCGGGCGGTGACGCCCGGCCGACCACCTTCTCCGCCCTCGTCCGCCGGCTCACCAAGGCCGCGCGACGCGGGACGACGTACCCCTTCGTCATCGAGGTCGACGGCAGGTTCGCCGGCCAGGTCAGCATCAACAACATCGTGCGGGGGTCGGCGCAGTTCGGCTCGGTGGGCTACTGGATCGACCACGAGTTCGCCGGTCGGGGCGTGACACCGCGGGCCGTCGCGATGGCGATCGACCACTGCTTCTTCACCGCGAAGCTGCACCGGCTCGAGATCTGCATCCGGCCCGAGAACACGAACTCGCTCCGCGTGGTCGAGAAGCTCGGCATCCGCGAGATCGGCTATGCCCCGCGCTTCCTGCACATCGACGGGGCCTGGCGCGACCACCGGATCTTCGCGATCACCAAGGAGGAGGTCCCGCGCGGCCTCCTCGCCCGGCTCGACGAGTCGGGTGGAGACGCGTCGGCCAGCGGGTGACCGCAAATCACACCAGTCACATCCGTCAATCTGTGACACACCGATAGACATACGTCCCGAACTGCATCACCCGGCCTAGCCTCTCGGGTGTGGACCTGAGCGCGTTGATCTTCGTCGCCCTGGCGGTTGCCTGGGCCGTCTACCTCATCCCCAAGGCGCTCAAGCACCACGAGATCGACCGCGTCAGCCGGTCTGTCGAGAGCTTCTCCGACCGGGTGCGGGTGCTCGCGCGACGCGAACCGGTCTCGGCCGGGCAGGCGGCGCTCGTGGTCAGCTCCTCCGGTACGACGGTGGCCGTTGCTGTCGATCCCGTCGCCGAGCCGTCGGTCGGCGAGAGGGACGAGATCGCAGCACCTGCTCCGACGACAGCGCCGCAGGTCCGCGCGCACAAGGCGGCTGCAGCCCGCGCCGCCCAGCGCCGGCGGCGGGTGCTCGGCACCACCCTGCTCGCCAACCTGGGCGTCGTCGGGCTGGCAGCAGCCGGCGTGATCGGTTGGGCCTGGGAGGCGATCCCGGCGACGCTCCTCGTCGCCTGGCTCGTCGCCTGCCGGCTGATGGTCCGCAAGGAACGGGCCGTCCGGGTCGCCGGCACGACACCGGTCCGCAAGCGCCGTACCACGCTTGCGGACCAGGTGATCGCCGACGAGGACGCGTCCGACGACACCGGCGAGATCGCCGTGGTCGCGGACGCGCCTGCCGTTCCCGGCGGCTGGGACCCGGTGCCCGTCACGCTGCCGACGTACGTCGACAAGGCCACTGCCGGCCGCACCGTCCGCACCATCGATCTCGACTCGACCGGGGTGTGGAGCTCGGGCCGCAACGCCGTCGACTCCGCTCTCGCTCGCGAGGCGGACCAGCAGAAGGCAGAGCAGGCAGAGCAGTCAGGGCCGGAGGAGCGCCGCGTCTCCGGCGCCTGAGCAAGCCCGTCCTCCGGGGCCACCTGGATTCGGAACGGCCGGAGCGCTGGTGCTACCGTTTCCCCTCGCTTGGGGCTGTGGCGCAGTTGGTAGCGCGTCTCGTTCGCAATGAGAAGGTCAGGGGTTCGAATCCCCTCAGCTCCACCAAAACTCTCTGTAAACCCGCTGGTCAGAGAGCCCTGCCCGGATCCTGAGATCCGGGAGCAGGCAGCAAAGCTCAGCAGAAGGTCAGCACAAGCCGGGTGACCGGCAGCCGGTCTCGGCGTGCCTGGGCCGGTCTTGGGGTCCTGCGGCGGGCTCGAGCACCTGTGGTGCGGTCGCGATCCGGTCCTGACGAGGCGTGCTTCACGGCCAGTCCACGCTGAAGTACTGCGTCTCCTGGTACTCGCGAATACCGTCGCGCGCGCCTTCGCGTCCGATTCCGCTTTGCTTGAAGCCTCCGAACGGTGCGGCGGGGTCGGAGACGACACCCCGGTTGACGCCGACCATGCCGGCCTCCAGCGACTCGGCGATGCGCAGCGCGTCCTGGAGCCGGCCGGCGTAGACGTACGCCGCCAGGCCGAACTCGCTGTCGTTGGCCCGGGCGACCATCTCCGACTCATCGGTCCATTCGATGACGGTGACGACCGGGCCGAAGATCTCCTCGCGAGCGATCCGCATGCCCGGCTGGACGTCGGTGAGCAGCGTCGCCGGGTAGCGCCAGCCGGTCTCGGAGGTCCGCCCGCGGTGCCGCACCACAGCCCCGGCCGACACCGCCTCGTCGACCAGTGCCGTGACACCGGCGACCGCCTCGGCGCTGATCAGCGGTGCGACCTCCAGAGCTTCGACCTCGTCGCCGAGGGCGGCGACGAACTCGTCGAGACAGTCGGCATGCACGAAGAACCGGTTGGCGGCAGTGCAGGCCTGCCCGCCGTTACGGAACTTGGCGATCATCGCGCCGGCGACGGCAGCCTCGATGTCGGCGTCGGCCGTGACCACGAACGGCGCGTTCCCACCGAGCTCCATGCTGCTGTTGAGCACCCGCTCGGCAGCCTGCTTGAGCAGGGTGCGGCCGACGCCGGTGGAACCGGTGAAGGAGACCTTGCGCACCCGCGGGTCCTCGAGCCAGGTGGTGACGACTTCAGCCGGAGCCGTCGTCGACACGACATTGACCACACCCTCGGGCACGCCGGCCTCGACCAGGAGCTCCGCGATGGCAAGCGCGGTCAGCGGCGTCTCGGCCGCGGGCTTGAGGACCACGGTGCACCCGGCGGCGAGAGCCGGGGCGATCTTTCGCGTCGCCATGGCGGCCGGGAAGTTCCACGGCGTGATCAGTGCGGCCACGCCGACCGGCCGGTGGGTCACGATCGTGCGGGTGCCACCCGCCGGGGAGACGCCGTACGCACCCTCGGTGCGCACCGCTTCCTCGGAGAACCAACGGAAGAACTCCGCGGCGTACGCGACTTCGGCGCGAGCGTCCGCCTCGACCTTGCCGTTCTCGGCCGTGATCAGCGCTGTCAGCCGGTCGCTGTCGTCGACGATCAGCTCGTACGCGCGGCGGAGGATCTCGGCCCGCACGCGCGGCGCCGTCGCAGCCCACGACGGGAAGGCGGCAGCCGCGGCGTCGACCGCAGCGGTGGCGTCGGCCGCGGTGCCGTCGGGGACGACGGCGATGACCTGCGTCGTGGCCGGATCGCGCACCTCGAACGTGCTGGCGTCGTCGAGCGGCCCGCCGGCGACAGCGGGCTCGGTGAAGGCAGTCATCAGCTCTTCCGGAAGATGTCTTCGAGGATGGTGAGCGCCTCGGCCAGCAGATGGTCGGGCATGGCCAGGGGCGGGAGGAACCGCAAGACGTTGCCGTAGGTGCCGCAGGTGAGGACGACGACGCCCTCAGCGTGGGCGGCCGAGGCGACGGCCTTGGTCAGGTCGGGGTCGGGCTCGGTGGTGCCGGCCTTCACCAGTTCGACGGCGACCATGGCTCCACGACCGCGGACGTCGCCGATCCGGTCGTCGCCGAATGCCTGCAACCGCTCGACCAGGGTCTTGCCGATGTGGCGGGCCCGGTCTACCAGGTGCTCAGTCTCGATCGTCTCGATCACGGCGAGTGCGGCCGCGCAGGCGAGCGGATTTCCCCCGTAGGTGCCACCGAGGCCGCCGACGTGGGGGGCGTCCATCAGCTCCGCACGTCCGGTCACCGCGGCGAGCGGCAGCCCGCCGGCGATGCCCTTCGCGGTGACGATCAGGTCGGGTACGACGCCCTCATGGTCGCAGGCGAACAGGTCGCCGGTGCGGGCGAATCCGGTCTGCACCTCGTCGGCGACGAAGACCACGCCGTTGTCTTTGCACCACTGGACCAGTGCGGGGAGGAACCCGTCGGCGGGGACGATGAACCCGCCCTCCCCTTGGATCGGCTCGATCACCACCGCGGCGAGGTTGGCGGCCCCGACCTGCTTCTCGATGACATCGATCGCGCGGGCAGCCGCCTCCTCGCCGGCAAGACCGCCGTCGCGGAACGGGTAGGAGAGCGGTGCCCGGTACACCTCGGCCGCGAACGGTCCGAAGCCGTGCTTGTAGGGCATGTTCTTGGCGGTCATCGCCATCGTGAGGTTGGTGCGGCCGTGGTACGCGTGGTCGAACACCACCACGCCCTGGCGCTTGGTGGCGACACGGGCGATCTTGACCGCGTTCTCGACGGCTTCGGCGCCGGAGTTGAACAGCGCAGTGCGCTTCTCGTGCGAGCCCGGCGTGAGCCGGTTCAGCGCCTCCGCGACGCGGACGTAGCCGTCGTACGGCGTGACCATGAAGCAGGTGTGGGTGAAGGCCCGTACCTGCGCGGAGACGGCGTCGACGACGCGCGGAGCGCTGTTGCCGACCGATGTCACAGCGATGCCCGAGCCGAGATCGATGAGCGAATTGCCGTCGACGTCCACGACGACCCCGCCGCCCGCCCGCTCGGCGAACACCGGCATCGTCGTGCCGACGCCGGACGCGACGGCTGAGTTCTTGCGCCGCATGAGCTCGATCGACCGGGGGCCGGGCAACTGGGTGACGAGCCGGCGTTGCTGGGCGATGGGGGTGCCGTCGGACATGCGGTTCCTCCTCGAAGGCTTGGTGCATTCGAGTCTGCCTCGTTCGTTCTATGCTGTCCAATACTTGTCTGTTCCAGATAAGATGCCTGCCAGGCATATCTGGCTTCCCGACGCGGAGGTGTGTGGAATGGAACTACGGCACCTCCGCTATTTCGTTGCGACGGCCGAGGAGGGCACTGTCAGCGCGGCGGCCGCCCGCCTGCACGTGACGCAGCCCGGTCTCTCCCGCCAGTTGCGCCAACTCGAGCAGGAGCTCGGCGTCGACCTGTTCGACCGGGCAAGCGGACGGCTCGCGATCGCTGGCACAGGCAGGGCACTTCTCCCACTGGCGCGTGACCTGCTGAACCGCGCGGAGGCGTTCAAAGTGGCCGCCACCTTCCATGCCCACGGCCGACTCGACCGCATCACGGTCGGCGCCCCAACGGTGACGCTGACCGACGTGGTGGCGCCGTTCATCGTGACCCTGACGACGGGCGATCCGATCGCCTCCGTGTTCGAGGTGGACGGCCGTGACCCGCTGGAGGCGCTGCGTCGAGGAGCCGACCTGGCGATCGGAAACATTCGGCCGCAAGCGCCATACCGCGCGCGGGAACTCGCGGTTCTGCCTGTTTGGGCATACGTCCCACCGGGGCATCCGTGGGCGACACGAGGGCGAGTCGCGCTCCATGAACTTCTTGCCGAAACCCTCATCTGCCTGCCCTCTGACTTCAGCGCGCGCCAGGCATTGGATGCAGCGGTCGCCACCGCAGGCGCGACCTATTCCGTGTTGCTCGAGGCAGCAAACGGCACGGTCGCGCAGGCGCTGACGGCCTCAGGACGCGGAGTCACCGTCGCCTCTGATGACCCGCGGTTCGGGCTGGTGCCACTCGAGATCGACATCGACCAACGACCGCTCAGTATCCGCCTCGTTGCCGTGTGGGATTCGCGTCATGCCGCGGCAGCCACCATCGACGAGTTCGCCGAGCGGCTGGGTGCCTTCGTGCGCGAGCGATACAACGTCGGGTGACTCGCCGTCCTAGTGGACGGTGCGGATCAGCTTCTTGTTCACGAATTCCTCGAGCCCGAAGTGACCGAGCTCGCGTCCGAAGCCGGAGGACTTGATACCCCCGAACGGGAGCTCCGGGCTGTCGAGCAAGACTCCGTTGACGAACACCATCCCGGCCTCGATGCGATCGGCCACCCGAGCCGCCTGTTCCGGGTCGGCGGCGAACACGTAGGAGCCGAGCCCGAACGGAGTGTCGTTGGCGAGCGCCACCGCCTCGTCCTCGGACGCGACCCGGAAGACGACGGCCACCGGTCCGAACAGCTCTTCGTGGTAGGCGTCGTTGGCGGACGTGACACCGGTCAGCACGCCGGGCGGGTACGACGCAGCAACCCGCGTGCCCGCCGTCACGAGTGTGGCACCCTGGAGCACCGCCCGGTCGACCTGCTCCTCGAGTCGCTCGGCCGCAGCCACCGATGACAGCGGCGCGACGTCGCTCGCGAGCACCGTGGCCGTGAACTTCTCGAGGAACGGCTCGTAGAGGTCGTCGACGACGATGAACCGCTTGGCGGCGTTGCAGGACTGGCCGGCGTTGTCCAGGCGGGCGCTCGCCGCCGCCTCGACGGCGGCGTCCAGGTCGTCGGTGCCGAGCAGCAGGAACGGGTCCGACCCGCCGAGCTCCAGCACGACCTTCTTCAGGTGGCGACCGGCCAGCTCGGCCACCGCGGAGCCGGCCCGCTCCGATCCGGTCAGCGAGACGCCGGCAACGCGCGGGTCGCCGATCATCGTGGCCACCTGCTCGTTGGTCGCGTAGACGTTGACGTAGGCACCCTCGGGGAAGCCGGCGTCGCGGAACAGCTGCTCCAACGCGGCAGCCGACTCCGGGCACTGCGGCGCGTGCTTGAGCAGGATGGTGTTGCCGACCGCCAGGTTCGGACCGGCGAACCTGGCCACCTGGTAGGAGGGAAAGTTCCACGGCATGATCCCGAGCAGCACGCCGAACGGGCCGCGGCGGATCAGTGCGGAGCCCTCGCCATCGAGGAGTGGCACCGGCTCGTCGACCAGCAGAGCCTCGGCCCGCTCGGCGTAGAAGCCGTAGATCGCAGCGGAGAAGTCGACCTCGCCGAGGGCGTCGTCGAGCTTCTTGCCCATCTCCCGCACGATGATGGCGGCGAGCTCCTCGCGACGCTCCTCGTGCAGGCGGCTCACCTCGCGCAGCAAGGCACTGCGTTCGGCGACCGTGGTGCTCGGCGTCCAGGAGCGGTACGCCGTGCTCGCGGCCGCGAGCGCGGCCTCGATGTCGGCGTCCGTCGCCGTCGGATACGTGCGGATGATCTCGCCAGTGGCCGGATCGGTGACGGCGTACTCCGTGGACGCCGTCACGAAAGCACCTTGGAGAGGAACGCCTTGGTGCGGACGTGCTGGGGATTGCCCAGTACGTCGGCCGGCTTCCCCGCCTCGACGATCACGCCGCCGTCCATGAACACCACTGTGTCGGCGACCTCGCGGGCGAAGCCGATCTCGTGGGTCACCACGATCATCGTCATCCCGTCACGAGCCAGGTCCTTCATGACGTCGAGGACCTCGCCCACGAGCTCGGGGTCGAGCGCGGAGGTGGGCTCGTCGAAGAGCATCAGCTTCGGCTTCATCGCCAGCGCGCGGGCGATCGCGACCCGCTGCTGCTGGCCGCCGGACAGCTCGGCGGGGTAGTTACCGGCGCGCTCGGCGAGGCCCACCCGGTCGAGAAGCTCCAGGCCCAGCTTCCGTGCGGCCGCCTTCGGCTCGCCACGGACCTGGACCGGCGCCTCCATGACGTTCTCCAGGGCGGTCATGTGGGGGAAGAGGTTGAAGCGCTGGAAGACCATGCCGATGTCGCGGCGCTGGGCAGCGACCTCGCGCTCGTGCATCTCGTAGAGCTTGTCGCCCTCCTCCCGGTAGCCGATCAGCTTGCCGTCGACCGACAGCCGGCCGCCGTCGACGCGCTCGAGGTGGTTGATGCAGCGCAGGAAGGTCGACTTGCCCGAGCCGGAGGGACCGAGGATGCAGAAGACCTCGCCGTTGGTCACCTCGAGGTCGATCCCCTTGAGCACCTCGACGTGGCCGAAGGACTTGTGGACGTTCTCGGCCTTGACCATCGTGGTCGTCATCGGTTGGCTCCTTCGGTGGTCGAGCGTCCCGGACGCAGGTTGGCCGACAGCCGCGCTGCCCAGCCCGGACCTGCCTTGGATCCCTGAGAGGTTCCGCGGGCGAAGCGGTGCTCGAGCCGCGACTGGACGACGGTGAGCACGCTGGTCAGCACGAGGTACCAGAAGGAGGCGACCAGGAGCATCTCGAAGGTCGTGAAGTTCTTGCTGCCGAAGAGCTGTGCCTCGGTGAACAGGTCCTGGGCGCCGATGACGGCGACCAGAGAGGTGGTCTTCAGCATCGTGATGACCTCGTTGCCCGTGGGCGGCACGATCACCCGCATCGCCTGGGGCAGCACGATCCGGCGCATCGTCTTGGCGCCGGTCAGACCGAGCGCGTGCGCCGCCTCGGTCTGCCCGTGGTCCACGGAGAGGATGCCGCCCCGGACGATCTCGGCCATGTACGCCGCCTCGTTCAGCGCCAGCGCGAGCAGCGCGGCCGTGAAGGCGCTGATGAGCTCGTTCGTGTCGGCGCTGACCGGCCCGAAGCCGAGGCGCGGGAAGATCAGGCCGAGGTTGAACCACAGCACGATCTGCACCAGCACCGGGGTCCCGCGGAATAGCCAGAGGTAGCCCCCGCTGACCATACGGAGCACCGGGTTGTGGGACAGCCGCATCACGGCCAGCACGACACCGAGCAGGACGCCCAGCACCATCGACATGACGGTGAGCTGGATCGTCACGATCCCGCCGCGAAGGATGTTCTCGTTGAAGAGGAACTCGCGGACGACCTCCCACTGGATGGCGGGGTTGGACGCGAACGACCAGACCAGCGCCGCCACCAGGGCGGCGACGATCGCGGCGGAGATCCACTGGCCGGTACGGCGTACGGGGATTGCCTTGATCGGGGCGGGACGCACCCGCTCGGGGGACTCTGCGGTCGCGGTCATGTCGCTTACTCCGTCGCTCCGTTGATGGTGACGGTGTCGACTGCGCCGCTCTCGAGCTCGTAGTTGGCGAGGATCTCGTGGTAGGTGCCGTCTGCGATCAGCTTCTCCAGCGCTGCCTTGAAGGCGTCGCGCAGCTGCGTGTCCTCCTTGGTGAACACGATGCCGACCGGGGTCGGGAGCAGTGCCTCGGAGTTGGCGACCTCGAACTGGTTGCCGCCGCCGATGTTCGCCGCGTTGAAGGCGCCGACGGCGTCCTGGGTGAACGACGCGACGTCGCGGCCGCTCTGCACCTGCGTCAGCGCGTCCTTGTCGCTTGGGAAGGGGTCGATCTCGATGGGGTCGTCGGCGCACTCGTCCTCGTTGAACTGGCCGAGCATCTTCTCCTGGGTGGAGGCCTTGAGGACGGCGACCGGCTGGCCGCACAGGTCACTGATCCCCTCGATGCCCTCGGGGTTGCCCTTCTTCACCACGATCGACTGGCCGGTGAGGAAGTAGTCGACGAAGTCGTAGACCTCCTCGCGGTCCTTGGTGTCGGTGATCGCGGCCATGACGAGGTCGAAGCGGCCACCGTCGAGCGCCGTGAGCAGGCCGTCGAAAGCGGTGTGGGTGAACTCGACCTCGATGCCGAGAACCTGGCCGAGCGCCGTCGCGAGGTCGGGGTCGAGCCCGACGATCGTCTCGTTGTCGTCGGTGAAGGACTCGAAGGGCGGGTAGAGCGCCTCGGTCCCGATCGTCACCTTTCCGGCGTCCTTGACGTCGGCGGGGAGGCTGTCGTGCAGCTTCTGGTCGACCTCCTGGGAGGCGACCGGCTCGCCGGCCGCGGGGTCGTCGGCGTCGTCACTGCTTCCGCAGGCGGTCAGCAGCGCGCCGGCGGCAACAACGGCCGCGACGGGCAGCCAGGCGAGCCGGCGGGTGCGGGGGTGGCGGGTCATCGGGGGCTCCTCGGTGATGGGTGTGGCCACGGTCGATGTGGCCTGCGTCACCCGAGAATGACGCCGAAGTTGCCTTATTGTCAACCCTTGTTTCCTAAAGGGCTCATGGTGTTTCATAGGGATGCGACGTGGCGCCCGTCACGTCTCTTGCGCAGGAACTCAGGATCGGAGTCCGAGGCCCATGACCGCTCAGGCCCAGTCGGCCGCGGACGGCGTCCGCATCGGCGAGCAGCTCAAGGCAGCCCGCATGGCGCGCCGCAAGACGCTGGCCGAAGTGGCCGACGCTGCTGGCCTCACCAAGGGGTTCCTGTCCAAGATCGAGCGTGACCAGGCCAGTGCTTCGGTCGCCTCGTTGATGCGGATCTGCGAGACGCTCGGCCTGTCGGTCGGTGAGCTGTTCGACGCCCCTGCAGGCAACGTCGTACGTCGTGCGGCGTACCCGCCGATCAACTTCGGGGGCATCGGGATGACCGAGTACCTCCTGACTCCGAGCGGGGAGCGGCGGCTGCAGGCGATCCTCAGCGAGATCGAGCCGGGCGGGGGCAGCGGCGACGAGCCCTACAGCCTGCCCGCCGACGTGGAGTTCGTCTTCGTGGTCTCCGGCCGACTCGCCGTGACCCTCCGCGAGGAGGAGGTCGTCCTGGAAGCCGGGGACACGCTCACCTTCGCCCCCCACGTGCCGCACACCTTCCGCAGCGCCTTCGAAGACGCGAACACCCAGGTCCTGTGGGTCTTCTCGCCGGCCCTTCCCGACCACAGCTGACCCGCTGACGACCCCTGGAGACCCCGTGAACGACCAACGCCACACCCCGGACGGCCCAGTCGGCCCCGTCGACGCCTCCCGCGTCCCGCGCTTCGCCGGCATCGCGACCTTCGCCCGGCTCCCGCGCCTGGAGGACGTCGGACGTGCGGACGTCGCCGTGATGGGCGTTCCGTTCGACAGCGGCGTCTCCTACCGGCCCGGCGCCAGGTTCGCACCTGCCGCGGTGCGGGAGGCGAGCCGACTGCTGCGGCCCTATCACCCTGGCCTGGACGTCTCCCCGTTCGCGTCGCTCCAGGTGGCCGACGCCGGTGACGTGAGCTGCAACCCGTTCAACATCCCGGAGGCGCTCGACGCCGTGGCGGCCAGCGCCGGAACGCTGCTGGACGCGGGCTCGAAGATCGTCACCGTGGGCGGCGACCACACCATCGCGCTCCCGCTGCTGCGTGAGATGAACCGCAAGCACGGGCCGGTGGCGCTGCTCCACTTCGACGCCCACCTCGACACCTGGGACACCTACTTCGGGGCCGACTACACCCACGGCACGCCTTTCCGACGCGCGTTCGAGGAGGGCCTGCTCGACGCGGAGGCTCTCAGCCACGTCGGCATCCGGGGACCGCTGTACTCCAAGCAGGACCTGACCGACGACGCCCGGATGGGCTTCGGCATCGTCACCTCGATGGACGTGATGAACCAGGGTGTCCCCGCAGTGGTCCAGGCGCTGCGCGAGCGGGTCGGCGACCGCCCGCTCTACATCTCGATCGACATCGACTGCCTCGACCCGGCGCACGCCCCCGGCACCGGTACGCCGGAGGCCGGCGGAATGACCAGCCGCGAATTGCTGGCCATCCTGCGCGGCCTGGACGGGTGCAACCTGGTCTCCGCCGACGTCGTCGAGGTCGCTCCGGCCTACGATCACGCCGACATCACCGCCGTCGCCGCTTCCCACGTCGCCTACGAGCTGATCTCGTTGATGGCGCGGCAGGGTGCGCCCCAGCCGGTCCCGTCCGGCGCGGTTCGACAGGGCGCGCACGGATGAGCACCGCCGTACGCCGCGGTGGCGACCTCGTCGCGGAGACCCTGGCCGCGCTTGGCGCTACGACCGTCTTCGGCGAGCCGGGCCAGCATGCCCTTGGCCTGTTCGACGCCCTGTCCCGCAGCAGCCTCCGGTACGCCGGCTTCCGCAACGAGCTGGACGCCGCGTTCGCCGCCGACGGGTATGCCCGGGTGACCGGACGGCCTGCCCCGCTCATGCTCTCCACCGGTCCCGGCGCCCTGCAGAGCCTGGCCGCCCTCCAGGAAGCAGCAGCTGCGTCGGTGCCGGTCGTGGTGATCGCGAGCCAGATCCCGTCGGCAGGACTCGGTGCCCGGCGCCGCGGTTTCCTCCACGAGCTGCGCGACCAACGTGCCCTGGTGGCGCAGGTGGTCACGCACGCCGTGCAGGTGCAGAGCCAGTCGCAGATCAGCAGCGCGCTCCAGGAGGCCTGGGAGGTGGCGCTCAGCGCGCCGCACGGACCGGTCTGGGTGGAGATTCCTCAAGACGTCCTCCTCGCGACGACCGACCTGCCGCCGGTCGAGCCGGTGCCGGTCTCCCCGCGCGTGCTCGCGCCCCGACCCGAGCTGGTCGCGGAGGCGGTGCGCCTGCTCGACGGCGCCGACCGGCCGACGATCATCGCCGGCGGCGGAGTGGTCCGCTCGGGCGCGGAAACGGCGCTGCTGGAGCTCGCCGAGAAGCTGCGCGCGCCGGTGGTCACAACGTTCGGAGCCAAGGGCGCGTTCCCGTGGGCGCACCCGCTCTCGCTCCAGTCGTGGCTGGAGGACTGGCACACGACGGAGTTCCTCCAGGACGCCGACGTGCTGCTCGTCGTCGGCAGCGGCCTTGGCGAGCTGTCGAGCAACTACCACTCCTTCCAGCCGCGCGGCCGGGTCATCCAGGTCGAGGCCGACCTGGGCAAGCTCGAGGCCAACCATGCGGCTCTCGGCATCCACGCGGACGCATCGCTCACCCTCGAGGCGCTGGCCGGCGCAGTCGCCCCGCGCGAGACCGACGGCGTTGCGGAGAAGCGGGTCGCCGAGGTGCTCTTGCTGGTGGCCGACCGGCTCGCGGGGCAGGGGCTCGACCTGGAGCAGCAGATCCTCGACGCGGTCCGGGCCGCGCTGCCCGACGACGCACCCAGCTTCTGGGACATGACGATCCTGGCCTACTGGGCCTGGTCGGCATGGGACGCCGGGATGTCGGGCTCGATGCAGTCCGCCCAGGGCGCGGGTGGTCTGGGATTCGGCTTCCCTGCGGCGCTCGGCGCCGCGGTGGCCCGGGCCGGCACGGGTCCGGTACTCGCGGTCTCCGGTGACGGCGGCGCGATGTACGGCATCGCCGACCTCGCGACGGCCCGGCAGCTCGACCTCGACGTGACTTGGCTGATCGTCGACGATGGCGGCTACGGGATTCTGCGCGAGTACATGACCGGCGCGTTCGGCGCGCCGTTCGCGACCGAGCTGACGCGGCCCGACTTCGTGGCCCTCGCCGAGGCGTTCTCCGTGCCCGCACGCAGCACTACACCCGACACGCTGCAGCGGGACCTCGCTGAGGCACTGGCGTCGCCGGGCCCGAGCGTCGTCGTACTCCCGGTGCTGCTGCGGATGTTCGCCCCCACCCATCCGGGCTCCGAATCGTGAGGATCGCAGCCGCTTCCGGCTGGCGCGTCCGCGCACTCGTCACCGCTTGACGACGGCCAACACCTGGTCCCACTCACCGGCGTGAGAAGAGTCGGCGCGGACTGCGAAGGTGCGTCGATCTCCTGGTTGGGCGACGCGGGTCCGGGTCACCTTGATGGAGAGGACCGTTGATGCTCCTGGCTGGAGGGTGCCGGTCCGGTAGGTGCCTGAGGTGACGCCGCGGGTCACGTTCTGGTCGCTGGCGGCGTGGTAGGTCACCTTGAACCTGCCATTCCCCGGAGTGGCGAGGATCTTCATCCGGTCCGGGGCGTCGCCTCGATTTGTCACGCGGACCTCGAACGAGACGCTGAGCCCGGGTGGTGCCAGCCAGCTGGTCACCCGCTGGTGGTCGTCGTACCTGTCGATGCCCACGAGGCTGCCGCCGAGCCGGCGAACGGCTGCATCGGGCCGGTAGGCGGGGTCGGGGCCGGGGACGTTGATCGTGAGGGCTTGAGTAGCGGTGCCGGTGTTCTGGGCCGCGTCGGTCACGCTCGCCACTACGTCGTGGGTGCCTCCGGGGAGGGTGGCCGCACTCACGCCCCAGGCGCCGCCGGCCTCCACCGTGGCGGTCAGGTGCTGACCGCCGATGGTGAGGTGCACCGTCGTGCCGGCGCGCTCGGCCGTGGTCCCGTAGGTCCACGGTGACGTGTCGTCGGTCGACCGGACTGCGCCACCGTCGATGGTCACCACCGGGACCGTGAGGTCCACCACGAGGACCTGGGTGGCGGTGGCGGTATTGCCGGCACCGTCCTCCATCGAGGCCACCGCGCTGTGGGCGTCCTCGGCCAGGATGCCCGTGGTGACGGTCCAGGCGCCGGTGTCGCCGCCTGCTTCGGTGGTCAGGGTCTGACCGTCCACGGTGACGGTCACCGGGGTGCCCGGTGCCGCGTCGGTGGTGCCGGAGATCTCCGGGGTGGTGTCGTTGGTCGCCCTGGTCGTCGGACCGTCGATCGAGATGATCGGCGCGGTCTGGTCGACCGTGAGCTCCTGCTGGGCGGTGCCGACGTTCTGTGACGCGTCGGTGATCGCCGCCACGACGCCGTGGGCGCCCGAGGCCAGGGCGGTGGCGCTGACCGCCCAGATCCCACCGGCGCCGACCGTGGTCGTCAGCGCCTGTCCGCCCACGGTGACCCGCACCGTGCCCGTCTGCTCGTCGGTCGTGCCCGAGATCGTCGGCGTGGAGTCGTTGGTCGAGCGCGCGGCACCCCCATCGATGGTGACCAGCGGCGCGGTGAGGTCGTCCTTGGCCACGAGGAAGGGGGTGTTGGTCATGGCGACCGACGTCGGGGTCAGGGCACGGCCCTTGAGCGAGGCGCCGTCGCCGAAGGCGATCGCACCTGCCCCGAGGAACGTACCGACGTACTTCGCGTCCGCACCGAGTGAGATCGCACCGACGACCTGCCAGTACACGTTGTTGGCCAGCGCGCCGTCGGTGAGGACCACCTTGCTGCCGGCCGCTGAGCTGAGCGCCGCATTGATCTGGAAGATGAAGACCGCGTTGGAGTCACCGTCGGCGTCGAGAGTCATCGTTCCCGTGTTCGAGAAGGCGGCGGCCGTGGTGTGGACGCCGGGATGGAACGTCGCGCCAGCCTGATCACCGGCGAAGGTGGTCGTGCTCTCCTGGCCGGCCGCGTCCGCGTAGGCATCCGCGCGATCCGACTGCGCGGCCTCGGCAGCGGCGTCCTTGTCGTGGATCGTGCCGTTGACGGTCCCGGGCGGGAAGCCGGTGATCGGACCGGCGGGGCTCAGCCCGAGGTCTCCTGCCAGGACGGTGCCGGGTCCGGTGTTCGCCACGCTGGTCCCGGCCAGCACGGAGTACGAGGCCGCGGCTCCCAGGTCCACGAAGGCAGCCTCCGCTGCCATCGTCACGAGTGGTGCTGGTGGGGCTGCGGCGGCTCGACCCCCAACGGCGAGGGAACCTGCCACGAGGAGGAAGCAGAGGATGTGACGGGACGATCGCGCGGCTGAACTCATCATGAGTGCCTTCGGTCGAGGCACCGCGATCATCAACCTGGTCTTCCAGACGAACGAGGTTCGACGGTTGCCTACACCTCGGAACATAGGTGCCACCGGCACTCGTGGGTGCTGCTTTCGGCGAAGCACGACCGATCGGCCATTTCTTGCACCCGAGAGACGATGCGCGACGCGGCCCCGCCTCCGGCTGGCTCTTCGAGCGGTCGCGCGACTTACCACATCTGAGAAATTGGCGTACGTTGGGGGTAGAGCCCGCGGAGGCGACTGCGTTACTCGGTGCCGGCGACTCAGACCGGATACTTCCGGTGTGGGACTCAGCGGTTCCGAGCCTGGAGCCTGGAAGGCCGTCATGTCGCACGACTCCCGCGATGAGCAGACCCTCAGCAGATTCCCTTCGACAATCGGGCTGCGCCTGGTCGGGTCCGAAGTCGTCCCCATGGGCGCAGGCACCTTCATGTGGATCCAGGTGACCCACTTCGCCTTCAACCCGTCACAGAGCGATCACTCGCTGCTTGCCGCGCTCATTGCCAGCCCTGGGTACGCGCACGACTACGCCTCTCCTTTCGATTCCGAAGCTGTGGCCACCGGGTCTGCGGTTCACGGGCGCTGGTGGCGAAGCGCCATCAGCCCTGAACTGTTGGAACCGTGGACGGCAGCAGCCGCTGAATCGGTCCTGCAGGCTTGGGCCGACGATCAGACCTGGAGTGATCCGGGGCATCCGTCGACCGCCTGCCGATCAACCCGCTTGCGGGAAGTCTGCGCACTCCTGCGATCAGGTGACCTCTACAGGTTGAACAAGCCGGGGCCTGAAGCTGAGCATCAGTACGGCTGGGCGACCGGAGGCGTCGGCTTCCACGAGTTCATCGTGGTTGACCGAAGCAGCCGAACCATCCATGTGATCGTTGCCTCCGACGACTAGCTGTGGGAGCCCGACTCCCAGGTCGAGTCTGGGTCTGCAGATGAGTTCTGGCCGTGCCGGCGGTCGAACGACACAGACGACCCCCCACGATCAGGAGCAAGACCATGACAGACGCCGGCTTCCTGCGACCAGGCGACGACGGGTACGACGAGGCGCGCCAGGTGTGGAACGCCATGGTCGACCGCCGGCCGGCGCTGATCGCTCGCTGCCATGACGTCCACGACGTCGTCGCGGCCGTGGCGATGGCCCGGCGGGAGGGCCTGGAGATCGGTGTCCGCTGTGGCGGGCACAGTGTCGTCGGACTAGCGGTGCCCGAGGGCGGGCTGATGATCGACCTGACCCCGATGGGGGAGGTGCGGGTCGATCCGGATCGACGACGGGCGTGGGTCCAGGGAGGAGCACTGCTGGGTGCGCTCGACGCCGCCACCCAGCCGTACGGGTTGGCAACGACGGCCGGCAACGTCTCGCACACGGGCGTCGGCGGACTGACGCTGGGCGGTGGCATGGGCTGGCTCGCCCGCGAGCACGGCCTGACCTGCGACAACGTGGTGTCGATCCAGCTGGTCACCGCCTGCGGCGACGTCGTCCGCGCCTCGACGGAGGAGAACCCCGAGCTCTTCTGGGGACTGCGCGGGGGCGGTGGCAACTTCGGCATCGTGACCGAGTTCGAGTTCCGGCTCCACGACACCGGCACTCGCGCCCTGAGCGTCGAGCTCGACTTCCCGGTCGCGGACGCGGAGTCGGCGATGGCTCGCTGGCGCGACCTGAGCGCAGCCGCGCCGCGGCGGGCGACCTACGCCGCGACCGTGTTCGGTGGTATCGCCACGCTCGGCTTCGTCTGGGTCGGCGACCCGGAGGAGGGTCGAGAGCACGCCCGGGGCCTCGAGCTGCTCGGCCGCCCGCTGCAACGCCGCGTGGTGGAGCTGTCCTACCTCGATCTCCAACGTCGGGAGGACAGCATCGAGGGCCACGCCTTGCGCCGCTACTGGAAGGGTCACTACTTCCGGGACCTGTCCGACGGCGCGGTCGAGGCGCTCCTCGCGCACGATCCCTCGGTGGCAGCCAGCGTGCAGGCCTACGGCGGTGCGATCGCGGAGGTGCCCGACGACGCGACCGCGTTCAGCCATCGCCAGACCGCGTTCGAGTACGTCGGCGCGGCGCGATGGACCGATCCGGCCGAGGACGCAATCCGGATCGCGACGGCGCGGGAGAGCGCCGCCAGGCTGGAGCCGTTCGCGAGCGGCGCCTACGTCAACGCGCTCGGCGACGACGGGGCGGCCGGCGTACGACGTGCCTACTCAGCGCCGAAGCTGGCGAGGCTCACCGCCCTCAAGGACGCCGTCGACCCCGACAACGTCTTCCACCTGAACCAGAACATCGCCCCGAGCGGAGCCAGCAGGGCTAGTGGCCCGGGACACTAGGTCCTGACGGGGGCGTCGGCGGCAGCGAGCTGGTTCCGTCCCCCTTGCTTGGCTCTGTACAACGCCGCATCCGCGGCTTGGTAGAGCCGGCGCAGGTCGATCGCGTGGCTGGGGGCGTGGGCGAGACCCATGCTGATCGAGACCTCGACACCGGCGCCGTCCAGGAGCAGGAAGGTGTGGGTCTGCACGGCGTCGAGGATCTCCCGGGCGCGATGCACGGACGCCTCGTGCGTGCAGCCGGGAAGCAGCACCGCGATCTCGTCGCCGCCCATCCGGCAGACCACGTCGCCGTCGCGGGTGTGCTCGACCAGCAGCTCGGCGAGCTGGACCAGCACCTCGTCGCCGGCCGGATGCCCGAACCGGTCGTTGATGGTCTTGAAGTGGTCGACGTCGATGAGGATCAGCGCGGTGCCGGCGTCGTTGCCGGCGCTGCTGAGTGCCGAGCTGGCGGCCTCGTCGAAGACGCGCCGGGTCACCAGGCCGGTGAGGGAGTCGATCGCCGCCATCGCCTCCAGCCTCGCGACGAGTCGTGCCTGCCGCTCGCTCGCCGCCGCCAGCAGCACCGTCGTGGTGACGAGCGCCGCGGTGACGTACCCGGCGTCCACGACGGCCTGGCGGAGCGGCAGCTGGGCGCCGACGACGATGACCTCACCGATCACCGACGCGGCCGTCATGACGACGGCGCCCGGCGGACGCAGCTGGGAGGCGCCGTAGAGGGCGGGGAAGAGGAAGAAGATCTGTGCGGACATCGACGCGTCGCTCGTGAGCAGGTCGACGGCGGTGATGGCCGCGACAGCCAGGAGCGGGCACAAGGCCCAGGCCCAGCGGTGGGCCTCATGGAAGCGGGTCACCAGAGCGCTGAGCACGACCCCCAGCGCGACGATCGCAGCCGTCACGATCACGGAGCTGCGTCCCATATGGTGCTCCGCCGGCTGGAGGGGTGCGGACACCGCGGTGACACCGACGGCGACGGCGGACAGGACCGAGATGACGCGGCCGGCGGAGCGTGGGTCCCGTGGTTGCATCCACAGCAGTGCGTTCATGACTTTTCGGCTCACAGTGTCGACTCGTTCGGAGTCCCCAGCATCGCGCGGATCACGACGAGAGGACGGCGAAGTCCACGCGCCCGCGCTCCTGCCAGCCCAATCGCATCCGATCGACCGGTCGCGGACAGTCCGGAATGACCATCGCTCCCTGCCTAGAGCGGCGCCGTCGAAGATCACGTCACCTGGGACAGCAGTGCGGCCAGCCGCTGCGCCGACACCGCGTGGCCACCGGTGACCGCCCGCTGGTGTGCGTCACGGACCAGCGGAGCCGAACCGTCGTCACCCCGTGCCACCGCGAGCTCGCACTCGGCGAGCCGAGCTTCGTACAGGGCGAGCCCGGGACCGGTCGCCAGCGCCTCGGCGACGTGGGGCGCAGCCGCGTCGGGGTGACCTTCGGCGACGTGCACCAGGGCGAGCCGGGAGTGGCCCCAGGACCGGAACATCAGCAGGTGCTCGCCGCTCGTGCGGACGCTCTCCTCGAACGCGGCCCGTGCTCCGTCCAGATCGCCCAGGGCGGCGCGAGCGATGCCCAGTGCCCGCAGCGTCGTCGCGGTCCACCCCCGGTGGCCGAGACCGCGCGCCCGGGTGACACCGGACTCCGCGACCTCCCGAGCCTCTTCGGGCCGGCCGCACGCGAGCAGGGCCTCGGCGTGGTGCCACAGGACCATCGCCTCCCCCTCGGCATAGCCGAGACTCCGGGTGAGCTCCAGCGCGGCGGTGGTGTCGGCGAGCCCTTCCTGGGGCCGCGCGGCGAAGACCAAGCCGTGTCCGCGGGTCGATCGAGGAGTGACCGCCCGCAACAGGTTGCCGTTGTCCGTGAACAGCCTCGCCACCCGTTCGAAGGCCACGATCCCGCCGAGGATGTCCCCGAACCCGAACACGGTCATCGCCCGCGCGTCGAGGATGTCCGCCACGCCATGGGTGTCCCCGACCGCCGTGAAGAGGGCCAACGCCTCGTCAAGACCGGCCTCCGCGGTCTGAGGCCGGTCCAGGTTCATGTCGACGAGGGCTCGGACGTACGTCGCACGTGCCCGCGCTGCACGGTCCTCCCCGGCCTCGGTCAACGCCAGGTCGGCGAGCTCCGACGCGCGGAGCAGGTCCTCCGTGCCGAGGGTCAGCTGTGCCATCCGCGTGAAGAGGCGCGACCGGGTCGGCCGCTTGGTCGTGACGGCGATCGCGGCGCGTAGGTCCTCCCGCGCAGCGCCGAACGTGCCCTGCCGGGCCGACGTCTCCGCGCGGATCTCCAGGAGCGCGGCGCGCAGCTCCGGTGCCGGGTCGAGCGCGAGACCCTCGGACGCCAGCTGCTCGGCCTCGCGGTCGGCACACCGCTCGACACGCGCGCGGGCGGCCTCGACGTACGCCTCGGCGGCGGCGGTGGTGTCCCCGGCGCCGAGCAGGTGCCGGGCGCACTCCTCCGCGGTTGCTCCCGTGCTCGCGAGCGCGCTGGCGAGCCGCTGGTGCAACCGGGCACCCGTCGACGGATCCACGCGGTCCCGGATCGTCTCGGCCACCAGGTCGTGGTCGACCCGGAAGCCGGCCGCCTCGTGCCGGACCAGGTGGCCGCGCGCCAGGTCCCCCACGACCCGGAGGGCGTCGTCGGTGGGAAGGTCCAGAGCGTCCGCCAGCAGGCGCAGTGGCACCGGACGGCCGAGAAGGGCCAGGGCCGCCACCAGGTCCCGCTCGGTCGCCGACAACCGCTCGTACTGTCGCCAGGCGGCCTCACGCTGTCCGGCCCGCGCGACCTCCCGGACCCGGTCGGCCGGCGGCTCCACGACGGCCCGCCAGCCGCCGTCGTCGGTGCGCTGCAGCAGCCCCTCGCGCTCCAGCACGCGGGCGACCTGCAGGACGGCGAACGGGCTGCGGTCGCTGTGCTCGGCCAGCCCGGCGGCCACGGAGGCGGAGCCGACGAGCTCACGCAGCGCGTCCTCCTCCAGCGGCTGCAGCGACACCTCGAGCGAGTCGCCGGCCGCCGCGCCCGCGAGGAACTGGGCGACCGGTGATCCCTCGAGCACCTCCTCCGGGCGGTACGCGAGCACCATCGCCAGGTCCGCGTCCCTGCCGACGAGGAGGGCCAGCACGTCCAGGCTGCTGGAGTCTGCCCACTGCAGGTCGTCGACGAGGACGAGCGACGGAGTGGTCGCTTCGATGACGCGCACGAGCGCCTGCAGCGCCAGCGCCCGCCGTGACTCCGGGGCGACTGCGGCCGGGTCGCCGTCGAGGTCCGGAATCACCTCGCTCACCGCGGCGAAGCTGGCCGGGCCGAGGATCCGGGCGAGGTCCACGGCGGCCGCGGCCGACGTGTCCAGGAGGCTGCGCACCAGGCTCCACGGTTCCTCCCGCTCCGGCAGCAGTGCCCGCGCCGACAGGACGGGCCGGTCGGCCCCCGCCCGAAGGTCCTCGAGCAGCCGCGTCTTGCCCCAGCCGGACCGGCCCGCGAGCAGGGCCACGCGGTGCTCGCCGCCGAGCCTCCGGAGCTCGTCGTGCTCCCGGTCCCGTCCGACCAGGGGAGGTACGCCGGACCTGCCCCGTGCCGGGCGCACGACAGGCGGCGCCGGCACCTCCCCGTGCAGCAGCCGCTCGTAGAGCGCGGTGGTCTCCGGGGAGGGATCGACACCGAGCTCGGCGGCCAGCACCCGTCGCAGGTCCAGGTAGCAGGACAAGGCCGCCGCCTGGTCGCCGTCCGCCGCCAGCGCCCGCATCAACACCGCGTGCGCGGCCTCGCGCAGCGGCTGCCGGGCCACCGCCCTCGATGCCAGGTCGACGGCGACGCGTGCCCGCCCGGCTCCGAGGTGTGCTTCCGCTCCGATCTCCAGCGCCTCCTGGTGGAGCCGCTCCAGCCGGTCGCGGTAGGGGCGGGCCCAGTCGGCGTACGCATCCTCGGGCAGCGGCTCACCCCACACACCGAGGGCCGCGTCGGCCGCGGCAGCCGCCGCGGCGAAGTCCTGGTCGCCGTGTGCTGCGCGTGCATCCTGGACGTGCTCCTCGAAGACCTCTGCGTCCACCACGATGCCGGCACCTTGCTGCAGCAGGTAGCCGCCCCCACTGGTCTGGATCGCTCCCGGCTCGGAGAGCGCCCGCCGCGCGCGGTTGACGACGACGTTGAGGTTGGTCGCCGGGTCGGCCGGGGGCTGGTCTCCCCAGAGGATGTCGATGAGGGTGTCCCGACCGCTCACCCGGCCGCGCTCGGCGGCCAGCACCCGGACCAGCTGGCGCACCCGTCTCCCGCCGAACTCGGCGGCGGGGACCGTGCGGCCGTCGCGGCGTACGGCGAACCCGCCGAGCAGATCGATCTCCACCGCGCCATCGTGCCCGCGACTGCTACCGATCCGCTACGGCGTCGCTACGGCCTCCCGCCAGCGTGACAGTCCGTCACATCCGCTCCTCGTGCCCAGGAGGCCACGATGACCATCAACGAAGACAAGCTCAACGAGTTCGTAGGCCGGTTCGCCGGGGACCTGGGAGCCGTGCTCCACGCCGCGACCGTCCTCGTCGGCGACCGGCTCGGGCTGTACGTCGCGATGGGCGACAGCCAGCCGGTGACCGCCGCGCAGCTCGCCGAGAGGACCGGCTACCCGGAGCGCTACCTGGCCGAGTGGCTTTCCGCCCAGGCGGCGAGCGGCTACGCGGAGTACGACCCCGCGACCCAGGAGTTCCGGCTCACCGAGGAGCAGGCGTTCGCCCTGACGAGCCCCGACAACCCGTTGTTCGCGCCGGGCGGCCTGCAGGTGGCGGCCTCGACCATCATCGACGTCGACCTCATCGCCGAGGCCTTCCGCAGCGGCCGCGGCGTCGCCTGGGGCGAGCACGACCACAACCTGTTCGACGGCACCGACCGGTTCTTCCGGCCGAACTACATCGGCAACCTGGTCGACGCGTGGCTTCCCGCCCTGGACGGCGTCGTCGCCGAGCTCGAGACCGGCGGCCGGATCGCCGACGTCGGTTGCGGCTACGGATCGTCGACCATCCTCATGGCCAAGGCCTTCCCCAACGCCACCATCGTGGGAAGCGACGTGCATGCGCCGTCGATCGAGGCGGCCCGGAAGGCGGCGGCCGACGCCGGCGTCGGGGAGCGTTGCAAGTTCGAGGTCGCCGACGCGCACAGCTACTCAGGCAGTGGCTACGACCTGGTGACGTTCTTCGACTGCCTCCACGACATGGGCGACCCGGTCGGCGTCGCAGGGCACGTCCGCTCCACCCTCGCCGACAACGGGACCTGGCTGCTCGTCGAGCCGAACGCCGCCGACCGCTTGGAGGACAACCTCAACCCGGTGGGCCGCATCTTCTACTCGGCCTCGACGATGATCTGCGTGCCGAACTCGCACAGCCAGGAGGTCGGTCTCGCGCTCGGCGCCCAGGCCGGCGAGACACGGACCAGAGAGGTCGCGGAGAAGGGCGGGTTCACCCGGTTCCGGCGCGCCGCAGAGACGCCGTTCAACCTGGTCTACGAGGTGCGGCCATGACCACACGAGTGGATGGCGAGGTCGCAACGCTGCAGGTGGTCGAGCGGTTCAACGCTGCCGTCGACGCCAAGGACGTCGACGCGCTGCGGGCGGCGATCACGGACGACTGCGTCTTCGAGAGCCCTCGTCCACCGGACGGCCGGCGGTACGTCGGCGAAGAGATGGTCGACGTCTTCGCGGAGTTCTTCGCGATCGAGGGGGAGGCGTCGTTCGAGACCGAAGAGATCTTCGTGGCAGGCGACCGTGCGGTCGTGCACTGGCTGCACAGGTGGCGCAGGCCCGGTGACAACGGCCACGTGCGGGGCATCGACGTCTTCACCGTGCGCGGCGACCGGATCGCCGCCAAGCTGTCCTACGTGAAGGGCTGATCGAACGCCATTCCGCCGGACCCGTGAGCAGACCGATGTCGTCACCGATCCTCGACCGACTCCTTGTCGGGCGAGGTCGGTGGCGTCTCTGTCCCTGGTTCGCCGATGCGGTACATCACCGGGGTGGCGAGCACGCCGTGGATGATCACCGACGCCGTCACCGTGAAGGCGACGGTCGACCACATCCAGTCCGACGCGAGCTCCGGCGCCTCGCCGGTGGCGTAGGCGAGGTAGTACAGCGAGCCGATCCCGCGGACGCCGAAGAACGCGACCGCCCCTCGCTGCGCATGGCTCATGCCCGATTTCGACCCGATGAAGGCGAGCACGCCTGACAGCGGCCGGATCACCAGGATCAGGCCCAGGCCGACGGCGACGCTGCGCCAGTCGAGGTCGTCGAGCAGCCCGCGGCTCAACGCGATGCCCAGCATGAGGAGCAGGAAGAGCGTCAACAGCCGCTCGAGCCGCTCGGTCACCTCGTGCATCGACGCGTGGTAGTCGTGCGCGCGCTCGGCCGACCGGAAGGTCATCGCGCAGGCGAACACCGCGAGGAACCCGTAGCCCCCGACGACCTCCGACAGGCCGTACGCCGAGATCAGCGCGGCCAGCGACGTCAGCGACTCGCCGCGTTCAGCCACCCGGAGCGAGTGGCTCGTCGAGCGGAAGGCGACCTGCGCCAGTGCGCGACCGACGACGACGCCGATGACGACCCCGATCGCGACCTTGCCCACCGTGTACCAGCCGATCCACTCCAACCAGGAGAAGCCGCCGGCGGCGACGAGGATCGCTGCGTAGACGAAGGGGAAGGCGAGGCCGTCGTTGAGGCCGGCCTCGCTGGTCAGGGTGAAACGCAGCTCGTCCGGCTCGTCGACCTCGTGGTCACCGGTCTGCGGGCCCGCCACCTGGACGTCGGAGGCGAGCACCGGGTCGGTCGGTGCGAGGGCGGCGGCGAGGAGGAGTGCGGCAGCGAGCCCGAGACCCATCGCCAACCCCAGCACGGTCACGGCCGCGATGGTCAGCGGCATCGCGATGCCGAGCATCCGCCAGGTCGACCCCCACGTCCGCCACGACGAAGGACGGCGCAGCTCGAGCGGGCGGTCGAGAGCCAGCCCCACGCCCATCAGCGCGATGATGACGGCGAGCTCGGTGACGTGCTCGATGAGCTCCCGATTGATCGTCGGGTCGATCGGCATGCCGTCCGGCAGCGGCGTGAGGCCGACCGCGAAACCGACCGCGACCAGGACCATCGGAGCCGAGATGGCCCAGCGGTCGAGGAGGGCCGGCAGCACGATGGCGAGGAACAGGCTGGCGCCGGCGACCAGGTAGACCAGGTCGGCGTTCATGGCGCCGTCCGAAGGTGCAGGTGAGTGGGCACGATGTCTTGTTACCCGGACTCAGCCGGTCCGACCCCAGGACACGCGGTCACATCAGGTCGGGATAGCCCTCAGGGGCGTCGGACAGCGGGTAGGCATCCATCCATTCCCGGACGATCGCGGCCGAGATCGTCGAGCAGAAGCGGGTGAGTCCGACCTCGTCTGCGCGGGATGCGCTGCGGTCGGAAGGGTCGGCGTACCAATGGGTGAGGGCGAAGTGCGCGCCGTCGGGAAACGGTGCGCCATCCTCGTCGGTCCAGGGAGCGGCGATGAATGCAGTGTCCGGGTCCGGGGGACCGCCGAGCGTCGCGTAGTCGCCGGCGATGTCTTGGACGTGGGCGAGGGCGTCCGGGTCGTCGACGACTGCCTGGTCGTACCAGAGGATGTTGTAGCCGTGCTCGAGGTTGTGGACCAGGACGGCGACCTCGGGCCGGTCGTCGACGTCGTAGAAGCTGGGTGCTCCCACCGCCCAGCGGCTGCGGTGGTCGCCGAAGGACGGTGGTGCCGAGGAGTAGGTGATCGACCCTTCGTCGACGTGGTCGCCCGCCCCGTCCACGGCTTCGCGACGCACGGGCCCGCAGGAGGGTTGGTCCGCCGATCCATCCGGGGAGTCGCCGACCTCGACGGTGTCGGTGGTCGCAACGGTTTCACGGTCCTCGTGCCACAGCCACCCGGTCGTTGCGACGACGACGAGGCCAAGCACTACGGCGACGAGCAGGCGCCGGCGGTCCGTGGGTCTCCGATCGGGGTTCACGGCCGTTCACGCTCCGGCGGACGTGGTGCCGGCGATGACGGCATCGAGCACCTCACACGCGGAGGTCAGGGACGGGCGACGCTCGGGGTCGGGGTCGAGGCACGCCGTGATCACTTCGGCAAGTGGGCCGGCGGAGCGGGACAGGCGTCGGCGGAACGGTCGGGTCGCGCGCCGCGGTGCGGTGCCGGTCACCCACCTGTCCTCCTCGCCGTAGGGCAGCTCGCCGGTGAGGGCCTCGCCGAGAGTGGTGCCCAGCCCGAAGACGTCCGTGGCCGGGCTGAGGTTGCGTCCCGTGACCTGTTCGGGTGCGAGGTAGCCGTCGGTGCCGGCGTGAGGGCGACCGTCGCCGGGATGGGTGGCGAGACTCAGGTCGATGAGGACGGCGCGGCCGCCCTGCACCACGACGTTGGAGGGTTTGACGTCGAGGTGGAGCCAGTCACGTCGGTGCAAGTAGCCCAGGGCCGAGGCCAGTTGACGACCGAGCAGCGCAACGTCGCGCGGACCGAGCGGGGACTCCTCGATGAGCGCCGCGAGGGTCGAGCCGGTGAGTGTCTCCAGGACGACAGCGGTACGAGGTCCCTCGATCACGTCGTACGCGCGGACCAGGTGCGGGTGCGCCAGCTCGCGGAGCAGTGCACCCTCGCCGACGAGGGCAGCCCGGACATGCACTTCGTGCGCGCGGTCGGGCCGGACCACCTTGACCACGCAGCGACAGTCCCGCTCCCGGCTGTAGACGTCGTAGGTGTCCAGCCGGCCACCGCGTCGCATCAGGGCGACCACCGCGTAGCCGGTCAGCAGCTCGCCTCCCGGTGGGACGATCCCGTCGAGCGTGTCGCCGCGCGTGAACAAGCGGAGCATCATCGTGGCCCTCCGGACGTGGTCGGCTCGGGCGTCGGGGCATCGAGCTCATCGAGGACGACCTCGCCGTCGACGAGGTGCACGACGCGGTCGGCGAACTCGGCGGCGACAGGGTCGTGGGTGATCAGCACCACCGTGCGGCCCCGCGCAGCGGCGCGCAGCGGTGCCAGCACCCGGCGCGCGGTCTGGGGGTCCAGGCCGGTGGTCGGCTCGTCCAGGACGAGCACCGGGCTGCCGCGCAGCAACGCCCGCGCCAGCGAGAGCCGCTGGCGTTGACCCCCCGACAGCGTGCGTCCGCGTTGTCCGATCCGCGTCTCGTAGCCCTCGGGGAGCGCGCGGATGAAGACCTCGGCGTCTGCCGCCCGGGCGGCCTCCTCGACCTCGGCCGAGGTGGCGTCGGGTCTGGCGTAGGCGATGTTGTCGCGAATGGAGGCGTCCAGCAGCATCGTCTCCTGCATGACCACGCACACGGCTTCGCGGACCGAGCCGATAGTGAGGTCGCGCACCTCATGTCCGTCGAGCCAAAGGGCTCCGCCGGTCGGTTCGACCTGGCGGGTGAGCAGCCTGGCGAGGGTGGACTTCCCGGCACCGCTGGCACCCATCACCGCCACGACCTCGCCGGGCTCGGCGCTCATTGTCACCCGGTGCAGCGCGTCGCGGTGGGCCCCCGGATATCGCACACTGACTTCGTCCACCAGGATGCTTCCGCGTGGTCGGGTGAGCGGGCGGGCGTCAGTCCGTTGCTGCACCGGACGCTCGGCCAACAGCTCGGCGACTCGTTCGATGCCCGCGGTGGCGGAGTACATGTCCGGCAGGAGCTCGCCGAGCTCACGGATGGGGCGGTAGCACTGGGCCATGAGCGTGAGGAATGCAAGAAGACCGCCGAGGGTCAACCGGTCGGTCGCCAGCGCCCAGGTGCCGAGCACGATCACGCACAAGATGCCGACCAGCTCAGCCAGGTCGACCACCGGCAGGAACACCGACCGCACCCTGCTCGCTGCCATCTGGGCGTCAGCGATGCCGCGGTTCTGGCGGTGGAAGTCGGCGACGGCCTGTTCCTCCCGGTTGTAGGCCTGGACCAGCGCACTGGTGCCGATCGCCTCCTCGGCCACGGCCCCCAGCGAGCCCCCGCGCCTAGCGCGTTCGCGCGAGACGTCCTGGACGAAACGGGCGAACCGGGTCGCGACGAACCAGAAGATCGGGACGACGATCATCGAAGCCAGCGCCAGCTCCCACTGCAGCCAGAACAGCGCGGCAACGAGGAAGAACAGCTGGATGATCGCAGCCAACCCAGAGGTGAGCTGACCGATCATGAACCGTTCGACGGATCCGATGTCGGAGGTCAAGCGGGACATCACGTCGCCCAGCCGCCGACGTTCGTGGACGTGCAGCGGAAGACCGAGGACGTGGCGGAACGTGTCCGTGCGGAGCTTGACCAGGAACCGCTGGGAGACCCAGGTCGACAAGATGTCATCCGCGCCGGAGAGGACAGCGCTGACCAGGTTGAGCCCGACGTAGGCCAGAGCGATCCACAGCAGCGGCCCGAAGTCTGCGGGCACCAGCACGTCGTCGACCAGGCGTTGGAAGAGCAGGATCTCGGCGATCCCGATCATGGACGAGATCGCGAGCAGGGCGAGCCCGAGACCGATCCACCACCGCAGCGGACGCAGCGCAGGCCAGAACTGGGCGAAGACCTCACGCAGCGACATCCCCGGCGCGTCATCGACGAGCCGGGCGTCGTCGGCGACGGGTCGGAGCGAGGCCACCAATCGACGCCAGCCCCGAACGATCGACCGACGGCCGGGCCGGGCGGACCCCCGGAGGGAGCCACCCGGCCCAGGTCCAGCAGCGGACATGATCAGTTGGTGCGGCTGCGGCTGCGGCTGCGCCGATTGCGACGGCAGCGACGGCGACGGGCAGGCCGCCGGAACCGGCTGCACCCCCGGCGCCGGCCCGAGTTGGTGTCCCCGCGCGCCGCCATCCTGGCCGGCTGCAGGGCGGTGAAGAGTGCTGACTGCATGACGATCTCCCATTCCTGTGTGTTCGATGCCCGGGGTCCCGGGCCTTGCGAACCACACACTCCGCAACCGAAATGAGGTCGACGTGAGTCGTCGATGATGAAGCTCTTAGGCAGGCGGTCGGCGCACCCGCGCAGCTTCAGCTCTTGATCCGGAATCCCTCGGGATCGACGGGCGGACGGAGCGACACCGAGATCCCGCGTACGTCGGAGCCGATCGCCACCTCGTAGGTCCCCGCCCGGACCCAGTCCGCGTCGACGGGACCGCCCGTGGGGTCCCAGACGTACGCCAGCCCGACGCCGGCGCCCACGGTCGCGCCCCATGCCGCGGACGTGACCTGGCCCGCGGCCACGCCGTCCCGCAGCACCAGCTCGCCACCCCAGAGCATCGCCTCGGGGTCGTCGACCACGAACGAGACGAGCTTGCGCCGGGCTCCGGCCGCCCTGGCCTGCTCGACCGCGCCGCGCCCCAGGAACGGGATGTCGGTCTTCAGCTTGCAGGCGAAGAGCAGGCCCGCGTCGACCGGCGTGTAGTCGGGAGTCAGCTCGCGCCCGAACGCTCGGTAGCCCTTCTCGAGCCTCAGGGAGTCGATCGTGTAGTACCCGCCGTTGACGACGCCGAGGTCGTCCCCCGCGGACAGGAGCGCTTCATGTACACCCACCGCGAACTCGGTCGGGACGTACAGCTCCCAGCCGAGCTCGCCGACGTACGTGATCCTCGTGGCCCGGACCGTCGCGTAGCCGAGGTCGATCTCCCGGCTAGTGCCGAACGGGAAGGCCTCGTGCGCGAGGTCCGCTCCCGTCAGCCGTGACAACAGCTCGCGGGAGCGCGGTCCCATCACCCCGAGCACTGCGTAGCTGGACGTCAGGTCGACCACGGTGGCAGAGCAGCCGGACGGGAGGTTCCGCCGGATGTGGTCCTGGTCCCGTTCCGTCGTCGCCGCGCTGCTGACGACGAGGTACTCGGTCGCGCCGACCCTGGTGACCGTGACGTCGGACTCGTAGGTGCCGCGGGCGTTGAGCATCCCGGTGTAGACGGTCCGTCCAGGAGGCACAGCGACGTCCGCGGTGCACAGCCACTGGAGCCCGCGTTCGGCATCAGGTCCCACGACGAGGTACTTCGAGAACGACGTCTGGTCGAAGACGGTGACGTTGTCGCGGGTGTTGGTGTGCTCGGCGACGACCCAGGGAAGCCAGTTGGGCTTGGCCCAGGTGTACTCGATCTCGGGCGCGGTGCCGGGCGGCGCGAAGAAGTTCGCGCGCTCCCAGCCCATCTTGCTGCCGAAGCCGGCGTTGGCCCGCTCGAGCACGTGGTAGAGCGGAGAACGGCGGAACGGCCGCGCGGTGCGCATCTCGCGGTTGGGCCAGGGGATCTCGTAGTGCAGCCCCAGGACCTCGGCGACCCGGTCGTGGAGCCATCGGTTGTTGCCGTTGAACCGGGCGAACCTGCGGATGTCGACGGCCGTGAGGTCCGTGGTCGCCTCACCGTTCACGATCCACTCGGCGAGCGCCCGGCCGGCGCCGCCGGCCGTCGCGATGCCGACGGAGTTGAAGCCGGCGCCGACGTAGAAGTTCCTGGTCTCGGGCGCCGGACCCAGGATGAACTGGTTGTCGGGGGTGAAGCTCTCGGGGCCGTTGTAGAACTTGCGGACGCCGGTCTCCTTGAGGACGGGGATCCGGTGGATCGCGCTCTCCATGAGCACCGAGAAGTGCTCCCAGTCCTCCTCGAGCAGCTGGAACTCGAACGGGTACGGGATCTGGTCCGGCCCGACCCACGGCTTCGCCTCGGGCTCGAACCCGCCGACCACCAGGCCACCCACCTCCTCCTTGAAGTAGGTGTAGCCGTCGGGGTCGCGCAGGATCGGCAGGTCGGGGCGTACGCCGTCGAACGGCTCGGTCACGACGTAGAAGTGCTCGGCGGAGTGCAGCGGCACGGTGACGCCGGCCATGGCGCCGACCTGCTTGGCCCACTGGCCGGCGCAGTTCACGACGATCTCCGCCTCGACGTCACCCGCGTCGGTGCGCACGCCGGTCACGCTGCTGCCGTCCACCAGCACGTCGAGGACCCGGGTCTTCTCGACGATGCGCGCACCACGCCGGCGCGCGCCCTTCGCCAGCGCCTGGGTCAGGTCCGTCGGGTTGGCGGTGGCGTCGCCCGGCAGCCAGATCGCGCCGACCAGGTCGTCGACCTGCATGACCGGCCAGCGCTCCGCGGCCTCTGACGGGGTGAGGAGCGTGCACTCCAACCCGTAGGCGTCGGCGCTCGCGGCCGTGCGCCGCAGCTGGGTCATCCGGTCCGCGGTGCGCGCGACCGTGACCCCGCCGCAGCGCTTGTAGCCGGTGGACAGGCCGACCTCGGCCTCGAGCTCGGCGTAGAGCTGCGTGGAGTACTGCACCAACCGGGTGCCGCTCTCCGAGGCCCGCAGCTGCCCGACCAGCCCGGCCGCGTGCCACGTCGTACCCGAGGAGAGCCGACCCTGCTCGACCAGGAGGACGTCGGACCAGCCGAGCCTGGTGAGGTGGTAGGCGACGCTGGTCCCGATCACGCCGCCGCCGATGATCACCACCTGCGCCCGGGAGGGAAGCTCACTCATCGCCGGCCGCCTCGTCGAGCAGCCGGTCGAAGTCGGGGCCGTCGAACTCGGCCACCGCCCGGTCGTACTTCTCCATCGCCCACTCCCAGAAGTCGAAGTCGAAGGTGCTCACGGCGTCCTGGATCGATCCCCAGAGGGTCCAGCCGTACTTCGACATCAGACCCCACAGTCGCGCCCGGGCGACCCGGTGCCGATGGAGCGCGCCGTCGTACGCCGCCACCAGCTCGTCCAGCTGGTCGAGGCTCAACCCCGCTTCGCTCCACAGGTTGCCGAGCTCGAAGGTCGCCTCGTTGTTGCCGGAGTACTCGTAGTCGATCAGCCAGATCTTCTCCCCGTCGTCGATCAGGTTCCCGGCGAGCAGGTCGTTGTTGCACGGGACCGTCGGTTCCTCGCGGACCGCGAAGGCCCGGCGGATCCGCTCCACCTGCGGCGCGAAGTCGAGGTAGCGCTCCGGTAGCCGGAAGCCACGCTCCCTCACGACCTCGAGGTAGGCGGGCTGGAGGGCGAACATGTCGAAGTCGCTGCTGAACCGCGGCCCCGAGTGCAGCTTCCGGACCGCGGCGGCGACCCGGTCCAGGTGCTCCCCGCTGCGCAGGTCGGAGTCGGTGAACGTGCGTCCGTCGATGTACTCCACGACCATCAACCCGGCGTCGGGCAGGTAGTCGAGGACCGGCGCTCCCACGCCGGCTTCGGCCGCAGCGACGGAGTTGTGGTGCTCGTGGTCGTGGTCGATCGCCAGCAGGTCGCTTCCGGGTTGGGCCACCCGCACCACGCAGACCCCGCCCGGGTGGGTCACCTTGAGGTTGACGTTGGTCAGGCCGCCGGTCAGCTCCTCGACGTCGTACGACGTTCCACGGAGCCAGTCGATCTTGTCGACCACGTCGTGCCACGCCACTTGTCGGCCTCCCACAGGTCAGCACTCTAAAGGTCTAAGGTCATGCCATTGACAGCATTGTGTGACCCGCACCACACTGACGCCAACTGGCTCCCGGCGAAAGAGGGATTTGTCATGAGCGCGACCCAAGACCCCAACCTCGATGCAGACGCCAAGCGCCTCGCAGAGCTCGGCTACAGCCAGGACCTGAACCGCAGCTGGTCCGGCTTCTCCAACTTCGCCATCTCGTTCTCGATCATCTCGATCCTGGCGGGCTGCTTCACCAACTTCGGCGCCGGCTGGAACAACGGCGGGCCGATCTCCATCTCTTGGTCCTGGCCGCTGCTGAGCGCCTTCATCCTGCTGATCGGGTTCACCATGTCCGAGCTGGTGTCGGCGTACCCGACGTCGGGCGGCATCTACTGGTGGGCCTCCAAGCTGGGTGGCCCGCGCGCGGGCTTCTACACCGGCTGGCTCAACCTCGTCGGCCTGATCGCGGTGACCGCGGGCGTCTCCTACGGTTGCGCGACGTTCATCGACCTCACCATCAGCACCTGGTCGGAGGACTTCGCCGCCGACTACTCCCTGACCCGGGTGTTCATCATCTTCGTCATCGTGCTCGGCATCGCCGCAGTGCTCAACATCTTCAGCGGCCACCTGATGGCGATCATGAACAACGTCTCGGTGTGGTGGCACGTGGCCGGTGCGTCCGCCATCGTCCTGATCCTGGTCTTCGTGCCCGACCAGCACCAGAGCGTCGGCTACGTCTTCACCGAACGCTTCAACAACTCGGGACTGTTCGACGGCAGCAACAGCAGCTTCGCGTTCTTCTTCGCGATCGTGCCCTTCGGCTTCCTGTTGACGCAGTACACGATCACCGGCTTCGACGCCTGTGCCCACCTCTCCGAGGAGACGAAGGCGGCGTCGACCGGGGCGGCGAAGGGCATCTGGCAGTCGATCTTCTACTCCGCCGTCGGTGGCTACATCCTGCTTCTCGCAGTCGTGTTCGCCGTACCGGACGGCCCGGACGGCAAGCCCGCCAACGCGGACGTCGGAGAAGGCGGCGTCGCTTACATCTTCTCGACCGCCCTCGGCTCGGACTGGGCGACCGCGGTGCTCTTCATCTCGGCGGCCGGCCAGCTCTTCTGTGCGGTCTCCTGCGCCACCTCGGCCTCACGGATGTTGTACGCGTTCAGCCGGGACCGGGCCGTCCCCGGTTCCTCGCACTGGTCGAAGCTCAGTGCCAACCGGGTGCCGGCACGGGCAGTCCTGCTCGTCGCCTTCCTCAGTGCGGCCGTCACCCTGCCCGCGCTGATCGAGGTGAACGTCGGAACGGAGGAAGACCCGCTGATCCTGCCGATCGCCTTCTACGCCGTGACCTCGATCGCCGTCCAAGGTCTCTACCTGTCTTTCGCCATCCCGATCTTCCTGCGCTGGAAGCACGGCGAGCGGTTCGAAGTGGGCGAGTGGAACAACGGATCGAAGTACAAGTGGATGAACCTCGTCGCGGTGGCCGAGATCCTCATCGTCTCGATCTACCTGATGATGCCGTTCGTCCCGGGCGCGGTCCCGTTCAGTGACGACTTCGCATGGAAGTTCGTCAACTACGCCCCGATCGTCGTGCTGGGCGTCCTGCTCGCCATCACCCTGTGGTGGGAGATCTCGGCAAAGAAGTGGTTCAAGGGTCCGGTCCGGACCATCGATCCCGCCGAGCTGCCGCCCGGGTGAGCGCGTAGACAATCGATGTCATGAGCCCTTCTCCGACCTCAGCCCGGAGCACCAGGTCGGCACACCCTCTCGGAGACCTCGTCCTGAGGCCGGTGCGTGGTCACCACGCCTTCGAGGGCTGCGTCGAACAGCTGGCCACCGCCATCAGGCTCGGCGCGTTCTCGTTCGGTTCGGCGCTGCCGCCCGAGCGCGAGCTCGCCGAGCGGTTGGGGGTCTCGCGAGCGACGCTGCGCGAGGCCATCGCCGGCCTGCGCACCGCGGGGATGGTGCGCACCACCCGCGGCAGGGGCGGAGGGACGGTGGTGTCCTACAGGCCGGCTACGCCGGCGCTCGGCGGGACCCCGGGGATCGCCGAGCGACGTGAGGAGCTGCTCGACTCGCTCGTCTTCCGGAGGGTGGTCGAGCCCGGCGCCTGCTACGTCGCGGCGACCCGCACCCTGACCGCGGCCGAGAAGCTGCTGCTGACGACCACCCTCGCGGAGGTCGACCAGGCCGAGGAACCCGCTGCGCACCGACAGGCGGACTCGCGCCTGCACCTGGCGATCGCGAGCGTCACCGCGTCGCCGATGACGATCGAGGCGGTCACCGAGGTGCAGGCCTGCCTGCACGACATGCTGCTCGCGATCCCGGTGCTCAAGGTCAACATCGAGCACTCCAGCCGGCAGCACCGGTCGATCGTCCAGGCGATCATCGCCAGCGAGCCGACGAAGGCCCGGCGGGCGATGGAACACCACTGCGACGACACCGCTGCGCTCCTGCGCGGCCTGCTCGGCTGACGGATCTCGACAAGCTCGATCACCGAAGACCCAAGCTCGACCACCGATGACGGAAGGAACCGCATGGCCCGCAACGACAGGCACCTGACCCTCGAACAGCTCTCCGCTGCGATCGAGTCGGGCGAGGTCGACACGGTCGTCGTCGCCTTCACCGACATGCAGGGACGGCTGCAGGGCAAGCGGCTGCACGGGCGCTACTTCCTGGACTTCGTCGTCGAGCACGGCACCGAGGGCTGCAACTACCTGCTCGGTGTCGACATCGACATGAACACCGTCGCCGGCTACGCGATGACCTCCTGGGACCGCGGGTACGGCGACATGGAGTTCGCCCTCGACCTCGAGACCATCCGGACGCTCACCCATCTGCCCGCGACCGCGATGGTGCAGTGCGACCTGGTCTGGCTCGACCACACGCCCGTGCTGCAGTCACCGCGGACCATCCTCAAGAGGCAGATGGACCGCGCCGCCGAGCTGGGCTTCACGGCCTTCGCCGGCACCGAACTGGAGTTCATCGTCTACGAGGACACCTACGAGGCCGCGCACGACCTCGGCTACCGCGACCTGACGCCGTCGAACCAGTACAACGTCGACTACTCGATCCTCGGCGAGACCCGGATCGAGCCGCTGCTGCGCGACATCCGCAACACGATGTACGCCGCGGGCCTCAACGTCGAGGGCTCCAAGGGCGAGTGCAACTTCGGCCAGCACGAGATCGGGTTCCTGTACGACGACGTGCTGGTCACCGCCGACAACCACGCCGTCTACAAGACGGTGGCCAAGGAGATCGCCGCGCTGCACGGCAAGTCGCTGACCTTCATGGCCAAGGTCGACGAGCGCGAGGGCAGCTCCTGCCACATCCACCTGTCGTTGCGCGGCAAGGACGGCGAGATCGTCTTCTGGGACGACGCGGCAGGGAAGCGCACTCGGCTCTACGACCAGTTCGTTGCCGGCGTGCTGGCGACGATGCCGGACATGACCCTCCTCTACGCGCCGAACATCAACTCCTACAAGCGGTTCGCCGAAGGATCGTTCGCGCCCACCACGATCGCCTGGGGTGAGGACAACCGCACCTGCGCCGTCCGACTGGTCGGCCGGGGCGCGGGTGCCCGGATGGAGAACCGGGTGCCCGGCGGCGACGTGAACCCCTATCTCGCGCTGGCCGCGATGATGGCCGGCGGCCTGCACGGGATCGAGCACGAGCTCGAGCTGGAGCCGGCGTTGGAGGGCAACGCCTACACCTCCGGTCGCCCGAAGGTGCCGGGGTCGCTGCGCGACGCCCGCGACGCGTTCGTATCCTCGGCGGTCGCACGTGCGGCTCTCGGCGACGAGGTCGTCGACCACTACACGAACATGGCCGACGTCGAGCTCGCGGCCTTCGGCGCCGCCGTCACCGACTGGGAGCTCCGCAGGGGCTTCGAGCGGATGTGAAGGAAAGCATGACCAGCTACACCGTGATCAACCCGGCGACCGCCACGCCGGTGACCCAGATCGAGCTCGCGTCGGTCGAGGAAACGGACGCGGCGATCGAGCGCGCCCAGGCTGCGTTCCGGGCCTGGCGCGCGGTCACGCCCGGAGAGCGGGCCCGGCTGCTGCGGTCGTTCGCCGCCGTCGTCGACGTCCACCTCGAGGAGCTGGCGCAGCTGGAGGTGGTCAACTCCGGCCACACCATCGGCAACGCCCGGTGGGAGGCGGGCAACGTCCGCGACGTCCTGAACTACTACTCCGCCGCCCCCGAGCGGCTCTTCGGCCGGCAGATCCCGGTGCCGGGCGGCATCGACGTGACCTTCCACGAGCCGCTGGGCGTCGTCGGCGTCATCGTGCCGTGGAACTTCCCCATGCCGATCGCCGGTTGGGGCTTCGTGCCCGCGCTGGCCGCCGGCAACACCGTCGTCCTCAAGCCGGCCGAGGTCACCCCGCTGACCGCGATCCGGCTCGGCGAGCTGGCGCTGGAGGCGGGGCTGCCCGAGGGCGTGTTCACCGTGATCCCCGGCAAGGGCTCGGTCGTCGGCGAGCGCTTCGTCACCCACCCGCTGGTCCGGAAGGTCTGCTTCACCGGCTCCACCGAGGTCGGCAAGCGGATCATGGCGGGCTGCGCGGAGCAGGTGAAGAGGGTCACCCTCGAGCTCGGCGGCAAGAGCGCCAACATCGTTTTCGCGGACGCCGACATCGCCAGGGCGGCGGCCTCGGCGCCGTACGCCGTCTTCGACAACGCCGGGCAGGACTGCTGCGCCCGGTCGCGCATCCTCGTGCAGCGGTCGGCGTACGACGAGTTCCTCGGTCGGTTGCAGACGGCTGTCGGGGCGATGAAGGTGATCGACCCGGGCGACGAGGACAGTGAGATGGGCCCGCTGATCACGGACAAGCAGCGCGATGCGGTCGCGGGCTACCTGGCCGGCGTCGAGGCGGCGTTCACCGGGCCCGTGCCGGAGTCCGACGGGTTCTGGCTGCCGCCGACGGTCGTCCTCACCGACGACACCCAGGCCGCTGTCTGGCGCGAGGAGATCTTCGGGCCGGTGGTGGCGGTGATGCCGTTCGACGACGAGGACGATGCCGTCCGGCTCGCGAACGACACCGAGTACGGCCTGTCCGGCTCCATCTTCACCCGCGACGTCGGCCGCGCACTGCGGGTGGCGCGCAGCGTCGAGGCCGGCAACCTCAGCGTGAACTCGCACTCCTCGGTCCGCTACTGGACGCCCTTCGGTGGCTACAAGCAGTCGGGCCTCGGCCGGGAGCTCGGACCGGACGCGCCCCACGCGTTCACCGAGGAGAAGAACGTCTTCATCGCCCAGGACTAGGGAGGAACGACAACATGGCAGGACGCCTCGACGGAAGAGTCGCCGTCGTCACCGGAGGGTGCTCCGGCATCGGGCTGGCGACCGTCCGCCGCTTCCTGGAGGAGGGCGCGAAGGTCGTCATCGGCGACGTCGACGACACCCGCGGCGAGGAGCTCGTCTCCGAGCTCGGAGTCACCTACGTGCACGTCGACGTGACCAGCAAGGAGCAGGTCGACGCGCTGTTCCAGTCCGCCAAGGACACGCACGGCTCGGTCGACATCGCGTTCAACAACGCCGGGATCTCACCGCCCGAGGACGACTCGATCCTGGACACCGACCTCGATGCCTGGCGGAAGGTGCAGGAGGTCAACCTCACCAGCGTCTACCTCTGCTGCAAGGCGGCGCTGCCCTACATGCTGGAGCAGGGGAGGGGGTCGATCATCAACACCGCCTCGTTCGTCGCGGTGATGGGCGCGGCCACCTCGCAGATCTCCTACTCCGCCTCCAAGGGCGGGGTGCTGTCGATGAGCCGCGAGCTCGGGGTGCAGTTCGCCCGGCAGGGGGTCCGCGTCAACGCCCTGTGTCCCGGCCCGGTCAACACGCCGCTGCTGCGGGAGCTCTTCGCGAAGGACGAGGAGCGCGCGGCCCGGCGGCTGGTGCACGTGCCGATGGGCCGGTTCGGCGAGCCCGAGGAGATGGCCAACGCGGTGCTGTTCCTGGCGTCGGACGAGTCGTCGTTCATCACCGCGTCGACCTTCCTCGTCGACGGCGGCATCTCCGGCGCCTACGTGACCCCCCTGTGAAAGGGGCACCGTGGCGCGACCGCTGATCGGGCTCAGCACCTACCGCGAGCAGGCCCGCTGGGGGGTGTGGGACCAGCACGCCGACCTGCTCCCCACCGTCTACGCCCACGCCATCGAGACGGCCGGCGGCGTACCGGCGCTGCTGCCGCCGACGAAGCCGTACGACGAAGCGGCCACCGCCGCGGTCGCCAGGCTGGACGGCCTGGTGATCAGCGGCGGCGCCGACGTCGCGCCCCAGCGGTACGACCAGGACCCGCACGACCGCACCACGAACTGGCGCGAGGACCGCGACTCCTGGGAGCTGGCCCTGCTCGACGCTGCCGACAGGGCCGGCGTGCCGGTGCTGGGCGTGTGTCGCGGCATGCAGGTGATGGCGGTCCACGCCGGAGGAGGCCTCGACCAGCACGTCCCGGACCTGGTCGGCGACGACCGCCACAACCCGGCACCCGGCGTCTTCGGCGAGACCTCGGTGTCGGTGGCGCCGGAGAGCCGGCTCGCGTCGATGATCGGGACGTCGCAGACCGTGCACTGCCACCACCACCAGTCGGTGCGCGACCACCCCGGTTTCACCGCGGTGGCATGGGCCGACGACGGGGTCCTCGAAGCGATGGAGGCACCCGGCGACCGGTTGTGCGTCGCGGTCCAGTGGCATCCCGAGATGGCCGCCGATGCCGGCCTGTTCCAGGCTCTGGTCGACGCCGGCGCCGGCGTCACGCGCTCCGCGCGGCCCTCCGGTGCTGCTGGGGACTGACCCCGCGGACCCGCTTGAACGCGGCGCTCAGCGCGAACCCACTGCCGTAGCCCACCCGGCGAGCGACGCGGTCGATGGCGTCGTCGGTGGCCACCAGGAGGTCCGCGGCGAGGGACAGCCGCCAGTGGGTCAGGTAGGTCATGGGGGGTTCGCCGACGAGGTCGCCGAAGCGCCGCGCCAGCGCTGCCCGTGAGACGCCGACCTCCTGGGCGAGGGACGCGATGGTCCACCCGTGCTCGGGATGGTGGTGCATCAGCCGGAGGGCCTCGCCGACGGTCGGGTCGGCATGCGTGAGCCCGCGGGTCACCTGCTCCTCGCTCGCGAGCCACGACCTCACGACGGTGACGAGCAGCAGGTCCAGGAGCCGGTCGAGCACCACCTCCTGCCCGGGGTCCTCGCGCAGGAGCTCGCTCGAGAGCAGGTCGACCAGCGTCGAGTCCCAGTCACCGCGGCGTCGTACGAGCAGGGCCGGCAGGGCGGCGAGGAGCGGCCGGCCGGCCTCGGTCTCGGCCGCCCAGGTGCCGACCAGGAGCACGTCGGACCCGTCGCGACTGTTGCCCCAGGTGCGGACGCCGAGCGCCATCCGCTGGTCGAGCAGCTGGCCGTCGGGGTCGACGCAGACGTTGCCCTTCTCGATGGTGACCCTCGGCCTCGTGGCCGGGTGGTCGGCAACGGTGTAGACCGGGCCGCCCCGGACAACGGCGACGTCGCCCTCGTGCAGCCGGACGGGCTCGCCCAGCTCGCCGGTGATCCACGTCGCGCCGCGCGCCACGGTGAGCAGGGTCAACGCGGGGTCGTCCTCGATCCGCACGGCCCATGGCGGTTCCATCACCATCTGGAGCAGGAAGGCCTGCCGGGCGCGCGGACCGGAGAGCAGGTGCTCGAGACCATCCATGTCACCACCATGCTGGACGATCACGTATGGAATCAAGACTTCGGACCATGGAAAGTCTCACCCGATCGCGATGAGGTGAGGTCATGACAACGAACCTGATCATCGGCGGCACCGGCAAGACCGGTCGCCGCGTCGCGTCCCGCCTCCAGGACCGGGGCCTCCCGGTCACCTCCCTCTCCCGTCCCGAGTTCGACTGGGCCGATCCGGCCACCTGGTCGTCGGTCGAGCAGCCCGCGGCGACGGCGTACGTCACCTTCGCCCCCGACCTCACCTTCCCGGGCGCCCCGGACGGGGTGGCCGACGTCGTCGAGCGGATGGCGCGATCCGGCGTCCGCCGGTTCGTGCTCCTCTCCGGCCGCGGCGAGGCCGAGGCCCAGCGCGTCGAGGACCGGATGATCGAGGTCGCGGAGAGGTACGGAGCCGAGTGGGGCGTCGTCCGCTGCGGCATCTTCATGCAGAACTTCGACGAGGGCGTGTTCGCCCCGGCCCTCGAGGCCGGACACTTCCGGTTCTCGGCGGGCGCCGTGCGCGAGCCGTTCCTCGACGTCGAGGACGTCGCCGACGTCGCGGTCGGGATGCTGGTCGGCGAGGTCTCATTGAATCGGGCCTACGAGCTCACCGGACCCGAGCTGTTGACGTTCGCCGAGGCGACGTCGGCCATCGCCGCCGCGAGCGGCCGGCCCATCACCTACGCCGAGATCAGCACGGCCGAGCTGGCGGCAGACCTGGTCGCCGCCGGCTTCCCGGCCGAGGACGCGGAGGAGCTGGCCGGCCTGTTCGACCACATCCTCGACGGGCACAACGAGCACCTCGCGGACGGCGTACGCGAGGCTCTCGGTCGTCCGGCTTCCTCCTTCACCGAGTACGCCGCGCGCGCCGTCGCCGGCGGAGCCTGGGTTGGTCGGGCGGCCGCGTCATGACCGGGCCGATCGGCCACGCCGCGCTGATTGCGGGCACCCTCGGCACCGGGCTCATCGCCGGACTCTTCTTCGGGTTCTCGACGGCGGTGATGCCGGGCCTCCGCCGGACCGATGACCGCACCTTCGTCGCCACCATGCAGGGGATCAACGAGGCGATCCTCAATCCGGTCTTCCTCACGGTGTACGTCGCTCCGGTCGTCTGCCTCGCCTTCGCCGCGTTCACCGGCCCGGCCCGACCGTGGGTGATCGCCGCGCTGGTCCTCTACCTGGCGACGGTGGTGATCACCGGAGCCGGCAACATCCCGCTCAACGACGAGCTCGTCGGGGCCGGGTTGCCCGACTCGGCGTCGGCGCTCGAGTCCATCCGGACGGCGTTCGAGAAGCCGTGGAACCGGCTCCACCTCGCCCGGACCGCCACCGTGGTCGCGGCCTTCGGCTGCTGCCTCGGTGCGCTGCGCGCCGCCTGACTCAATGGATGCAGCAGGATGGCGCCATGGAGAAGATCGATCTGCTGATCTGGGACGACGACGCGGCCGATGCCGCCGCGAACCTGCAGGTCCCGGGGCTCCACTCGCTCCAGGTGTCGGTCGCCGCCGACCTGCCCGCCGCGCCGCTGCTGCTCGGGAAGGGCTCGTCCCTCCGCGGCCACGCGGCGGTCTGGGTCGACTCGGTGGACGTGTGGCCCGAGCTCGTCGACCAGGTCCCGGGCGACGCCTACCTGGTGACCGAGTCGGTGCCCCAGGCCGTCGGGACGGGCGAGTTGCTGACCCACTTCTCGTGGTTCCCCAAGCCGGGTCGGCTGTCCGAGGAGGAGTTCTTCCACGGCTGGCACACCGTCCACACCCCGTCCTCGGCACGGCTCCATCCCCGCCGCCAGGGCTACGTCCGCGACGCCGTGGCCCGCACCCTCACTCCCGGCTCCCCGCCGGTCCGGGCGATCGTGAGCGAGTTCTTCGCCGAGGACGACTACCTCGACCCTGCACGGCTCTTCGCACCCGACGAGCTGAGCACGACGATCGAGGAGCTGCCGCTCTACGCCGACCAGGAGGACGTGTCGAGCTGCCCCCTCCGGCGCGTGCGCTAGCGGCACACCCACCCCGCCACGACCGGTCGGGAGGGATCGGGGGCAGGATGGGAAGGTGACCGACCTGGAGGGCCGCTACCGGCTCGGCGACGTACTCGGCCGGGGTGGCGTCGCCGACGTCTACCGCGCGCGGGACCTCGTGCTCGACCGGGACGTGGCCGTCAAGATGCTGCGGGAGTCGGTCGACGACAGCGATCGGTCGCGCTTCGTCGGCGAGGCCCGGATGCTGGCCGGGTTGTCCCACCCCAGCATCGTGACGGTGCTCGACGTGGGTGTCGCGGAGGGCCATCCCTTCCTCGTGATGGAGCTGGTCGAGGGACCGACCCTCGCCGCGGCACTGCACGACGGACCACTGCCGCCAGACCAGGTCGCAGAGATAGGCGCCGCGCTCGCATCCGCGCTCGCGCATGCGCACGAGCAGGGCGCGGTCCACCGCGACGTGAAGCCGGCGAACGTGCTCCTCGGTCCGGGCGGCGCCAAGCTCGCCGACTTCGGGATCGCCCGGTTGGTCGGAGACACCGTGCACCACACCAGGACGGGGACGACCATCGGAACCCCGGCCTATCTCTCGCCCGAGCAAGTGGGAGGCTCCGATGTCGGGCCGCCGACCGATGTCTACTCGCTCGGCCTGGTGCTGCTCGAGGCCCTGACCGGCGAGCGTGCCTTCCCGGGGTCGCCGACGGAGTCTGCGGTGGCGCGGCTGCACCGGCCGCCCGAGATCCCGAGTGACTTGTCCGCGGGCTGGAGCGCGATTCTCGCCGCGATGACGGCGACGGACCCGAGCGAGCGCCCGCCCGCAGACGCGGCTGCGGCACGGATGCCGGTCCCCGGCACGGTGCCTCCTCCCGGCACGGCGGGACCGCCGACGGCCACGCTGGTGCTCGAGACCGGCGCCGCCGGCTCCGTAGGACGGCGCCCCGCCAAGGCCGTCGGCGCGGTGGTCGCCGTCGCCGTCGTGGTCGCGGGAGTCGCGGTTGCCGGGCAGGTCCTCGGCGACCGCGGCGAGTCTCCCGACGCGCCCGATACGCCGCCCACTGCCTCCTCCACCACCGAGCCGGAGACGCGCGAGACGGAGGGCGCGACCGGTACCAGTCAGGACGAGGCCAGCGGCGACGAGACCCCGACCGAGCAGGCCGACAAGGGCAAGGGCAAGGGCGAGGGGAAGGACGAGGGGAAGGACGAGGGGAAGGACGAGGGGAAGGACGAGGGGAAGGACGAGGACAAGGGCAAGGGCGGCGGCAAGAACAAGGGCGGCGGTCAGAACAAGGGCTAGCGTCGCTCTGGCCCTGGCGGGGGCACGCACGCGGCGAACGAGCCGGCGCGCAGCGAGGTCAGCTGGACGCGATGTCGAGCCCGAGCGCGTCGTCGGCCGCGTAGGGAATCGACAGGACCACCCGCGACGCGAGCCCGTCGAACCGGGCGCGGACGTCGGCCCCGACCCGGTCGAGCTCGCCGACGACCGCGAGCGTCGTGAGGACCTCGTCGTCGACCAGGTCGCCCAGCTCGGTCCATCGTCCGGCCTTCGTGAACGCGTGCGCCTCGCCGTGCAGGTCGCCCCAGCCGTGGTGGTCGAGCACCGGTTTGTAGGCGGGCGTCGAGGCGTAGAACCCGATCTGGCGCTTGGTGCCGGCGACCGCGTCGGCGTACTCCTCCTCGGTCCGGCCGGTCGCGACCATCGCCATCGCCGCGAGGGTGAACCCGCCCGTCGCCCCGGTGCTCGCCCGGCCGTCCTCCAGCTGCGGTTGCAGGACGTCCGCCAGGTAGTCGCGGGAGAGGAGCGGGTGGCAGATGAAGCCGTCCGCCACGGCGCCGGCGGTGGCGACCATCCGCGGGCCCACACCGGCCAGCCAGATCTCGGGCGACGGGAAGGGGACCGGCCCCGGGTTGAACAGCGGCGGCATCAGGGTGTGGGTGTAGAAGTCGCCGCGGAAGTCCAGTGCGTCACCGGTCTGCCAGGTGTGCCAGATCGCCCGGACCGCCGCGATGTACTCGCGCATCCGGTCCGCCGGTCGCGACCAGGGCATCGAGTAGCGGCGCTCGATGTGCGGCTTGATCTGCGATCCGAGTCCGAGCACGAAGCGGCCGCCGGAGAGCCGGTGCACGTCGTACGCCGGGTAGGCCATCGCCATCGGCGACCGGGCGAACGCCAGCGCGATCGACGTACCCAGCCGCAGGCGTTCGGTGTGCTCCGCCGCAAGCGTGAGGTAGACGAACGGGTCGTGCGCGCCCTCGGGCACGAAGAGACCGTCGGTGCCGCCCCGCTCCTCGATGTTCCTCGCGGCGGCGACGATCCCTGCCGGGTCGCCGTGGTAGGTCACGTCGATTTCGATGGCCACACCACTGAGACTAGAACACGTTCTAGCAACCGGTTGTCGAATGACCGTCGCGTCACCCGGAGGGGGTGACGCGAACCCCGCCCGACGCGGGTCAAGGTGGGACAGGCCGCACAAGGGGCAGCCCGCGGGTCGCGTTGGCACGTCGCGAGCGCCCCGGGGTACCCACCGCACGTGAGCGTGAGGAGGACGGGATGGGATTTCGCGATCGGGGCCTGAACGGACCGAAGTTCCAGATGCGCGAGAAGATCCTGGCGATCGGCGACGACTACTGGATCGAGGACGAGAACGGCAACAAGCACTACAAGGTCGACGGCAAGGCAGCACGGATCCGCGACACGTTCATCCTCGAGGACGCCAGCGGTGCCGAGCTGTCGAAGATCCAGGAGAAGAAGCTCAGCGTCCGCGACAAGATGACCATCGAGCGCGGCAGCACGACTGCGACGGTGCGCAAGCGCCTTCTCGGCATCCGCGACCACTACATCATCGAGGTCGACGACGGCGACGACCTCAAGGCGCACGGCAACATCCTCGATCACGAGTACGAGATCGAGCGGGACGGCGACACGGTCGCGAAGGTGTCCAAGAAGTGGTTCCGGGTCCGCGACACCTACGGTGTCCAGCTGGCCGAGGGCCAGGACGTGGCACTCATCCTGGCGATCACGGTCTGCGTCGACGCGATGGCGCGCGACTGACTGCCACTGACGCAGCAGCCAGCTCGGTAGCGACGAGCCCCGGGGCTCCGAGGCCGGTGGCAACCTGCACAGGATCTTCACGCGTCGTCCGCGCCTCGAGGCCCCGGGCCCTCCTAACCTCAAGAGCATGACCCAGCGGCCCCGCCGGATCCTCGTCGTCGAGGACGAGCCCGTGATCAACGGGGCCGTGAGCGATCGCCTGACGGCGGAGGGGTACGACGTCGCACAGGCCTACGACGGGCCCGCCGCGGTGCAGGCCTTCGCCGAGCACGAGCCCGACCTGGTCGTGCTCGACGTGATGCTGCCCGGGTTCGACGGGCACGAGGTGTGCCGCCGGGTCCAGGCGGTCCGCCCGGTGCCGGTGCTGATGCTCACCGCCCGCGACGACGAGACCGACATCCTGGTCGGACTCGGCGTGGGCGCCGACGACTACCTGACCAAGCCGTTCCGGATGCGCGAGCTCGTGGCCCGGGTCGCCTCGTTGCTGCGCCGGGTCGACCGCGCCGCAGCCTTGGCCGGAGCAGGATCCGCTGCCACCGACCTGGGCGACCTCCGGATCGACGCCGGCGCCCGCCGGGTCTGGGCCGCGGAGGACGAGGTCCACCTGACGCCGACGGAGTTCGACCTGCTGGTCTGCCTCGCCTCCGAGCCCGGCACGGTGCTCACCCGCGAGCGCCTGCTGGCCGACGTCTGGGGCTGGCCCGGGGCGTCCGGCACCCGTACCGTCGACAGCCACGTGAAGGCGCTGCGCGCCAAGATCGGCGCCGATCGTGTCCGCACCGTCCACGGCGTCGGCTACGCACTCGAGGCCCACCGGAGCGACGGGCCGTGAGCCTCCTCGACCCGGTCCGCTCGGTCAAGGTGAAGCTGGGTCTCCTGGTCGTCGCCAGCGTCGTCGTCGCCGTGGTGGTCGCGACCATCGGGGAGGCCGGGGGAGTGCCGGTCTGGCTCAGCATCCCGGTGACGGTCGCACTCGCCCTCGCGGTCACCCAGCTCCTCGCGGTCGGGATGACCTCGCCACTGCGCGAGATGACCACCGCTGCACGTCGGATGGCATCGGGTGACCACGCCGTGCGGGTCACCGCGACGTCGCGGGACGAGGTCGGCGAGCTCGCGGACGCGTTCAACCGGATGGCCGAGGAGCTCGCCGCCGTCGACCGGCAGCGCCGCGACCTGGTCGCCAACGTCAGCCACGAGCTGCGCACTCCGCTCACCGCCCTCAACGCAGTCCTCGAGAACCTCGCCGACGGAGTCGCCGAGCCCGACCCGGTGACCCTGCGCGCCGCGCTCGACCAGGGGGAACGAATGGCCGGCCTCGTCGGCGACCTGCTCGACCTCTCCCGCGTCGACGCCGGCAAGGCGCCGCTCGCCCGCCGGCAGGTCGACGTACGCCGGCTGCTCGACGCAGCGGTGACCCAGGCCCGGGTCAGCGGGCGGGACGTGACCTACGACGTCCGCGTCGACCCGCCCGACCTCGCCGTCCAGGGCGATCCGGCCAGACTGCACCAGCTCGTCGCCAACCTGCTCGACAACGCATCGCGGCACAGCCCTCCGGGCGGTGTCGTCGTCGTCAGCGCCCACGCGACCGCGGACCGGTGGCTGCTCGAGGTGTCCGACCAGGGGCCGGGCGTCGCGCCCGGAGACCGCGAGCGGGCGTTCGAGCGGTTCGGCACCCTCGGCGAGGACAGCGTCCACAGCGGAGGCGGCGGCACCGGTCTCGGCCTGGCCATCGCCCGCTGGGTCACCGACCTGCACGGCGGCACCATCCGCTTCGTCGACCCCGAGCCCGGCGCGTCCGGCGCCCGCGTCCGCGCCGACCTTCCCGCCAGCCCGACCGCACGCCCGCCGCGCGAGGAGGTCCCCGTGCCCCAGCCCGCCACCCCGCCGGCACCACCCCCGCCGGTCCTGCCCCCGTCGGTGCCTGACCCGACCGCCCCGGCGCCGCTCACCGACGCGATCTTCGGCGACTTCTGGCCCGAGCGGTCCCTGCCCGGCAACATGCGGGTGCTCCTCGGCGCGCTCGGCGTCGGAGTGCTGGCCGGGATCGTGCTGCCGTACCGGGACCTGGGCCTGGGTGTGTTCGTCGTCCTGGTGGCGGCCGGCGGCGTGCTGTTCGCCTGCAGCCGCCACCGTCGCGATCCGTTCACGCTGTGCTGCGCGGCGCTCTGCCTGGCGCTCGCGACCGTGCCGGTGTTGCGGGACGCGGAGTGGATCGCCGTCCTGTGCCTGCTCGCCGGGGGTGGCCTGAGTGCGATCGGCCTGGTCCGCGGCCGCACGGTCCCGGGCTTCGTCGTGTCGGTCGTCTCCTGGCCGCTCTCGGGCCTCCGCGGCCTGCCCTGGCTCGGCCGCACGCTGCGGGTGGTCACCGGCCTCGGCAACAAGGCCGCGCTGGCCCGGACGGCGGTGCTGTCGGCCATCGGCCTCGCCGTCTTCGCCCTGCTCTTCGCGTCGGCCGACGCGCTCTTCGCCGAGTGGGTCGGCGCCGTCGTACCGGACATCGGGTCGGAGGACTTCGCCCTGCGGTCGTTCGTCGCGTTCTTCGTGGGAGGCGTCGTGCTCGCGGGCGGCTACCTCGCACTCAACCCGCCGAGCGTCGGCGGAGGGGAGCGGTCGCCGCGGCCGGTGGCGCACCGCTTCGAGTGGCTCGCGCCCGTGCTCGTCGTCGACGCCGTCTTCGTGCTGTTCCTGGTCGCACAGGCCGCGGTCATCTTCGGTGGGCACGACTACCTCGAACGCACGACCGGCCTGACCTACGCCGAGTACGTCCACCAGGGTTTCGGCCAGCTCACCGTGGCCACCGCGCTCACCCTGCTCGTCGTGTGGGCGGCGAGCCGCAAGGCACCGCGGGCGACGCCGGCGGACCGCGCCTGGATCCGCGGGTCCCTCGGCCTGCTCTGCGCGGCGACGATGGTGGTCGTCGCGTCCGCGCTGTACCGGATGAGCGTCTACCAGGACGCCTACGGGTTCACGCGCCTGCGGCTGTTGGTCGACGTCTTCGAGGGCTGGCTCGGACTCCTCGTGCTCGCGACCATGGCGGGCGGCATCGCGCTGCGCGCCACCTGGCTGCCGCGGTTCGGGCTGGTCTCCGGCGTCGTGCTCCTGCTCGGCCTGGCCGCGCTCAATCCCGACGCGTGGATCGCCCGCCAGAACCTCGACCGGTACGACGAGACGGGCGACGTCGACTGGACCTACCTGTCCGGCCTCTCCGACGACGCCCTCCCCGTGCTGCGGGACCTTCCCGACGACCTCGAGGAGTGCGCGATCGACCTCGACGTTCGGGACGAGGACGACTGGCTGGAGTGGAACCTCGGCCGTGCGCTCGCGAGCGACTTCGTCGAGGAGCACGAGGACGGCTGGGTGCACCGGACCGACTGCCCGGGCCAGACCTACGAGTAGGGGCGGCGCACGTTACCCGCGCGTCAGTCTTGAATCATTCAAGAAAAGGCGGTAGGACTGTACTCGTGACCACGACGCGCGACTACGAGCAGATGCTCCGGGCTGCCGACCTTCGGGTGACCCGCCCCCGGGTCGCCGTCCTCGGTGCCGTGCACGCGCTCCCGCACGCCGACACCGACGCCATCATCGGCGCGGTCCGCTCCGTCGACGGCGGGGGCAGCGAGGGCGGCGAGGGCGGCGAGGTCTCCCACCAAGCCGTCTACGACGTGCTGCGCGCGCTGACCGCGGCCGGACTGATCCGGCGGATCCAGCCCTCGGGTTCGGTGGCGCGCTACGAAGCGCGCGTCGGCGACAACCACCACCACGCCGTGTGCCGCTCCTGCGGTGCCATCGCCGACGTCGACTGCGCCGTCGGTGAGATCCCGTGCCTGACCGCGTCCGACGACCGCGGCTTCGTCATCGACGAGGCCGAGGTCATCTACTGGGGCACCTGCCCCGCCTGTTCCACCGCCCGACCCTGACCCGTCCAGAACGTCCGAAAGGTTTCCCATGAACTGCCCCGTCGAACACGGCGTCACCAGCGAAGGCAGCGAGAGCGAGAACCCCGCGCTCGACTCACCGACGGCGAAGGCCGGCCGGCCCCACAGCAACCAGGACTGGTGGCCCAACCAGGTCGACCTGCGCGTGCTGCACCAGCACGCTCCGGCGTCCAACCCGCTGGGCGAGGACTTCGACTACGCCAACGCGTTCGCGACCCTCGACGTCGACGCGCTCAAGCGCGACATCGTCGAGGTGCTCCGCACCTCCCAGGACTGGTGGCCGGCGGACTTCGGCCACTACGGCGGGCTGATGATCCGGCTGAGCTGGCACGCGGCCGGCACCTACCGCATCTACGACGGCCGCGGCGGCGCCGGCAGCGGCGACCAGCGGTTCGCGCCGCTCAACAGCTGGCCCGACAACGGCAACCTCGACAAGGCCCGCCGGCTGCTGTGGCCGGTGAAGAAGAAGTACGGCCAGAAGATCTCGTGGGCTGACCTGCTCGTCCTCGCCGGCAACGTCGCGCTGGAGGACATGGGGTTCGAGACCTTCGGCTTCGGCTTCGGTCGTGAGGACGTCTGGGAGCCGGAGGAGATCTTCTGGGGTCCGGAGGACATCTGGCTGGGCGACGAGCGCTACAGCGGCGACCGCGAGCTCGCCGAGCCGCTCGGTGCCGTCCAGATGGGCCTCATCTACGTCAACCCCGAGGGTCCGGGCGGCAACCCCGACCCGATGGCCTCGGCCCGCGACATCCGCGAGACGTTCCGCCGGATGGCGATGAACGACGAGGAGACCGTCGCCCTCATCGCCGGCGGCCACACCTTCGGCAAGACTCATGGCGCGGGCGACCCCGACCTGGTCGGTGTCGAGCCCGAGGGCGCGCCGATCGAGGCGCAGGGCTTCGGCTGGAAGAGCGAGCACGGCAGCGGCACGGGCGCCGACGCGATCACCAGCGGTCTCGAGGTCACCTGGACTCCCGAGCCGACGAGGTGGGACAACGGCTTCTTCGACATGCTCTTCGGCCACGAGTGGGAGCTGACCAAGAGCCCCGCCGGCGCGAACCAGTGGGTCGCGAAGGACGCGGAGGCGATCATCCCGGGTCCGGCCGAGGGCTCCCCGAAACGACTTCCCACAATGCTGACGTCGGACCTGGCACTCCGGTTCGATCCGACGTACGAGCCGATCTCGCGGCGCTTCCACGAGAACCCGGACGAGTTCCGGCTGGCCTTCGCCAAGGCCTGGTACAAGCTGCTCCACCGTGACATGGGCCCGGTCGAGCGCTACCTCGGTCCCTGGGTGCCGGAGCCGCAGATCTGGCAGGACCCGGTCCCGGCCGTCGACCACGAGCTGGTGTCCGACGACGACGTGGTGACGCTCAAGGCGAAGGTGCTCGACAGCGGCCTGACGGTGTCGCAGCTGGTCTCGACCGCTTGGGCCTCCGCGGCGAGCTTCCGCACCACCGACAAGCGCGGCGGCGCCAACGGTGCCCGGATCCGGCTCGCTCCGCAGAAGGACTGGGAGGTCAACAACCCGGCCGAGCTGGCCACGGTGCTGCAGACGCTGGAGCAGGTGCAGCAGGAGTTCAACGCGGCCGGCGGAGCCAGGATCTCGCTGGCTGACCTGATCGTGCTGGCCGGCGCCGCCGCCGTCGAGAAGGCAGCCAAGGACGCCGGCGTCGACGTCACCGTGCCGTTCCGCCCCGGCCGCACCGACGCCACGCAGGAGCAGACCGACGTCGAGTCGTTCGCCGTGCTCGAGCCGCGGGCCGACGGGTTCCGCAACTACGTGCGCCCCGGCGAGAAGCTGCCGCCCGAGACGCTCCTCGTCGACCGGGCGTACATGCTCGAGCTGTCGGCGCCGGAGATGACCGCGTTGGTGGGCGGCATGCGTGCCCTCGGCACCAACTACGGCGGCACCGCGCACGGGGTCTTCACCGACCGCCCAGGAGTACTGACGACGGACTTCTTCGGCGCGCTGCTCGACATGGGCGTGGAGTGGAAGGTCTCCGAGTCGGCCGAGGGCGTCTACGAAGGCCGCGACCGGGCCACCGGCGAGGTCGTCCGTACGGCGACCGCCGTCGACCTCGTCTTCGGCTCGAACTCGCAGCTCCGCGCCCTCGCAGAGGTCTACGCGAGCGACGACGCCAACGAGAAGTTCGTCGCCGACTTCGTGGCGGCGTGGACCAAGGTGATGGAAGCCGACCGCTTCGACGACTGAGCGGTCCTACGGGCGCCCTACAGGCGTCGTACGGGCGTCACAGAGGGGCCCGCCCCGGCGATCTGCCGGGGCGGGCCCCTCGTCGGCTTGTCGGAAGTGAGATCGACACGAACGTAACAATCTGCGAAATTGAGCAGCACGGCCTCGCGCCTCCCCTACTCTCTCCGTGTCGGCACGCTGGAGTGCAGCTCGGGCGCCGGGCCATCACAAAGGGGCACAAGTTGACCTGGAACCAGACCACCGCGGCGGCAGTTCCCCCTGCCGTCGTCACGGACGAGGACCGCGAGATCCTCGACCGGTGGGCGGGGTTGATCGAGGCTGCCCCTGGCTTCCTCGCCGAGGACGAGACCGAGCGGCGCGAGCGGCTCCAGGAGCTCTCCACGGCCACGCTCAGCCTGACCGTCTGCGGCGACGTCGAAGCCACGATCACCGTCGACCTGCCGTGCGAGGTCAGCGAGGAGCGGCCGACGGACGCCGGCCGCGTCGCAGGCGAGCCGAGCCCGCTCTCGTGGTTGATCGTGCGGGTCGAGGGCATCGACCCGGTCGAGCTGGGATCGACCCAGCTGACGTCGTTCTCGGTCGCCATCCCCGACCACGTGGGTCCCGGCCTCTACCTCCTCGACGACCTGCGGCGACGCGCCGAGGCGGACGAGGTGGAGTGGTGGGAGGTCGACGACTTCCACCTGAGCCCCACCCCGTACGGCGACGAGTCCACCTTCTACCTCGACGACGACGTCATCGACGGCGCGTGGGTCGCCACCACCGGCGCGTCGATCGCATTCGAGCTGCCGATGGCCTCGGTCGTCAGCGAGATCCGGGTGGCCGGCACCATCTCCTGGAGCCGGCCCAGCGAACGACCGGGCGCGCTTCTCGACTCCGACCGGCTGCGTTAAGGTCGAAGAAGAAAGTCGAAAAAAGTTTGGTTTGACCCCCGTTTCAGCGGGGTACATCGTCACCAGACGATTGCGTGGCCCAGCCAACCGCCACGACTGCTCTTGACCTTCGGAGTCAGAGACATGTCTAGCTCAGCAATTGCCGAACCTGTCCATCAACCGTTCGATCCCCTTCGGAGCCGGGCGGAAGCCGAACCCGACGATCGCAAGCAACGCACGGCCGCACTGATCAGCCAGGCCGCCGCGAGCGAGGGCGAGGAGCGCCGGCTCCTCCTCGACCAGGTGATCGTGCTCAACATCCCGGTCGCGAAGGCCCTGGCCTCGCGCTATCGCAACCGCGGTCAGCCGCTCGAGGAGCTCGAGCAGGTCGCCTGCCTTGCGCTCACCAAGGCGGTGCACGGCTACGACCCGGCTCGCGGGGACGACCTGCTCGTCTTCGCCGTGCCGAGCATCCTCGGGGAGCTCAAGCGCTACTTCCGTGACGCCACCTGGACGGTTCGCCCGCCGCGCCGGATCCAGGAGCTCCGACCGCGGCTCACCGCGGCCGAGGAGGAGCTGACCCAGCAGCTCGGACGCCCACCGCGGCCGAGCGAGATCGCCAAGGCGGTCGGGTGCACGACGGACGACGTGCTGGAGGCCCACGAGTCGGGCACCTGCGCATCGCCGGACTCGCTCAACGACAGCCCGCCGGGAGACGCCGCGTTCTCGTGGATCGACCGGCTGCCCAGCGAGGAGCTCGGCTTCAAGCGGGCCGAGGCCGTCGCCGTGCTCGGGCCGGCGTGCCGGGGCCTGAAGCACCGCGACCGCCGGATCCTGGAGATGCGCTTCTACGAGCAGAAGACGCAGCAGCAGATCGCCGACGAGCTCGGGGTCACCCAGGTCCAGGTCTCGAGGCTCCTGCAGCGGATCCTCACCGACCTGCGGCGTTCGATCACCGGGCGTCGCGGTACGGCCCCCAAGGTCACCAAGGCCACCAAGGCCGCCTGACCGCCCCGACGGGCGGAAACACCTTCACCGCCGCGGAGCGGGGGACGACGGCGTCGTCCGTCCGCTCTGCGGCGGTCGACCCCTGTCGTGAGACGGCCGGTGGCGTTCCTTGCCGGGACGTCCGGCGGTCGTGGATGATTGCCCCCAAAGCGCGCAGTGGGGTGCGCGTGGCCGGGAGCTCTCTCCTGCGCCGATACCTGTGTGATGTCACCGCATAGGCTCGGCGCAGATGGGACAGGGAGGTTGGATGGATACCGTGGACACCCCCGCGGCGCGTCGCGAGGACAGCCTGGCTGACGTGCCGGAGCCGGTGGTCCGTCCGTTCGAGGACGGCGACCGGCAGACCGGCCGGTTCGCGTACGACGTACGCAACGACCGGTGGGAGTGGGACGACGACGTCTTCGCCATCCACGGCTACGAGCCCGGAGAGGTCGAGCCGACGACCGAGCTCTTCCTCATGCACAAGCACGACGGTGACCGCGACCGGGTGGAGCAGACGTTCAAGCACGCGGTCTCCACCGGCGACCCGTTCAACCTCTACTACCGGATCCGGACCAAGGACGGGGAGCGCCGGGTCGTGGTCGTGGGTGAGGGCATCCGCGACGGCGACGGCCAGGTCGAACAGCTGGTCGGCTACTACCTCGACCTGACGCCTGAGTTCGCCGCCGAGAACGCCGCGGCGGCCGACGCCGCCGTTGCCGCGTCTGCCGCGGCCAGGGAGACGATCGAGCAGGCCAAGGGCATCCTGATGCTGGGCTACGGGCTCGACTCCGACGCCGCGTTCGCGATGCTGCGCTGGTGGTCGCGCAACCGCAACGTGAAGGTGCGCGAGATCGCCGACCGCCTGATCGAGGTCGCCCGCATGGGGCACATGAGCCATCCCGGCCTTCGCGGCATGCTCGACGGCCTGATCGACGACCTCACCACTGGCAGAAAGGCGCCAGCCGACCGCTCCGGTGCCAACCCCGACAAAGACCGCTAGGTCCGTCGGATCCGGAGCAGCCGACCGGCTGTCCCTCGGATTGAGCGAAAGGTGGGAATCGCGCCTCCCGGGGGGAGGGGGTGTTGGGCCCAGGGGCTCAACTCAGCACGACCCCCACCAGCAACAAGAGGCCGAGCACCAGCAGCAGAACGACCACGAACCCGGTGACCATCAGTGGCCGGTTGCTCGACCCGGAGACTGTCATGCGGACCTCTCCTCTCGAACGCCTTCTGTCGGTGCGGTACCCCGGGTGCCGGCCGGCATCCGGTGCGTTTGCCGGGCGGGTGAGAAGGACCACGCCGGGTATCGAATTGCCCATGAGCGACGTCGAGTTCCCAGCCCAGCAGCAGGAGCCACCCGGACTGACCGACGAGATGCGACCGCGGCCGGACCACGGCGAGGACAGCTACGTCGGACACGGTCGCCTCGAGGGCAAGGTCGCGCTGGTGACCGGCGGCGACTCCGGCATCGGTCGCGCGGTGGCGGTCGCCTACGCGCGCGAGGGCGCCGACGTCGCGTTCACGTGCCTGCCCGAGGAGCACGACGACGCCGAGGAGACTGTGCGGCTGGTCCGCGACGCCGGCCGGACCTCCCTGCCGCTGCCGCTGGACCTCTGCCAGCGCCCGTCCTGCGACGAGGCCGTCGAACGGACCGTCGCGGAGCTCGGCGGCCTCGACATCCTGGTCAACAACGCAGGCTTCCAGATGGCGCGCGACGACACGATCGAGGACTACGACGACGAGCGGATCGACCGCACGTTCAAGACCAACCTCTACGCCCTGCTGTGGCTGTGCCGCGCCGCGATCCCGCACCTGCGGAAGGGGCCCGGCTGCATCATCAACAACACGTCGATCCAGGCGTACGACCCGTCCACGAGCCTGCTCGACTACGCCGCGACCAAGGCCGCGATCAACAACTTCACGGTCAACCTCGCCGCGCAGCTCGGTCCCGACGGCATCCGGGTCAACGCCGTCGCGCCTGGTCCGGTCTGGACGCCGCTGCAGCCGGCCACCCAGGAGCCGGAGAAGATCGAGCACTTCGGCGCCGACACGCCGCTGGGCCGGGCCGGGCAGCCGGCGGAGGTCGCCCCGGCGTTCGTGTTCCTGGCGTCGCCGACCGAGGCGTCGTACGTCTCCGGGACGGTCCTCGGGGTCACCGGCGGCAAGCCGGTGTTCTGATGGTTATGAACGCAGACCCGACGGGTACCTCGGAGCCATGAGCTCGCCGGACGTCCCCGCTTCCGGCGACCCTCAGGAAGACCGAGGTCCTGTGGCTGCTGCGTACGTACGCCGGCACGCGGCAGCCACAGAATCTCCGCAGGACGACTCGTCGGAGGACGCGGCGCCGCAGGACGGTGAGTCCCAGCTGGAGCGACTCACCCGCAACTGGAACGAGCTGCTCCAGGAGCTGCGCGTCGCGCAGACCGGTGTCCAGATCCTCACCGGCTTCCTGCTGACCATCCCGTTCACCGACCGGTTCACGTCGCTCGACGACTGGCAGCGCACGGTCTACCTCTGCGTGCTGGTCGGCTCGGTGGTGACGACCTGCGTGATCGTGGGGCCGGTGTCGTTCCACCGCATCCTGTTCCGCCAGAACGAGAAGCCCTGGCTGGTCCGCGCGGCGAACCTGTGCGCCCGCGCCGGTCTCGTCCTCCTCGCCTTCGTGTCGTCGGGGGTGGTGCTGTTCGTCTTCGACGTCGTGGTCGGGACCACCGCCGCGATCGTGGCCTCCGTCCTGGTCTTCATCCTGTTCGTCGGGCTCTGGCTCGTCACCCCCCTCTTAGCCCGGGACTGAGCACGATGCCCGCCAAGGACCACGGCCCCAGCATCAAGGACGACGAGACCTACAACCACTGAGGCTGGAGCTCGGCGCGGGTCAGACCGAGCAGTACTCCGCCAGCCAGGCGCCGAACGGCGCTTCGTCGGCATCCGCGCCGTGGCCCTCGTGCTCGTCGGTCTCGTGGTCGTCGTGGCCCTCGTCGTCCTCGACGGCCACGTCGGCGGGCTCCGACGGCACGGCCGTCGGCGTGAACGACGGGTCGACGCTGGCCCGGATGTCGTCGAGCACGGCGGTGAGCTCGGTGTAACCGGCAGGATCGAGGCTCTCGGGCACGCCGAGCGACTGCAGGTCCTCGACGACCGCCAGCAACGCCGCAGCGGCCTCGGGGGTGGGGCTGGCGACGTACTGACCTTGGATCGCGACCAGGTCCTGCCAGCCGCTGCACCAGGTGTCGTCCGCGACGACCCGGTGCGTGGTCAACGCGCCCGTCGTCGGGTCGGAGGCCCCGTCCGTGCCACCGTCGTCGTCGCCGCCGATCACCAGCAACGAGACCATCACGACGAGGAGGACGGCCACCAGGGCCGCTCCGACGATCTGTGTCCTGGACATCGTCATCACACCCATCTCGAGAACCAGATCCGGTCCAGCCACTCGCTGCTGGTCAGCAGACCGTTGGTCCAGATCGGCCAGAACCACGCGTAGTTGACCAGCACGAGCACGACGAACGCCCCACTGATGACCACGCCGATCGTGCGCCGGCTCGACGGCAGTCGGGACGGGCCGATCAGGGTGCCGATCGACAGCGTCAGGGCGATCACGATGAACGGCAGGATCGCGATGGCGTAGAAGTAGAAGATCGGCCGGTCGTCGTAGAGCATCCACGGCAGCCAGGTCGAGAGGGTCCCGACGACGGCGACGCCGTACCTCCAGTCCCGCGCGCCGATCCACATCACGACCGAGAACAGCAGGGCGATGCAGCCGCCCCACCAGATCATCGGGGTGCCGATCAGCAGCACCTGCCGGATGCAGTCGCTGCCCTCGGGCGCGTCGCAGTCCTCGTCGCGCGGGAGGTCCTGCTGGTCCGGTGGCAGCTCCCGGTCGGCCGGCTGGATGTCGTTCGTCACCGCGACGCCGACCGGTCGGTTGATGAGCAACCAGCTCGACGGCTTGGACTCGTAGGTGTGCTCGGAGCAGTCCAGGAAGTGCGTGTGGAACGTGTAGACGTCCTGGTGGTAGTACCAGAGGGATCGGAGCGACTGCCACGCTTCGCCGATCCCGCTAGCGTCCTTCTCGTCGGCGGTTGCCCACTTCTTGTTCTCGTCGAGGTTGGTCGCGATGTAGGAGTCCTCGTCCTCGGCGCAGTGCCCCTCGCCGGTGTACTGCCGGTACTGCGTGGAGCTGAGGTGCTCCTCGTACTCGCCGGCGTTGGCGAGCCACCCGCCCCACGTCGCGATGTAGACGAGGATCCCGACGATCACGATCTGGAAGAAGGCGGGCACGCCGTCGACGAGGGCGGACTTCACGACGGGCCAGCGGACGCCGAAGCTCCGACGGGCGCCCGCGCTCCAGATCCAGACCACCAGGCCGAACACCGCGAGCGGGTAGACCGCCGACCACTTGGTGCCGACCGCCAGCCCGAAGCAGATGCCGCCGGCGACCAGCCACGGCCGGAAGAGCACGGACGCCACCGGGCCCCACCCGACCATCGGCTCCTCGCCGCCCTCGGTGGTCGAGCCTGTCAAGACCCGACGGCCGAGCCGGCGCCGGAAGTGGTCGCGATCGGCGATCAGGCAATGGACCGCGCAGAGGATGAAGAACGCGACGAAGATGTCGAGCAGCGCCAGCCGCGAGAGCACGAAGTGCAGGCCGTCGAACATCAGCAGCAGGCCGCCGATGCACCCGAGCACGGTGGAGCCGGTCATCCGCCGCAGCAACCGGCACATCACCAGCACCATGAGGGCGCCGATGACGGCCGACGCGACCCGCCAGCCGGACGGGTCCATCCCGAACGCCTTCTCACCGAGCGCGATCAGCCACTTGCCGACCTCGGGGTGCACCGCCATCGACGGATCGCCCGTCCACACGTCGTGGACGTGACCGGCGAGGATGTCGTCGTCGATCTTGTTCTCGGTGTCGCCGTCGACGTCGGTCAGGTAGGTCTGCGCGTAGCCGTTGTTGAGCAGCGACCAGGCGTCCTTGGCGTAGTAGGTCTCGTCGAACGCGAACCGCTTCGGCGTACCGAGGTGGTACAGCCGCAGCCCGAACGCCAGCAACGTCACTGCGATCGGTGCCGCCCACCCGACCAAACGGTCGCTCAGGCGGAGCCCGGCCAGGTTTCCGCGTGCCCGTTCGGCCGCCGACGGCACCGGCCGGCCGTCGGCGGTCCGGGACAACCCGCTCCACCGCGTGACAGGCGGCTTCTCGTCGGTCGCGGTCACGAGCCAGAACTCTACGGTCTCCCCCCTCACGCCGACCCGGCTCATCTGTACGCCGACCCGGCTCGTTCAAACCAGCCGGGTCGGCGTACAGATGAGCCGGCTCGGCGGGGCTGACATGATCGAGTCGTGATTGCACCGGGACCTGGCGTGCTGGTGCTGGCGGCGACGCCGATCGGGAGGGTCTCCGATGCGCCACCGCGGCTGGCCGAGGAGCTTGCGGGGGCGGACGTCGTCGCCGCGGAGGACACCCGACGGCTGCGGCGGCTGGCGACCGACCTCGGCATCGAGGTGACCGGCCGGGTGGTCTCGTACTTCGAGGGCAACGAGTCGGCGCGTACGCCGCAGCTGCTCGAGGCGCTCGAGGCCGGCGAGCGGGTGGTGCTGGTGACGGATGCCGGCATGCCGTCGGTGTCGGACCCCGGGTACCGGCTGGTGGCAGCGGCGGTCGCGGCCGGCATCCACGTGACCGCGGTGCCCGGTCCGAGCGCGGTGCTGACGGCGCTCGCCGTGTCCGGCCTGCCGGTCGACCGGTTCTGCTTCGAGGGGTTCCTGCCGCGCAAGGGCGGCGAGCGCTCGCGACGGCTGGCGGAGCTCGCCGCCGAGCCGCGGACGATGGTGTTCTTCGAGGCCCCGCACCGCACCGGGGCCGCGCTGTCGGCGATGGCCGGTGCGTTCGGCGACGACCGGCCGGCGGCGGTGTGCCGCGAGCTGACCAAGACCTACGAGGAGGTACGGCGGGGGCCGGTCGGCGAGCTCGCCCAGTGGGCGGCCGAAGGTGTGCGCGGCGAGGTGACGATCGTGGTCGCCGGCGCCCCGCCCGTGGCCGCCGTCGACACCGATCCCGCTAGCCTGCGCTCCGCCGTCGACGCGCTCGTCGACGACGGGTTGAGCCGCAAGGAGGCGATCGTCGCGGTCGCCAAGCAGGCGGGCCTGCCCAAGCGTGACGTCTACCAGGTGGTGCACATTGATGACTGAAGAGCGGATCCGCGCAGTCGAGCGGGACGGGCTGGCGTTCGACGTGATCGACGCCGGTCCGGTCGACGGAGAGCCCGTCGTGCTCCTGCACGGCTGGCCGGAGCGCGCGACCAGCTGGCGGCACGTGACGCCGATCCTCAACGCCGCCGGCTACCGGACGCTCGCGATGGACCGGCGCGGGTTCGCGCCGCGTGCCCGCCCCCGACGGCGACGTGACTACCGGCTATCGCTGCTCGTCGACGACGTCGTCGCGCTCATCGACGAGGCAGGCGGCAGCGCTCACGTCGTCGGCCACGACTGGGGAGCGGCCGTCGCCTGGGCGGTCGCCGGCCTCCATCCGGACAAGGTGCGGACACTCACCGCGGTGTCCGTGGGCCACCCGGCCGCCTTCTTCAAGGCGATGGTGAAGTCCGACCAGCTGCGAAAGTCCTGGTACATGGCGGCGCTCGCCCTGCCCGTCCTGCCGGAGCTGACAATCCGGCGCTGGTCGGACTGGTTCGACCTCCAGCTGCTGAAGGGCGGCATGAGCCGCGAGGACGTCGCGCGGTTCCGGCGCGAGATCGTCGACGACGGCGCGCTGCCGACGTCGTTCGGCTGCTACCGCGGGATGCTCCTGACCGATCCGAGGATCGTCCGGTTCCGGGTCTCCGCGCCCACGACCATGGTCTGGAGCACCGGTGACGTGGCGCTCGGCCGGTGGGGTGCCGCGCACAGTGCGGAGTGGGTCGACGGTCCGTTCCGGCTGGTCGTCCTCGACGGCGTCTCGCACTGGGTCCCGACGGAGGTTCCCGACGTGCTCGCCGGCGCGATCCTCGAGCGGGTGGCCGGGTGACCGAGGCGCCCCACGACCTGCCGCCGGCGCCGGATCCGCTGCCGCACCCGGTCGTCGACAACCACTGCCACCTCGACATCGGCCGTGACGGTGAGCCGTGGGACGTCCGCGCGGCGATCGACGCGGCGACCGCCGTCGGCGTACGACGCATCGTGCAGATCGGCTGCGACCTGCGGCGCGCGACCTGGGCGGTCGAGGCGGCCCGGACCCATCCCGAGCTGGTCGCGGGCGTCGCGCTCCACCCCAACGAGGCGCCGCGCCTGGCCGCCGCCGGCGGGCTCGACGCGGCGCTGGAGGCGATCGCCGAGCTGGCCGCGGTCCATCCGCGGGTGCGGGCGGTGGGGGAGACCGGGCTCGACCACTACCGCACCGGCCCCGACGGGCGGGCGGCGCAGGTCGCGTCGTTCGCCGCCCACATCGACCTCGCCAAGCGGCTCGACAAGACGCTGGTGATCCACGACCGCGACGCCCACCAGGAGGTGCTGGACGTCCTCGACGCCGAGGGCGCGCCCGAACGCTGGGTGATGCACTGCTTCTCCGGCGACGCCGCGTTCGCCCGCGCGTGCCTGGACCGCGGCGCCTACCTGTCCTTCGCCGGGACGGTGACGTTCAAGAACGCCGCGCCGCTGCGCAACGCGCTGGTCGTCACTCCCCAGGACCGGGTGCTGGTCGAGACCGACGCGCCGTACCTCACGCCGCATCCCTACCGCGGCCGCACCAACGGCTCCTACCTGGTGCCGCTGACGGTGCGCGCCATGGCGGCGGAGCGCGGTGAGGACCTCGGTGACCTCTGCGCGGCGATCGACGCCAACACCGAACGAGCGTTCGGTGGCGCCTGGTGAACCCGAGCATCGTGCTAGCAATAGTTAGCAACTGAGTGTGACCAGTGGGGCAGAAGTGGTGTCGATCAGGTGAGTCGAGTCACGTCGTGAGCGTAAAAACTCGGCCGCCGGTTTGCATTCCGGTGCTTGCTCTTGTTCTGGTAGATGACAGAAAGCCGGGATCGGGCAGCACAACTCGGCCAGCATCGGGACCTGCCGCCGTACGTATGAGGTACGACGGAGCGCCACCTCCGTGGGGGAGAACACGCTGGAAGCCTGAGGCCCGGGGAGTACGACGTACGGAGAATCGTGCCCTCTGACGAGAGCCATACCCAGAACCTCCCGCCCGCGACCCCAGATTCAACCCCCGATTCGACCCAGCCTTCGCTGAAGACCCGCGCCGCCGCCCTGTTCGGTCGGGCCGGCCGCAGCAGGGTCGCCCTCATCGCCACCATCGCCGTGGTCGTCCTCGCCGTCAGCGGCGCGACGTTCGGCTACCGGGCGATGACGACCCCCGTGACCTTGTCGGTCGACGGGGAAGAGCGCCAGGTCCGCGCCTCCGGTGACACCGTCGGCGACGTCCTCGAGGACGAGGGCATCGAGCTGACCTCGCACGACGTGGTGCAGCCCGACGTCGACGAGGAGATCTCCGACGGGACCCGCATCGCGGTCCGGTTCGGTCGTGAGGTCGAGCTGACCGTCGACGGCAAGACCGACACCCACTGGGTGACCGCGACCGACGTCGACGGCGCCCTCAGCCAGATCGGCGCGCTCTACCGCGGCGCCCGGCTGTCGGCCAGCCGTGGCACCACGATCGACCGTGGTGGCCTCGAGCTCGAGGTCGTCACGCCCAAGACCCTCAAGGTCGAGCTCGCCGGGAAGAAGCCCAAGAAGGTCAGCGTGCCGGCGATGACCGTCAACGACGCGCTGCGCGCGCTCGACGTCAAGCTCGACAAGCGCGACCTCGTGTTCCCGAAGCGGGACGCCAAGATCGAGGATGGCGACCGGGTCCGCTGGGTCGACATCGAGGTCAAGACCAAGCGCGTGAAGGGTGAGTCCTTCTCCGCCGAGACGATCACCCGCGAGGACTCCTCGTCGCCCGAGGGCACCGAGACCGTCGTCCGTTCGGGCGAGGCCGGCATGCGCAACGTCGTCTACAAGATCCGGTACCGCAACGGCGACGAGGTCAAGCGCACCGTCGTCAGCACCAAGGTGACCGACGAGCCGGTCGCCGAGATCGTCGAGGTCGGCACCCAGGAGGTCGTCACCTCCAACTACGCCGGCGGCAGCAGCGTCTGGGACGCCCTGGCGCAGTGCGAGTCCGGCGGCAACTGGGCCATCAACACCGGCAACGGCTACTACGGCGGCCTGCAGTTCAACCTCGGCACCTGGCAGGCGTACGGCGGCTCCGGCTACCCGCACCAGAACAGCCGCGAGGCGCAGATCGCCGTGGCGGAGCGGCTCCGTGCGGCGACCGGTGGCTACGGCTCCTGGCCGCACTGCTCCGCGCAGCTCGGCCTGCCCCAGTAGTCGTGGTGCGTTGGCACTAGCCTCCATGGCATGAGCACTTCCGCCGGTCCGAAACTCCTCGGGCCGGCGGAAGTGCGTTCGCTGGCGGCGCGCCTCGACCTGCGGCCGACCAAGCAGCGCGGCCAGAACTTCGTCATCGACGCCAACACCGTGCGCCGGATCGTCCGCGAGTCCGGCGTGACGGCCGCGGACGTCGTGGTGGAGGTCGGACCCGGGCTCGGCTCGCTGACCCTGGCGTTGCTCGAGACCGCCGCATCGGTCACCGCGGTCGAGGTCGACCCCGTGCTCGCGGAGGCGCTGCCGGGCACGATCGCCGAGTACGCCCCCCAGCAGGCCGACCGGGTGCGCGTCGTACTCGCTGACGCGCTGCGGATCACCGAGCTCCCCGGGCCGCCGCCGACCGCACTGGTCGCGAACCTGCCCTACAACGTCTCGGTCCCGGTGCTGCTGCACCTGCTGGCGCTGCTGCCGTCGCTCGAGCACGGCCTGGTGATGGTGCAGTCCGAGGTCGCCGACCGGCTGGCGGCGCCGCCTGGCTCCCGGACGTACGGCGTGCCGTCGGTCAAGGCCGCCTGGTACGCCGACGTTCGACGCGCCGGGGCGATCGGGCGCAACGTGTTCTGGCCGGCGCCGAACGTTGACTCGGGCCTGGTCGCCTGGACCCGACGGGAGCCGCCGACGACCGCCGTCAGCCGCGAGCAGGTCTTCGCGGTCGTGGACGCCGCCTTCGCGCAGCGCCGCAAGATGCTGCGGGGTCTCCTGCGGGGCCTCGCCGGCTCGGCCGAGGCTGCCGAGGCGGTGTTGGTGGCCGCCGGCATCGATCCGCTCGCCCGCGGGGAGTCGCTGGGCATCTCTGATTTCGTCCGGATCGCCGAGGAGTTGGCAGGATCGGAGGCGTGAGCGCTGCACTCCTGCCGGACCCGATCTCGGTGACCGTGCGCGCGCCCGCCAAGATCAACATCTACCTCGGTGTCGGGAAGGTTCGTCCGGACGGCTTCCACCCGCTCGAGACCGTCTACCAGGCGGTGTCGCTCTACGACGACGTCACCGTGACCGACGCCGAGGAGTGGTCGGTCTCCACGATCGCCGACGGCGTCCACGTCGAGGTCCGGGAGGTTCCGGACGACGACTCGAACATCGCCATCCGGGCCGGCAAGGCGCTCGTCGCCCACCACCGTCTCGACGACCGCGCGGCCGCGATCCAGATCAACAAGGGCATCCCGGTCGCGGGCGGGATGGCTGGGGGGTCGGCCGACGCCGCCGCCACGCTGGTTGCACTCGACCGGCTGTGGAGCCTCGGTACCGCCGACGAGGAGCTCCTCGCGATCGGCGCCGAGCTGGGGTCGGACGTGCCGTTCGCACTCGTCGGTGGCACCGCGACCGGGACCGGCCGCGGCGAGGTGGTCACCCCGGTCGAGGACAACGGCAGCTGGTGGTGGGTCGTCGTCTTCAGCGACGACGGGTTGTCGACACCGTCGGTCTACGGCGCCTACGACCTGCTCGAGGGCGGCGATCACGACTACCGGATCCGCCCCCAGATGCTCGAGGCGCTGCGCGCTCCGGCCAACGGCGAGCACCTCCAGGTGTTCCTCTACAACGATCTCGAGGACGCCGCGTTCTACCTGCGGCCCGATCTCCAGGCGGTGGCCGAGGCCGCGCTCGAGTGCCAGGCGTCGTACGCGCTGCTGTCCGGCTCGGGTCCCACGATGCTGGCACTGGCAGCCGATGCCGACAGCGCCCGCGCCATCGCCGGCCGGCTCGCGGAGCGCGGCTACGACCGGACCGCCGTCGTGCACGGCCCGGTCGCGGGCGCGCACGTGGTGGCGTACGGATGAGCAACCTCCTCAACCTGGAGCGGGTCTCCAAGTCCTACGGCGTGCGCCCGCTCCTCACCGACGTCTCCCTCGGCATCGGCGCGGGTGAGCGGATCGGCATCGTCGGCCGCAACGGCGACGGCAAGACCACGCTGCTGCGGGTGATGACCGGCGAGGAGGAACCCGACGAGGGCCGGGTGTCGCGGCAGCGGGGACTGCCGATCGGCTACCTGCGCCAGACCGACGACTTCTCCGACACCCACACCGTCCGGGAGGTCGTGCTCGGCGGACGGTCCGACCACGAGTGGGCCGCCGACGCGTCCCTCCGGGAGATCGTCACGGTGCTGCTGGCCGGAGTCGAGCTCGACCGGGCGGTCGCCGGGCTGTCCGGTGGCGAGCGACGGCGCTGCGGCCTGGCCGGACTGCTCATCGGCGACCACGACCTGATCGTCCTCGACGAGCCCACCAACCACCTCGACGTCGAGGCCGTCGCCTGGCTCGCCACACACCTGGCCGCCCGGCCGTCGGCGCTGGTCGTGGTCACCCACGACCGGTGGTTCCTCGACGCGGTCTGCCAGCAGACGTGGGAGGTGCACGACGGGGTCGTCGACACCTACGAAGGTGGCTACGCGGCGTTCGTGCTCGCGAAGGCAGAACGGCTGCGGCAGGCGGCCGCGTCAGAGGTACGGCGGCAGAACCTGGTCCGCAAGGAGCTCGCCTGGCTGCGCCGCGGTCCGCCGGCCCGGACCTCCAAGCCGAAGTTCCGGATCGACGCGGCCAACGTGCTGATCGAGGACGTCCCGCCGCCGCGCGACCGGCTCGAGCTGCAGCGGTTCGCGACCCAGCGGCTCGGCAAGGACGTCATCGACATCGAGGACGTCGACCTCGCCCGCGGCGATCGCGTGCTGCTCGAGCGCGCGACCTGGCGCCTGGGACCGGGCGATCGCGTGGGCATCGTCGGGGTCAACGGCGCCGGGAAGACGTCGGTGCTGTCGCTCATCTCCGGCGAGCTGGCGCCGCAGCAGGGGCGGGTACGGCGGGGGCGCACCGTCGTACTCGAGCACCTGACGCAGGCCCTGGAGTTCGACAACCCGGAAGGGCGGGTGCTCGACACCGTCGAGTCGATCCGGCGGGTGACCCGGACTCTCGACGGCGAGATCTCCGCGAGCGCCCTGCTCGAGCGGTTCGGCTTCACCGGCGACAAGCTCACCGCGCGCCTCGGCGACCTGTCCGGCGGTGAGCGGCGCCGGTTCCAGCTGCTGCGGCTGCTGCTGACCGAGCCCAACGTGCTGCTGCTCGACGAGCCCACCAACGACCTCGACATCGAGACCCTCAACGTCCTCGAGGACTTCCTCGACGGCTGGCCCGGCACCCTCGTCGTCGTCTCCCACGACCGCTACTTCCTCGAGCGGGTCACCGACTCGGTCTGGGCACTGCTCGGCGACGGCCAGATCTCGATGCTGCCCCGTGGTGTCGACGAGTACCTCGAGCGTCGGTCAAGCGAGCAGCAGGCCGCGAGGAACGAGCGGACTGCGTCGCGAGACGAGGTTGAGCAAGCCCCGCGACCGAGGGACGAGGTCGCGACGGGCGCGTCGAAACCCGGTGACCTACCCCTCCCACCTCAACCCAGGGTTAAGCCAGGCTCGGCCGAGGAGCGTACGGCGCGCAAGGCCCTGGCCCGTCTCGACAAGCAGCTGGTGCGCCTGGCCGCCCGTGAGGCCGAGCTGACCGAGGCCCTGGCGGCGCACGCGAGCGATCCCGAGCGCCTGGCCGAGCTGGGAAAGGACCTGGCGGGATTGCTGGCCGAGAAGCAGGCGGTCGAGCTGGAGTGGCTCGAGGCCGCCGAGGTCCTGGAGTGACGCTCTACCTGGTCCGGCACGGCCGGCCGCTGATCGACCGCGCCCGTCCGGCGGCGGAGTGGGAGCTCGACCCGGCGGGGTTCGACGACGTGTGGGCGCTCCGGGAGTCGGGCCGGCTTCCCGCTCGCGCTGCGTGGTTCACCTCGCCGGAGCCCAAGGCGATCGCGACCGCCCAGCTGCTCACCGAGGGCGAGGTCGGCATCGTGGACGGCCTCCGCGAGCACGTCCGCGAATCGGCCGCGTGGATCGCCGACTTCGCCGGCACGGTGCGGCGCGCGTTCGACCAGCCGGACGCCCCGGCGTACGACGGCTGGGAACCCCTCTCGGTCTGCCGCGACCGCGTCACCGCCACCGTCCGCGGCCTCGTGGCCGACCACCCCGAGACCGACCTGGTGCTCGTCGGGCACGGCACCGCCTGGACCCTCCTTGTCGCCGAGCTCACGGGCGCTCCGCCCGACCTCGACCGCTGGCGTGATCTGGCGATGCCGGACCTGATCGTCGTCTGATCGGTCAGTCGGCGGCGAACGGAACCAGCAGCCGTCGCAGCAACCCCGCCAGCACCTTCTGGTCGGCGGCGGGCAGGTCGGCGAGGAGCTCCCGCTCGGCGTCGAGCAGGGCGGTGAAGGCACCGTCGACCGCGTCCTTGCCGTCCGGCGTGAGCCGGACCAGGACGCCGCGGCGGTCGGAGGGGTCGGGGTGCCGCTCGACCAGGCCGCGGGACGCGAGCCGGTCGACGCGGTTGGTCATGGTTCCGCTGGTCACCAGGGTCTCGCGCAGCAGCCGCCCCGGCGAGAGCTCGTACGGCGCCCCGGCCCTCCGGAGCGCAGCCAGCACGTCGAACTCCCACGGCTCGATGTCGTGGGCCGTGAACGCCTGCCGGCGGGCCCGGTCGACGTGGTGGCCGAGCCGGGAGATCCGGCTGAAGACGGCGACCGGCCCGAGGTCGAGGTCGGCCCGCTCGCGCGCCCACGCGTCGAGCAGCTCGTCGACCTCGTCCCGTGCGACCATGCCCGTACTTTACCGCCAGTCGAGAATCTTGACGTCAAGATAAAGTGATCCTAGGGTGGAGCCGTGGACCAGCTCACCACCGACCTCGACCAGCTCGCGATGGTCTCCCTCACCTGGGGCCCCGCCACCGATCCGGCTGCGCCCCTCGCCCTGCTCCTGCACGGCTTCCCCGACACCGCCCACACCTGGCGCCACCTCGGTCCCGAGCTCGCCGCCGCGGGCTACCGGGTGGTCGCGCCGTTCACCCGCGGCTACGGGCAGAGCGGCTTCCCCGCCGACGGCAGCTACCACGTGCCGGCGCTGATGAGCGACGCGCTCGAGCTGCACGCCGCGCTCGACGGGGACACGCGCGCCGTGCTCGTCGGGCACGACTGGGGTGCCATCACCGCCAACGGGATCGCCGCCTTCGACGGGAGCCCGTTCCGTCGCGTGGTGTCGATGGCGGTGCCGCCGTTCTCGGCGATGAACCCCAGCCGCGGGTCGATCGGGTCGTGGGCGAGGATCCTGCCGCGGCAGGCGCGGATGAGCTGGTACACGGTCTTCAACCAGCTGCCCGCCCTCCCGGAGCGTAGGTTCGACAAGCTGGTCGCGCACCTGTGGCGCCGGTGGTCGCCCGGGTACGACGCCACGGCGGACCTCGCCCACCTCGCCGTCTCCCTCGCCACGACCGAGCGCAAGGCGGCGGCGATCGGCTACTACCGCGCCAACACGCGTCCATGGCAGACGCCCGAGCGCTACCGCCACCTCGGCGGGGCGGCGACCGGCGCCCCGCGCGCACCGGTCCTCTACCTCCAGGGTGCCGACGACGGCTGCCTCGATCCCCGGTGGGCGGCGCAGGTCAACGGCAGGCTCCCGCACGGCGGACGGGTCGCGCTGGTCACCGGCGCCGGCCACTTCCTCCAGCTCGAGCGGCCCGACGTGGTCAATGCCCGGGTCCTGGAGTTCTTGGCGGAGGAGGCACCGTGACGCACACCTGGGACCCCGACCGCTACCTCGCGTACGCCGACGAGCGCGGCCGGCCGTTCGTCGACCTGATCACGCGCATCGGCGCCGCCGATCCCGCCACGGTCGTCGACCTCGGGTGCGGTCCCGGCAACCTGACCGCGTTGCTCGCGGAGCGCTGGCCGGACGCCGCGGTCTCCGGCGTCGACAGCAGCGCCGAGATGATCACCGCGGCCCGGGCGAGCGGTGCAGCGGCCACGTTCGAGGTCGGCGACGTCCGCGACTGGGGTCTCGATACGCCCTCGCCTAGCGGCTCGGGCTACTCGACCGGCGGAGAGGACGGGGTCGACGTGCTCGTCTCGAACGCCACCCTCCAATGGCTGCCCGATCATCTCGAGCTGCTGCCGCGCCTGGTGGCGCAGGTGCGGCCCGGCGGGTGGTTGGCGTTCCAGGTGCCCGGGAACTTCGACGAGCCCAGCCACACTCTCCGCACCGAGCTCGCCGCCGAGTCGCCGTACGCCGACCACACCGCGGGCGCCGCCGTACCTTCCTCGTACGACGCCGCCACCTACCTCCGCGCGCTCCAAGAGCTCGGCTGCGACGTCGATGCCTGGGAGACGACCTACCTCCATGTCCTCCACGGCAAGGACCCCGTCTTCACGTGGGTCTCCGGCACCGGCGCCCGGCCGACGCTGCAGGCGCTGCCCGACGCCCTGCGGCCGCGGTTCGAGGCGGAGTTCAAGCGTCGGCTGCGCGACGCGTACCCCGACCACGGCCACGGCGTGGTGTTGCCGTTCCGCCGGATCTTCGTCGTCGCTCGCGTCCCGGCGGGCCCGACGAGTGGCGGTCCCGCATGATGCTCCACCACGTCCAGGTCGCCTGTCCGGTGGGCGGCGAGGGCGCCGCGCGACGGTTCTACGCCGACGGCCTGGGGATGACCGAGGTCGACAAGCCGGAGGCGCTGGCGGCGCGCGGCGGCGCCTGGTTCAGGTCGTACGACGTCGGCGGCGGCGTCACCGCGGAGATCCACGTCGGCGTCGAGGACCCCTTCACGCCGGCCCGCAAGGCCCACCCCGCGTTGCTGCTGCCCGGCGTCGACGACCTGGAGGCCACCGGCACCCGGCTGGCGTCCCTCGGGTTCGACGTCGACTGGCGCGAACGATCGAGCTTCCCCGGACACCAGCGCTTCCACGTCTTCGACGGCGCCGGCAACCGGGTCGAGGTGATGGCGCCGCGCTCCTGAGCGCCAGGTCCAGCCTGGGCTCAGGCACGCTGCCGCCGAGGGCCAGATCGCGGTCACAGGCGTTGGAGCCGCCTATGTTCGTCGATCACTTTGCTAACGCTCGTTAGCGACGCTCGTCGCCAGAGTAGATCCAAACCGGCGAAGGTAATCGCGTTTTCGCCGAGATGAACCGATTTTTACTTCCCAAGTCCGGGGTCAATGCCGAAATCGGCAACTGAATCCGTTGCTAACAACAAGTTAGCACGACGAAATCGGAGCAAGCACGGCGGGCGCTCCGTGAGCGGCGTCTCGCCGGCGGGGGTTGTGACCACTTGTTACTGACGAGTAATGTAATCGCCATGAGCCAGGTCCACAGCCTTTGGAAGACCGCCTCCGGCCTGCCGGTCGTGGGTGGCGTCGTCGGCAAGCGGGCGTTCTCGATCGCCTTCGCCCAGAAGGCGCCGTACTTCGCCTCGATCCACCCGCGGTTCACCGTCGTCGAGCCCAACCACGTGGAGCTCGTGATCCCGAAGCGCCGCAGCGTCCAGAACCACATCGGCACCTTGCACGCCATCGCGCTGTGCAACGGCCTGGAGGCGGCGATGGGCGCGCTGGCCGAGGTGACCATCCCCAAGGACAAGCGCTGGATCCCCAAGGGCATGGAGGTCTCCTATACCGCCAAGGCGACCAGCGACATCACCTGCGTCGCCGAGACCGACCAGGCCCAGTGGGACACCGCCGACGGCGACCTCCCGGTCCGGGTCAGGGGCGTGCGCGACGACGGCACGGTCGTCATCGAGGGCGAGATCCGGCTCTGGGTCACCCCGAAGAGCAAGGACTGAGCTCAGAGCGTCGGCAGCTGCTTCGGGTCCGCCTCGCCGACCATCGGTACCTCGAGCACCTTCTTCTCGCCGACGAACTTCTTCTGCACCCACGTCGCGACCGCGGTGAGGATCAGGTTGAGCACGATGTAGATCAGCGCCACCACGAACACGGTGGGGATCTGGTTCTGCGCGAAGTCGGCGTTGCTGTAGATCAGCCGGGCGACGTAGGTCAGGCCGGGAGCCAGTACGACATACCCGAGCGCGGTGTCCTTCAGCGCGACCACGCACTGGCTGATCAAGGCAGGCAGCATGATCTTCACGGCCTGCGGCAGCTGGATCGCGAGCATCACCTGGGTCTTGCGAAGGCCGACGGCGTACGCCGCCTCCACCTGCCCCTTCGGCACCGCGTTGACGCCGGCCCGGAAGACCTCGGCCAGCACCGCGCCGTTGTAGAGCATGAGGGCGAGGACGACCGCCCAGTACGGCGAGGACTCCTTGTCGGTGCCGAGCAGGTTCCAGATGAAGATCATGCTGAGGAGCACCGGCACCGCCCGCCAGAACTCGACCAGAGCCCAGCTCGGCCGCCGCACCCACCAGTGCTCGGACAGCTTGCCAACCCCGAGGAGCACCCCGAAGCCGACCGCCAGGAGGATCGCCGAGAACGCCATCTTGAGCGTCTCCAGCACGCCGTCGACCAGCAGCGCCTCGATGTAGACCGGGCTGACGAAAGGCTCCCACTTCTGGTACTCGAACTGACCGTTCTGCTCGAGCCGGATCACGGCATAGGCGACTGCGCCGGCCAGCAGCACGGCGGCGGCGACGGTGTACACGCGCTGGCGCGCGACCGCCCGTGGCCCGGGGACGTCGAAGAGGACACTGCCGCTCATGTGATGCGCACCCGCCGTTCGAGCCGGTGCGCAACGAACGAGACCACTTCGACGAGGATCACGAAGATCAGCGCGAAACCGATGAACAGGGTCCACAGCTCGGCGGGATTGTTCTTGATGAGGAGCCTCATCCGGATGAAGGCCTCGGCGACGCCGAGCGCTCCCGCGACCGTGGTGTTCTTGAGGAGCGCGATCTGCACGTTCGCGAGCGGTGGGATCGTCGCGCGGAAGGCCTGGGGAAGGACGACCTGGGTCATCACGCCGGCGAACGGAAGCCCGATCGCCCGGGCCGCCTCCGCCTGGCCGAGGGCCACGGCGTTGACCCCCGAGCGGAGCGCCTCGCACACGAAGGCGGCGGTGTAGACGGTGAGTCCCACCACGCACGCGGCAAAGATGTTGTTCAAACGGATGTCGCCCACGGCGGTCGGGATCACGATGTCCACGAAGTTGAACTTGAGGTCGATCTTCGGCGCCGCGAGCCGGAAGAAGATGATCACGATGACCAGCGGCGTGTTCCGGACGATGTGGACGTAACCGGCGCCTGCCCACCGCAGCACCGGGATCGGACCGACCCGCATCGCCGCGAGCACCGTTCCGAGGATCATCGACCCGATCCCGGCGAGGACGAACAGGAGCACCGTGTAGGCGAACGCGAGCGCGATCGCCTCACGGTGCTCCCAGAAGAGGTCCACTTCTTGCTATGCCCCGGCTATGCCTGGCACTCGTCCAGCGTCGGCGGCTCCGGCGCTTCCTCGTCCTCGGACGCGAGGTGCGCGTTGAACGACTCCTCCCAGGTGCCGTCCTCGAAGGCCTCGGTCAGCACGTCGTTGATCCACTCGCACATCTCCGGGTAGTCCTTCGAGTAGCCGATGCCGATCCGCTCCTCGGAGAACTCCGGTCCGACGATCTTGACGTCGCCTTCGTACTGCTGGGCGAGACCGCGCAGGATCGAGCCGTCGGTCGACATTGCCGGCACCGTGCCGTTGACGACGTCCTCGGCGCACTGTGCGTAGCTCGCCGACGGCACACCGACGGCGCCTTCCGCCTCGATGTTCTCCAGCGAGGTCGAGCCTTCCTGGGCGCACACCTCCTGGCCTTCCAGGTCCGCGATCGACTCGACGTCGGAATCGGCCGGCACCAGTACCTGCTGGCCGGTGATCATGTAGGGACCGGCCTGGCCGACCAGCGCCCGCCGTTCGTCGGTGATGGAGTACGACGCCGCGACCAGGTCGACCACGCCGTCCTGGAGGAACGTCTCACGCTGTTCGGACGTTGCTTCGGTCCACGTCACCGAGTCGGACTCGGGGTCGATGCAGAGATCGGCGATGAGCAGCTTCGCCATGTCGATGTCGAAGCCCACCGGCACAGAGTCCGGGGTGTCCTGCTGGCCGAGACCGGGCTGGTCGACCCGGTTGCCGATCGCGATCTCGCCGGCGTCGGCGAGATCGGCCATCCGGGAGCCTTCCTCGAACTTGTCGTCGCAGTCCTCCTCGGCCGCGACCTCGGGGGAGTCGTCGTCGTCATCGCCGGCGTCACCGCACGCGACCAATGTTCCTGCCAGGAGCACCGCAACTGCGGTCATCCCGAGCTTCATCCTGCGCATGTACCTACTCCTTAGTGTTTGAGGATCTTGCCGAGGAAGTCCTTGGCTCGATCGCTCTCGGGGTTGGTGAAGAACGTCTCGGGGTCGGTCTGCTCGACGATCGCGCCGTCGGCCATGAAGACGACCCGGTTGGCCGCCGTGCGGGCGAAACCCATCTCGTGGGTGACGACGATCATCGTCATGCCGCGCTCGGCGAGGTCGACCATTACGTCGAGGACCTCCTTGATCATCTCGGGATCGAGCGCCGAGGTCGGCTCGTCGAAGAGCATCACCTTCGGCTCCATCGCCAAGGCCCGCGCGATCGCGACCCGCTGCTGCTGGCCGCCGGAGAGCTGGGCGGGGTACTTGTTCGCCTGATGTCCGACGCCGACCCGGTCCAGCAGCTCCTTGGCGCGCTTCTCCGCCTCGGCCTTCGACTGCTTGCGGACCTTGATCGGTCCGAGGGTGACGTTCTGCAGCACGGTCTTGTGCGCGAACAGGTTGAAGCTCTGGAACACCATGCCGACATCGGCACGGAGCCGGGCCAGCGCCTTGCCCTCCAGCGGGAGCGGCTGGCCGTCGAGGAGGATCTCGCCCTCGTCGATGGTCTCGAGCCGGTTGATCGCACGGCACAGCGTCGACTTGCCGGCGCCGGAAGGCCCGATCACGACCACGACCTCGCGGCGGTCGACCTCGAGGTCGATGTCCTTGAGCACGTGAACGTTGCCGTAGTGCTTCTGGACCCCTGACAGCCGCACCAGCGGCTGATCGGTTCCACCTGCCGGCGTGGCAGCGTGTTCCTCCTGCACCGTCATGTCAGGCGACGCTAGCCCTGCGCTAGACCATTCGGCTAGACCGCCACTCCGGACGGGATCATTCTGTGACCCGGCGCCCGCCCTCGACGTACCGGCTCAGAGATCCCGCACGTAGCGGTGGCACGGTACGGCGATCGGCCCGTCGGGACCGTCCGCCTGGTAGTCGAACCCACCGTCATCGACCCAGCCGCTGCGCTCGTAGAACCGCCGCGCGCGGGCGTTCCCGGCCGCGACCGCGAGCCAGGCTCGAGAGTGCCCGTTCGCGGCGATCTGCCGCTCCGCCTCGGCCAGCAGGAGGCCTGCGATCCCGGAGCCGCGGGCGGCGCGGTCGACGTACACCTGCTCGGCCTCGTCGTCCACGATCACCGTGAAGCCGACGACGTCGCCGTCGATCGTCGCCACCGTCGTCTGCGGCACCCGCTCCACCGCCCGGTGGTCGAACGACGCGTCGGTGCGCGCCTCGATCAGCGCCGGCGGCGTGTGCCCGAGGTGCCCGTCGCGCCACCCCTCTCGCCAGATCCGTGCGATCTCAGCCGCGTCCGCCAGCGTCGCCGGCCGGCGCTCGGGAGTGCTCATGCGGCGAGAGTACGACGGCAAATGCGCGCGGCCCCGCCAAGGACTGACGGGGCCGCGCTCGAGGGGTGGATCAGCCTCCTCGGGTGAGGCGGCGGTACTGCCGCGCCACCTCTGACCCGCTGAGGTCGGTGTCGAAGAACATCAGCGTGTCCATCCGGCAGTTGCACGGGTTGCGCTCGGTGCCGTTCTGGGGGAACGAGCCGCCGATCTTGATGCCGCGCGGGTCCGTCGGCGACGTACCGCTGCCGTCGAGCTGCCAGGGGTCGCCCGCGTTGGTGTAGAAGCCGTCGAGGGCCTCACCGTTGCGGTAGAGCGCCATCTCACCGGTCGTGTAGTCGAAGGTCGCGGCGATGTGCACCCACTCGTCCTGCGGGAGCAGGTCCCGCCAGTCCTCCGACGCGGCGAACGTCTGCGACGCACCGGTGTCGATCCGCCGGCCGAGCGCGACGAGACGCAGCTCGCCGTTGACCTGGATCAGCTCCAGCAGGGCGCGGACGCCGTGTCCGTCGGAGTTGCCGCTGAGCACTCCGGCGAGACCGATGGCGTTGTAGCCGGCCGTGGGGTTGGTGCCGGTCATCTTGAACCAACCCATCACCGTGATGCCCTTCGCGCCGTTGAAGGCCGAGAGCGACTCCTCACCGTCCGCGTCCCACACGCCGGCTTTCCACGCCTGGCCCGTGGGCGACTCGGCGGCACTGTGGATCTGCAGCGCGTTGTTGCTGCCCGGGTAGGCGCCGTCGTCGACGCGCATCCGCTCACCGCCGTTGATCAGCTGCAGCAGCGTCCCGGACGACCCCTGGTCCTCCTCGTAGGCGTCGTTGGCCGCGAACGGGTGCTCGAAGTCGTACGCCGCCACCAGGTCGTCGGCCAGGCCCGGCTCGATCTCCTTCGGGACGGGCGCCCGCTTGGTGTCGACGACCTTCCAGATCTTGCCGTTGCCCTTGGCGAGCAGGAACAGGTTGTTCTCGGAGTCGGTGCCGAACCGCAGGTCGATCCGACCGTCGCCGACGAAGTCGGGCATCCGCATCCGGGTGCCGTCGGTGTCGTACAGCGCGAGCTCGTGGATCGGCGCCTCGGTCGCGGCGTCGTCGTCCATCTCCTCCAGGTCGGTGTAGAAGACACGCCCCTCGACCAGGTCACCGAAGACGTACTTGCCCTTCAGACCGCTGAGGTCGCCACGGTGGACGAGGCCACCCGAGATCGCGTGCCCGGAGTCGGAGTTGCACGGCCAGTTCGCCGGCGGGTCGTGGTCGTAGGAAGCGACCGGGTAGTCGTAACCGGCCTGCGCCATCTCATCGGTGAGCGGGTAGAGGTAGCACTGGTTCTCGTTCCGGTAGGCGAGCCGGCCCTCGATCACCGGCCAGCCGAAGTTGTCGCCGGCGTCGACGTCGTAGACCGCCTCGACCGCGTGCTGGCCGATGTGCCCGAGGAACATCCGGTGCTCACCGCCGACGTCCCAGCTGAACCGGTGCGGGTCGCGCATACCGACTGCGTAGATCTCGCCGAGCGCACCCGGCTCGTCGACGAACGGGTTCGTCTCAGGGATGCCGTACTGGCCGTTCGGGCTGTTGTCGCCCAGCGGGTCGATCCGCAGGATCTTGCCCGACGGGGTCGACATGTCCTGCGGCACGTCGCTGCTGACACCGATGCCGCCGTCGCCGACGGCGAGGTAGAGCAGGCCGTAGTCCTCGTCACCCGGAGCAGCGGTGTGGTTGAAGTCGATCTGCTGGATCGCGTGGATCTGGCCACCGAACCGGAACCGGAAGATCTCCCGGCTGGTGCCCGCGAAGGTGTCGGCCGACGGGTCGTCGGCGGTCCACTCCGTCACCACGCTGGTCACCGAGCTCGACGTCAGCCGTTGCGGCGGGTACGTCGACTCGCCCGGCGCCGTCGGCACCTCGGTGTGGACGGTGTACAGCTTGCCGTTCTCACCGAACTCCGGGTGGAAGGCCGCGAAGCCGAAGCCGGACCCCAGTCCGCGCCAGGACAGGAAGTGGGGGAACCGCTGCTTCACGTCGAGGTAGACGTGCTGCTGCCCGTCCTCGAGCAGGTAGAGCGTGCCGTTGAGGTCCGGCACCTGCAGGCGGCCCGATCCGTCCGGCAGCTCGCCGACGTAGTTGATCCGGTTGTGACGGCTGCCGATCCGGCCATCGGTCACGGGCCCGTTCGGCGTCGATGCCGGCAGCTGGGCGTACTCCTCGAGGACGAGACCGAGCGTGGACGGCACCGGGTCCTGGGGGATCGGATCGGTGATGGGTGTGTCGAAGTGGTCGTCGGCGGTCGCCGGCGACGCGAGCGGGTTGAGGGTCGCGGCGAGCAGCAACGCTGCCGCGGCACCCACCCACGATCGGGTCGTGCGCATGGAATGGTGTTCCTTTCCGAGAGGGTTTCAGCGAGCAGTGCCGACGACGGCCGGCAGCAGCGTGGCGGGAGGCTCAGCCGGAGACACGCTCGACCCCGATGACAGAGAAGTGCCTGGTGCGGCCGTAGTTGTCGAACGATCCGAAGCCGACGCGACCGCCGGCGTACGTCGTGTCGGTTGCGGTCATCAGTGGTTCGGACGAACCGTCGACGTAGACGGCGATCTCGCCGGTCGTCGCGTCGTAGTCGACCCGGACGTCGTGCCAGTCGGTGTCGTCGATGGCGGGCGGCGCGCCGACCGAGCCGTTCCATTGGTCGTCGATCCGCCGCCGGTCCGCGTTGTCGACCACGAAGATCCCGTTGTGCGGGTAGATCGTGTTGTCCTGCGAGAGGTGCGCGTAGTAGAAGCGGGTCGGTGACTGGTAGTTCCACACCACGATGACGTCGCGGTTGCTGAACTCGACCGGCTCGTCGATGCGCACCTCGGCGGTGATGCTGACCGAGGACAGCTCCGGACCCTGGGTGACGACGGCGTACTCGAACGGGCGTCGCGGTCCGCCGGGATTGGTGCCGCGCTCGGTGAGCACGACCTGGCCCCGCTCGAACGCCCACTTCGCGTCGGTGAGCGGGTCCCAGTGCTGCGGCGTGGGTGCGGCTTGCACCCGGACCGTGGGTGGGGCGACGACCTCGTCGGCCGCCGCCCCACCAGGGGCAACCACCAGTGCTGTCCCGAGAACGGCACCGGCGGCGAGGCCGGCGGCGCGCTTGCGTGTGCGATGCATTTGCTCAGTCCTTCCGAGTAGGCGAGATTCCCCCATGGGTCCGGGTTGGCTACACGTGCGGCTCCACGAGCTCGACGTAGCGGCGGGCGAGGGTGTCGAGGACGGCGTGGCCGTCGGCCTCCCACACCTCGGCGTTGAAGATCTCGACCTCGACGTCGCCGCGGTAACCGGCAGCGGCGACGCAGCGGGACAGATGGGCGAAGTCGATGTGTCCGTCGCCCATCATCCCGCGGGAGAGCAGCGCGTCCGGGGGGAGCGGCGTGATCCACTCACACACCTGGTAGCTCGCGATCCGCCCGGCAGCACGGGCGATCTGGTCCTCGATGCCCGGCTCCCACCAGACGTGGAACGTGTCGACGACGACACCGACTGCCTCGGTGGGCAACGGCTCGGCGATGTCGAGCGCCTGCGCGAGCGTGGAGACGACGCCGCGGTCGGCCGCGAAGATCGGGTGCATCGGTTCGATGGCGAGGCGCACGCCCACCTCGAGCGCGTGCGGCACCAGGTCCGCGACCGCCTGGGCGGCGCGGGCACGAGCACCGCGCAGGTCCCGGTCGCCGGCGGGCAGACCGCCCGGCACGAGCACCAGGCACGGTGCACCGAGGGCTGCCGCCTCGTCGAGCGCGCGGAGGTTGTCGTCGTGACGTGACCGCCGCTCCGCACCGTCCGCCGCCGTGAAGAACCCGCCCCGGCACAGGGAGGAGACCCGCAGGCCGGCGTCGCGGATCATCGCCGCCGCAGCGTCGACGCCCGCTACGGCGAGCGGCTCGCGCCAGACGCCGATCGCCGGGATGCCGTGCGCGGCGCAGGCTTCCACGGCCGTCCGCAGCGACCACCCGTCGACGGTCTTCTGGTTGAGCGACAGCCGAGCCAGCCGCGGGTCGCCCGGTGCGGGTGTGTCCATCCGCGCGGGCGCACGCGACGGCACGTCGAGCGCGGTCGTGTCTTGTGGGGTGCTCATCGTGCCGCCCCGGCGGACTCGAGCCACAGCCGCATCCGGTGCGCCGCCAGTGCCGGGTCGGGCAGCAGCCGGGCGTCGTTGGCGAGTGCGAACAGCCGGCCGAGGTGGACCACGCTGCGCGCCGACTGCAGGCCGCCGACCATGGTGAAACCGGGCTGGTGGCCGCAGAGCCACGCGAGGAACGCGATGCCGGTCTTGTAGTGCCAGGTGGGCGTCTCGAACACATGCCGCGAGAGGGGCAGGGTGGGCGCCATCTCGGCGTCGTACGTCGCGAGGTCGCCGCGGTCGAGCGCGGCCAGCGCCGCCGAGGCTGCCGGGGCGATCGCCGCGAAAGCCCCGAGCAGGGCGTCGGAGTGGTGGCTGCCGTCGCCGCGGATGAGGTCGGGGTAGTTGAAGTCGTCGCCGGTGTAGAGCCGTACCCCGGCCGGCAGCGCGGCGCGGAGCGCCGTCTCGTGCTCCGCGGACAGCAGCGAGACCTTCACGCCGTCGACCCGGTCCGCGTGCGCCGCGACCAGCTCGAGGAAGGTCGCCGTCGCCTCCGCGACGACGGGCGACCCCCAGTACCCGCGCAGCTGCGGGTCGAACGCCTCGCCGAGCCAGTGCAGGATCACGGGCTCGCGCACCTGGCCGAGCAGGTCGGCGTAGACCTTGAGGTAGTCGTCGGGGCCGGTGGCGGCCGCGGCCAGCTGGCGTGACGCCATGACGATCACCTGCGACCCGGTCGACTCGACGAACCCGACCTGGTCGAGGTAGGCCTCGCGCACGTCTGCCACCGTCCGCAGGTCGGCGCGGTGGTCGGTGCCCGCACCGGACGCGATCCGGGCGCCCAGGTCCTGTGCCTGCTCGGCGCTGCGCCGGACCAGCTCCTGGACCGCGGGCCAGTCCAGTCCCATGTTCCGTTGTGCGGTGTCCATCGCCTCGGCGACGCCGAAGCCGTAGCGGAACAGGTGGCGCCGGAAGCCGAGAGTGGCGTCCCAGTCGACGACCGCCGGCGCCCCGGGCACGTTCTCCCCGCGTGGATCGGCGACCACGTGGGCCGCGGCGAACGCGACCCTGCTGGTGAACGGCTGGGGGTGCTCGACCCACGCGCGGTGCTCGTTGAGCACGACGCCCTCCCACCCGCCGTCGGCGAGCGGGATGTCGACCCGGTCGGTGGGCGTCATCGCGCCGGCAGCTCGATCCGGCGGCCCTCCGCGGACGACCGGAGGCCGGCGTCGACGAGGCGCAGTCCGCGCACGCCCGCGGCGAAGTCGTACGGGTGCGGCCGGCCGTGGTGCACGTCGAGCAGGAACTGCTCCCACTGCGCGCGGAAGCCGTTGCCGAAGGTGCGGTTGTCCGGCACCTCCATCCACTGGGCACGGAAGTCCTCGGCGGTGGGGACGTCCGGGTTCCACACCGGCATCGGCGTCAGCTCCCGCGGCTGCACGCGGCAGCCGAACAGGCCCGCGACCGCCGAGCCGTGGGTGCCGTCGACCTGGAACTCGACCAGCTCCTTGCGATCGACCCGCACCGCCCAGGACGAGTTGATCTGGGCGATCACGCCACCGGCCAGCTCGAAGATGCCGTACGCCGCGTCGTCGGCCGTGGCTTCGTACCTCCGGCCCTCTTCGTCCCAGCGTTCGGAGATGTGGGTCACGGCCTTGGCGGTGACCGCCTCGACCGCGCCGAACAGGTTCTCGAGCACGTAGTTCCAGTGGCAGAACATGTCGAGGACCATCCCGCCGCCGTCCTGGGCACGGTAGTTCCAGCTCGGCCGTTGGGCCGGCAGGTAGTCGCCCTCGAACACCCAGTAGCCGAACTCGCCGCGGACCGAGAGGATCTGGCCGAAGAAACCGCCGTCGATCAGCCTCTTCAGCTTGATCAGCCCGGGCAGGTAGAGCTTGTCGTGGACGACGCCGTTGACGATGCCGTGCTTCTCCGCGGCCGCGACCAGCTCCTCGCCCTCGGCGACGGACTCGGCGATGGGCTTCTCGGTGAAGACGTGCCTGCCGGTGGCGGCAGCCTTGAGGATCGCCTTCTTCCGCTCGGTGGTCAGCTGCGCGTCGAAGTAGATCGTCGCCGGGTCCTCGGCGAGCACGGCGTCGAGATCCGTCGACCAGTCCGCGATCCCGTGCTCGTCGGCCATCCGGGCCAGCTTGTCGGCGTTGCGGCCGACGAGCACCGGCTCCACCTGGAGCCGACCGCCGTCCGGCAGCGGGACCCCGCCGTCATCGCGGATCGCCAGGATCGAGCGGAGCAGGTGCTGGCGGTAGCCCATCCGGCCGGTGACGCCGTTCATCAGGATGCGGTAGGTGGTTTCAGGCATGTCTGTCCTCGTCGTGGGTCCGGGGTCGCCGGTCAGCTCTTGGTGGTCACGGGCTTGGGTCGGCCGCCGAGGTAGAGCTCGGCCAGCTGCGGGTCCCGGAGCAGCTCGGCGGCGGGACCGGAGATGTGGACCCGGCCCAGGTCGAGCACGCAGCCGAGGTCCGCGGTCTCGAGCGCCCGGCGGGCGTTCTGCTCGACGAGCAGCACGGCGGTCCCGGCATCCCGCATCCGCACCACCTGCTCGAACACGGTGGCGGTCGCCTTGGGGTCGAGGCCCATCGAAGGTTCGTCGAGCAGCACCACCCGCGGGCTGACCATGAGCGAACGGGCGAACTCCACCTGCTTCTGCTGCCCGCCCGACAGCGCGCCGGCGAGGGCACCCCACCGCTCCGCGACCACCGGGAACAGGTCCTTGACGAACCCGATCCGCTCGGCGATCTCGGCCTTGTCGGTCAGGGAGTAGGCGCCGAGGCGGACGTTCTCCTCGACCGTCATCTCCTTGAACACGCTGTGTCCCTGGAGGACGTGGGAGAGGCCGGCGTGCAGCATCTGCTGCGGATTGCGGTCGGTGACGTCCTTCCCGGCCACCCGGATCGTCCCTGCCCGGGGCCGCAGCATGCCGCTGGCGACCTTGAGCACGGTCGACTTGCCGGCACCGTTGGGTCCGACCAGGCAGACCACCGCGCCCGGCGGCACCTTGACCGTGAGACCGCGGAGCACCAGCGCCGCGCGTCCGTAGCCCGCCTCGATGTCCTCGAGCTCGAGCAGGTACTCAGATGCCAAGGTAGGCCTCCAGGACTCGGGGGTCGTTCTGCACGACCGATGGCGTTCCCTCGCAGATGGGCCGGCCCCGGTCGAAGACGACCACGTGGTCGGACAGGCTCATGACGAGCTCCATGTTGTGCTCGACGACGATGAACGTGCGGCCCTCGGCGTTGAGGGACCTGATCAGGCCGGCGATCCGGTCGATCAACGCCGGGTTCACACCGCCGGCGGGCTCGTCGAGCATGATCGTCTCCGGCTCGGCCATCAGGACTCCTGCCAGCTCGAGCAGCTTCTGCTGCCCGTAGGACAGGTCACGCGCCTCCGTGCGCTCGAGGTGCTCGATCCCGACCCTGGTGAGCAGCTCCCGCGCCCGGTCGATGTCGGCGGGATGGTGGGCAGAACGGACCAGGCGCGGGAGGCTGGTCGCCCGCACGGCGGCGAGCACGTTCTCCAGCACGGTCATCCGCGGGAAGATCCGGCACAGCTGGAAGCTGCGCCCGATGCCCGCCCTGGCGATCCGGTGGGGAGCCCTGCCCGTGATGTCCGTGCCGTGGAACGTCACGGTGCCGGCGTCGGGTCGGATCATGCCGGTGACGCAGTTGAAGAACGTCGTCTTGCCCGAGCCGTTGGGCCCGATCAGGGCGTTGACCTTGCCGCGGTGGAAGCCGACCGATGCGCCGTCGACGGCCTTGACGCCGCCGTAGGACTTGCGGAGCCCGTCGGTCGCCAGGGCGATCTCGACCTCCGTTGCCGGCGTCGCGGGGTGTTCCTGGGCGGTGGTCATGAGGGTGCCCCTTCCGTGACGCGCCGTGCGGTGCCGGGCTGCTCCTCGTCCTTGCGTCGCTCCTCGGCGAGCTCGGCCTGGCTGACCTCGCGGATCGATGAGGCCTGGGGCCGGAACCGTCGGATCTGCTGGCTCACCGCCGGGATGATGCCCTCCGGCATGAACAGCACGACGATGCCGAGCAGGAGCCCCATCGCGACGATGTGGAACTGCGAGTCGCCGTACTCGGCCTTGAAGAACTCGACGGCGTAGCCGACGATCACGGCTCCCAGCAGCGGACCGAAGAGGCTGCGGATCCCGCCGAGGAGACTCATCAGCACCATGTAGGCGCCGGCCAGGATCGAGAACTGGAACACCGGGTCGAGGAAGCCGAACCACAGCGCGTAGAGGCCGCCGCCGAGGGCGGTGATGAAGGCCGAGATCACGAACGCGACCAGCTTGTAGTTGAAGGTCGGGACGCCGAGGGCCTGCGCCTTGTCCTCGTCCTCGCGGATCGCCTTGAGGCCGATGCCGAACTGCGAGCGGTCGATGAGCCACCACAGCAGCAGCGCGCCGGCGAGGAGTGCCGCGTGAAGGTAGTAGAAACGCTCGTGCTGCTCGGGGCGGAGCACCTCCGGGCCGAAGGGGCGGGGGATCCGCAGGCCGTTGGAGCCACCGGTGAGCTCGCTCCAGGACTGGAAGACCAGCAACAGGATCAGCACGAGTGCGATCGAGACGATCACGAACGACGCGCCGCGCACCCGGAGGCTGGCGATGCCGATGGGGACCGCCAGGACGGCGACGAACAGGCTGCCGCCGACCAGCGCGACCCACGGGTCCCAACCGGTCTCGATGATCAGCAGGCCGGTGGCGTAGCCGCCGAGGCCCGAGTACGCCGCGTGCCCCAGCGACATGTAGCCGGTGAGCCCGCCCATGAAGTTCCAGCCGGTGGCGAGCACTGCGTAGCTCATGATCACGACGCCGACCGAGAGGATGAACGGGTTCGCGGCCATGCTCGGGAAGGACAGGATCGCGCCGGCGAGGACGAGCAGGCCGAGCACCTTGAGCGCCACGGCCAGGCCGTTGCGGGACGTGCGTGCGTGCTCAGAAGCGCTGGGCAAGACGACCTCCGAAGAATCCCTGGGGACGGACCATCAGGGTGAGGAACAGGGCGATGTAGAAGAACGTCTGCGCCCAGGTGGTGCCGAGCGGGATCTGCAGCAGGCTCTGACCCAGACCGAGCAGCATCGCCGCGATCGCGGCGCCGGGGATGCTGCCGAGACCACCGACGACGATGATCGCCATCAGCGGGCCGATCCAGTGCCAGTGCAGCGAGGGGTAGATGGTCGCGTCGAGCGACAGCGCGGTGCCGCCGATCGCCGCAGTGGCCAGGCCGATGCCGAACCCGTAGCCGGCGATCCGGTCGGTGTTGATGCCGACCAGGCGGGCCGCCTCGGGGTGCTGGATCGTGGCCCGCAGCGCCTGTCCGAACTTGGTCCGCGTGAGCAGCAGGAAGAGCGCCAGCAGCGAGACGGCAGCAAGGCCGAAGGCGATCAGCTTGACGACGGCGATGTTGGCTCCGAAGATCTCGAAGTCGCCGCCGCCGTAGGACAGCCGCACGCGCCGCTGGGTGCCGGACCAGACGAAACCGAGCATCCCCTCGATCACCAGGGCGATCGAGAAGGTGAGCAGCACCGACATCATCGTCAGGGACGACGGGTTGAGCCGGCTGATCAGGAGTCGCTGGACCGCGACACCCATGACGAAGAACAGGGGCACCGTCCCGATCAAGGACACCAGCGGATCGATCCCGGTCTCGGTGGAGAACCACCAGGCGAGGTAGGCGGCGAGGATCAGGAACGCGGAGTGCGCGATCATCACCACCCGCATCACGCCGAAGTAGAGGGTCAGCCCGGCCGCCAGGAGGGCGTAGAGCCCTCCCAGCAGCACGCCGAGCACGATGCTCTGCAGGAGCAGGGACATGGGGTTCAGGCCTCGCTTCGGGTCACCAGCGGGGCTTGACCGGGATGAACTCGGCCTCGGCCAGGTCCTCGGGCAGGACGATCCGGATCTCCCCGTCGACCCACTGCTGGATCATGTGCGCGCCCTGCGGCCGGCCCTGGTCGTCCCACGTCAGGGGACCGACGACAGTGTCGACCTCGTTCTCACGGAGCCAGTCGATCAGCTGCTGCTGGCACTCCGGATCGGGGTCCGCACACTCGACAGCCTCGACTGCCGCCGCAACCACCTGGCCGGTGGTCCACGCGTTGGCCTGGTCCTCGGCCGGCGGCTCGCCGTGCAACTCGGTGTAGAAGTCCACGAACTCCTTGTTGGTCGGGTAGTCCGAATGCGGCGTGTAGCCAGTGGGCGCGATGATGCCCTCGGTGTTGCCGCCGATCGCGCTCTCGAACTCCGGCTCGGTAGGCGCCGTCGAGAACGCGGCCATCTCCGGCTGGTAGTCGAGCTGCTGGAGCGCCAGGATCATGTTCACGGCGTCCTGGTACTGCGTGCCGCCCACCACCATGTCGGCGTCGCTGTCGGCGATCTTGGCCGCGATGCTGTCGAAGTTGGTCGTGTTCGGCGGGTAGACCTCGTCGACCACGATCTCGACGCCCATCTCCTCGAGCCGGTCCTTGAGTCCGTAGGCCGTGCCCATCGCGAACGGGTCGTCCATGGACGCGACCGCGGCGGTCTCGGGCCGCTGGTCGGCGGGCATCTGCTCGATGTGGTCGGCCAGGTAGTTGTAGTGGTCGTCCGCCACGGCCGGTGCCGCGTAGAAGAGGTTGTCGAAGCCCTGCTCGAAGACCTCCGGCGCGGCGCCCGCCGGCTCGACGAACAGGAACCCGTAGTCCTGCGCCACCTGGGCGGCGGGGATCACGAGGCGCGTCGAGAACGGGCCGACGACGAGGTCGACCCCTTCCTGGTTGATCAGCCGCTCGTAGTCGGAGGCCACCCGGTCGGCGCTCGACTGGTCGTCGAGGATCTCGAGCTCGACCTGCTTGCCGAGCAGACCGCCGTTCTCGTTGATGTACGCGGCCCAGGCCTCGTAGCCGCGTTGGATGCCCTTGCCGGGTTCGGAGTAGTCACCCGTCAGCGGCAGGGAGATGCCGATGGTGATCGTGTCGTCGTCGCCGGACCCGCCTTCGTCACCGGAGCTGATGCAGCCGGTGAGGGCGAGGCTGCCGGTGACGGCGAGTGCGGTGAGCCGGAGGCGGGGGGAGACCTTCATGTCGCTCCTCGAAGAGTGGGACGTAAGCGCTTTCGCAAGCGCTTTCAGGTACTCTATGCACACCGATCGGCCTGTGGCAAGGGTCACAACCCCGTCCATGGACGCCGATCCTCTATCGCGAAGGGGTGGGGCGTTGGCCAAGCCGCAGTCGAGCGTCCGGCTCCAGGACGTCGCCGAGGAGGCGGGGGTCTCGATCGCCACGGCGTCCCGGAGCCTGTCCGGCACGGCCGGCGTGAGCGAGTCCGTGGCCGAGCGGGTCCGGGAGGTCGCGCAGCGGATGGGGTACGTCGTCAACGTGCACGCCCGCAGCCTGGCCGCGGGCACGTCTCGCTCGGTCGGGCTCGTCGTGCACGAGATCGGCGACCCCTACTTCGCGGAGATCGCGAGCGGTGTGCTCCGCGTCGGGACCCGCGAGGGACTGACCGTGCAGATCTGCCACAGCGGCCGCGACCCGGACCGCGAGCTCGAACAGATCAGGATGCTCGTGGCCAACCGCGTGGGCGCCATCATCATCGCCGGGTCGGGGTTCGTCGACCCGGCGTTGCAGGCCGCCGCGAAGCGGGACCTGCAGGCCTACCGCGACCAGGGTGGCCGGGTCGCCGTCATCGGGCGGCACCACCTCGGGGTCGACGCCGTCCTCCCGGAGAACGTCAAGGGCGGGCGGGCGATCGCCGACCACCTGATCGGTCTGGGTCATCGGCGGATCGCCGTAGCCACGGGCTCGACCGCACTGACAACGATCGCCGACCGCCTCGCCGGTGTCGAAGAGGCGTGCGCGGAGGCCGGTATCAGCTTCGCCGACGTACCCGTGGTCGTCGCCGAGTTCACCCGCGAGGGCGGCAAGCTCGCGGCCGAGGAGATCCTGCGCGATCACCCCGACGTCACGGCGGTGCTGTCGCTGAACGACGACATGGCCATCGGCGTCCTGTCCGTGCTCCGGGCACGCGGCGTCGCGGTGCCGGAGCGGATGTCGGTGTCGGGGTTCGACGACGTGGCAGTGGCCGGCGACCTCGCTCCTTCGCTCACCACGATCCGGCTGCCGATGGTCACGATGGGCGAGCTCGCCCTCGAGCTGGCGCTGAAGGCTCCGGGCAACCGACCGCGTCGTCGCTCGGCCGGCCACGAGCTCGTGGTGCGCGACTCGACGGCGCCGCCGCCGGCATGACCGGACGGACCGCGCGGGTGATGCTGGCGCCCGACAAGTTCAAGGGCTCCCTCGACGCGGCCGGGGTCGCGGCAGCCGTCGCCGGTGGGCTCCGGCGGACCCGGCCGGACGTGGAGGTCCGCTGCCTCCCGGTCGCCGACGGCGGTGACGGCACCCTGTCGGCCGCGCGCGCCGCCGGCTTCGCGCTGGTGCCGGTGGCGGTGCACGGGCCGACGGGTGAGCCGGTCGACACCGCGTTCGCGCGGCGCGGCGCGACGGCGGTGGTCGAGATGGCCGACGCCTGCGGGCTGGGCCGGCTGCCGGGTGGGGTCGGCGCGCCGCTGACCGCGTCGTCCCGGGGGCTCGGTGAGGTCCTCGTCGCGGCACTCGACGCCGGCTGCCGGGAGCTGGTGGTGGGCATCGGCGGCAGCGCGAGCACGGACGGCGGCGCCGGGATGCTGGCGGCTCTCGGAGCACGGGTGCTGGACGAGACCGGAGAGGTCGTCGCCGACGGTGGAGCGGCGCTCGCAGCGGCGGTGACCCTGGACGTTGAGGACCTGCACCCCGGCCTCCGGGACGCCAGGATCCTCGTCGCCTGCGACGTCGACAACCCGCTGACCGGCCCCGAGGGTGCGGCCGCGGTCTACGGTCCCCAGAAGGGCTGCACGCCCGCGGACGTCGTCCTCCTCGACGCGGCCCTCGATCACTGGTCCGACGTCGTCGCCGACGCCGCCCCGGAGGTTGCCGACGCCCGCGACGTCCCGGGCGCCGGCGCCGCCGGCGGCGTCGGCTTCGGGCTGCTCGCCGTGCTCGGAGCGGAGCCGCGCCCCGGCATCGACCTGCTGCTCGAGCTGCTCGGTTTCGACGAGGCGCTGGAGGACGTCGACCTTGTCGTCACGGGCGAGGGCTCCTTGGACGACCAGAGCCTGCGAGGCAAGGCGCCCATCGGAGTGGCCACCCGCGCCCGGGCCGCCGGCATCCCCGTGGTCGCCGTCTGCGGCCGGCGTCTGCTGACCGACGCCGAGCTCCGTGCCGCAGGCATCCTCCGCGCCTACGCGCTGACGGACATCGAGCGCGATCTCGACACCTGTCTCCGCTCACCCACGCCTCTCCTGGAGCGCATCGGCCAGCAGATCGGGCACACCCACCTCCCCCCGACTGCCAACTAGGTGGGGCCGCGGTGCGCCGACGGGGTCTCCGAGCGGCGACGGTCACGTCGCGCGACTCACGAGAACAGGTCGGCTCTTCTCGCACTTCAGAGCGGGTCGCAGGGCGCGAGGTTGTCCGGCTCGTGCGCGATCTGCGGGCCGAGGAGCTTGTTGAGCCGGTTGTAGGCCCACCGGGAGTAGAGCCCGATCGTCACCTGGTCCGACTGGGAACCGCCGCCTCCGTTGCCCCAGTCGTCCGAGCCGAGCCAGGCGGCGTAGCGTGTCGTGCCGTCCTCCACCCAGGTCGCGGTCATCTCCTTGTTGTGGGTGAAGACATAGGGCCGGCTCCTGCGCCCGGTCCTCCAGCAGCCGTCCTCGAGCCTGGCGCCCGCCTCGCGCACTGTCCGCACGACCGAACGCGCGACGTCAGGTCCCACGACCACGGTCAGGCGGGCGCCCGCCTCGACCATCGCGGCCAGCTTGCGGGCCAGCCAGGCACCGCGGAAGCCCTGCCAGGAGTACATCGCGATGGTCATGCGGGTGCCGGAACGGGCGGGGATCGATCGGAGCCGTTCGAGGACGGGGTCGTTCGCCCTGGTGATCGACGTCGACGGGAAGAAGTAGAGGTCCCAACCGTCACCGGACTTGCGCCTCTGGGGGTTCCCGCCGACGTACCGGTCCTTGGCCGAGACCTGGAAGATCCTCTGCACGGGGTCGTACAGCTCCGGACCGGGCAGGGTCACCATCGCGGAGTACGAACGGCTGTCCGGTGGGTCGCCGTTGTTGTACGAGCCGATCATCGTGACCTTCCTCGTCCGACCGACCCTCGAGAACTGCCAGACCTTCGCGTGCATCGCCGAATTGCCGATGTCGTTGCCGCGGGCGGTCTTGCGGGTCCACACCACCCAGGAGCCCCGGCGCCCACGGGCCCGGCCGGCGCGGATCATCTCGGTCAGCCGGGCGCCCTCCCAGGACACGGGGATCGGGCGCCCGTCCGGTCCGCCGTACAGGACCGCACGGATGTTGACGCCCCGCCGGTACGCCGCCCGCAGGGCGGGCCAGGTGATCGACGACGACAGGAAGAACGACATGATCGAGATCGTCGAGCCCCGCGGCGCGTGCTCGATGTAGGTCCGGAGCTGCCGGGCGACGTTGCCGCGGCTGCGGATCGGGTCGCTCATCGTCATCCTCGGGGCGACGGTGAAGGCGCGGTCCTGTGCCACGGACTTCGCTGCCTGCGGCAGGTCCCCGGCGGCAGGAGCCATCGTGGGCCCCGCCAGGAAAGGAAGCAGTACGGCGAGCGTGGCCGCCCATCGGATCACGACTGCGAGACTAGCCGCGTCGGAGAGTCCTTGGTTGCGCTCGGCTGACCTCTCCGAGTTCTTCCACGGGCCTACCCTCGCCGTACCCTGGAGGACGCCATGACCACCACCGCAGCGCCCCGTACCTACGAGGTCCGCACCTACGGGTGCCAGATGAACGTCCACGACTCCGAGCGACTCTCGGGGCTGCTCGAGGACGCGGGTTACGTCCCCTCGGGTGACGGTGACCAGGCCGACGTGGTCGTCTTCAACACCTGCGCCGTGCGGGAGAACGCGGACAACAAGCTCTACGGCAACCTGTCCCACCTGGCGCCGATCAAGGCCGCCAACCCCCACATGCAGATCGCCGTCGGCGGCTGCCTGGCCCAGAAGGACCGCTCGACCATCACGGCCAAGGCGCCGTACGTCGACGTCGTCTTCGGCACCCACAACATCGGGTCGCTGCCGGTGCTGCTCGAGCGCGCTCGGGTGCAGGAGGAGGCGCAGGTCGAGATCCTCGAGTCTCTCGAGGTCTTCCCGTCGACGTTGCCGACCAAGCGGGAGTCGGCGTACGCCGCCTGGGTGTCGGTGTCGGTCGGCTGCAACAACACCTGCACGTTCTGCATCGTCCCGAGCCTCCGCGGCAAGGAGAAGGACCGCCGGCCGGGCGAGATCCTCGCCGAGATCGAGGCGCTGGTGGCCGACGGCGTCTCCGAGGTCACCCTGCTGGGGCAGAACGTCAACAGCTATGGCGTGGAGTTCGGCGACCGGCAGGCGTTCTCCAAGCTGCTGCGCGCGTGCGGGCAGATCGAGGGGCTGGAGCGGGTGCGCTTCACGAGCCCGCACCCGGCCGAGTTCACCGACGACGTGATCGAGGCGATGGCCGAGACGCCCAACGTGATGCCGCAGCTGCACATGCCGCTGCAGTCCGGCTCCGACCGGATCCTGAAGGCGATGCGCCGGTCCTACCGGCAGACCAGGTACCTCGGCATCATCGACCGGGTCCGTGCCGCGATGCCCGAGGCCGCGATCACGACCGACGTCATCGTCGGCTTCCCCGGCGAGACCGAGGACGACTTCCAGGCCACGCTCGACGTGGTGCGGGCGGCGAGGTTCTCCGGTGCGTTCACGTTCCAGTACTCCAAGCGCCCCGGCACCCCCGCCGCCGTCCTCGACGACCAGGTCCCGCCCGACGTCGTGAAGGATCGCTACAACCGCCTGGTCGACCTCGTCAACGAGATCGCGTGGGAGGAGAACAAGAGACTCATCGGCCGCGACGTCGAGCTCATGGTCTCCGAGGGCGAGGGCCGCAAGGACGCCGCGACCCACCGGCTCTCCGGACGCGGTCCCGACAACCGCCTCGTCCACTTCGAGGCCGACTTCAGCCAGGTCGACGGTGAGGCCCGGCCCGGGGACCTGGTCACGGTCGGCATCACGTACGCCGCCCCGCACCACCTGGTCGCCGACGGACCGGTGCGCGCGCTGCGCCGTACTCGGTCGGGCGACGCGTGGGCCCTCCGCCAGGGCATGGCGCCCGAACCCGCAGGTGTCACGCTCGGCATGCCGTCCGTCGGCGTACCGGCCCCGCTGCCCGACGCGCCAGTCTGCGGCTGAACGTCGGACCTAGGATCGGCGGGTGCCCGCTGACGCTCCCACGATCCTGGCCACCTCGGGTGGCGCCGTCGCCGCCGACCGGATCCGGTGGTCGGTCGGACCGCTGACCGACTACGCGATCGAGCTGTCCGGCGTGACCGGCCGCGCTCCGCGGGTCTGCTTCCTGGCGACCGCGACGGGCGACAACCCGCAGATGATCCGCGACTTCTACGACATGGCGCAGGAGGCGGGGATCCACGGCAGTCACCTCCAGCTGTTCACCATGCCGAACGTCGACGACATGCGGGAGCTGCTGCTCGGGCAGGACGTGATCTGGGTGTGGGGTGGCAGCGTCGCGGGGCTGCTGGCGATGTGGGAGCTGCACGGCGTCGACGACCTGATGCGGGAGGCCTGGCAGGCCGGCGTGGTGCTCACGGGCGTCTCGGCGGGCTCGATCTGCTGGCACGTCGGCGGCACGACGGATTCCTTCGGGCCGGACCTGCAGCCGATCACCAACGGGCTCGGTCTCGTGCCCTACTCCAACGGCGTGCACTACGACTCCGAGGAGCAGCGACGGCCGCTCTTCCAGTCCCTGGTCGCCGACGGCACGCTCCCGGCGGGCTACGCCACCGACGACGGCGTCGGCGTGATCTACCGCGGCACCGAGTTCGTGGAGGCGCTCGCCGAGCAGAAGGACAAGGCCGCCTACCTCGTGGAGCGCGGGCCGGACGGTGCCGTCGAGACCCGCCTCGAGACGCGACTCCTGCGCTGATGGATCCGTTCCTCGAGGCGGGCATGTCGCTGACCCCGCTCGACGGCGGCTGGTCCGGGGAGACCTTCCTCGCCGACGCCGGCGGCGAGCGGACCGTCGTCCGCATCTATGCCGACCCGCGGCACCCTGAGCACGCGGCCGAGATCACGGCGTCCCTGCTCCGACTGGTGCGCGGCCTGCTGCCGGTGCCCCAGGTCCGGGAGGTACGGCGCGCCGACTCCGTCGGCGGCACCCCCGCGCTGCTCGTGACCGAGCTGCTGCCCGGGGTCAGGGGAGACCTGCTGCTCCCGACGCTCGACGGGACGGGGCTCCGTCGTACCGGCGCCGCCGTCGGGGAGATCGCCGCCCGGCTCGCGGGGATGCCGACGCTGCGGGCCGGGATGTTCGTCGACGGCGACCTCACGATCGGGCCGTTCGACGCCGACCTCCAAGCGTGGGTCGACCGCAACCGCTCCGCGCTCGCAACACACGGCTGGACGGACGCCGACCTCACCCGGCTGGCGGCGCTCGCCGATCGGGCCCAGGCGACGCTCGACACCGTCGTCCGCACCAGCCTCGTGCACTCCGACCTCAACCCGAAGAACCTGCTCCTCGACCCCGGCACCCTGGCCGTCACCGGCGTCCTCGACTGGGAGTTCGCACACAGCGGCCATCCGTTCACCGACCTCGGCAACCTGCTGCGGTTCGACCGGCACCCCGACTACGTCGCCGGTGTCCTCGCCGCCTGGACGTCCCGGCACGGGACTCCCGACGACGAGGCGTTGGACCTCGCCCGCGCCGCTGACCTGGTGGCACTGGTCGACCTCGCCGCCCGCAGCGGGACGAACCCGGTCGCCACCGCCGCCGCGACGCTGCTCCACGCCATCGTCGACGCCGACGACTGGCACGCAGCGCCCGACTGACCGAAGACCGCGTCCACCGCGCGCGCTCGCGCCATCCAACCCGAGGCCGCCCCGCCCGAGCGATCCCCCGATCGACTCGGACGGGACGGCGGTCCCTCTCCCCGGTCCGCCCGATCGAACGAGCCCCACACTCGCTCGATCTGGGCGGCTTCTCGCTCCCTGTGTGTTGGCTGGGTTGGTTTCGTGTTCAGACCACCGAGAGGTGCGGCCGGGCCGGATCGAGCGCCCCCACGGTGCGCTCGGTCGGCCCGGCCGACCTGTCGGTCCCACCGTCGACGCCGGCCCGAGCGGCCCCCCAGCGCTGCTCGGACCTCGACGACGGGGTAGTTGGCACGTCTCGCTCCTGGAGCAAGCGGGAGGTGCGTGCCATCCGCAGCATCAGCGATGCCGACGGAGTGACGTTTCCCGAGATGTAGGTGGAGAGGCGAGACGGCGAGGTGCCCACCCAGAGGGCGAACTCCCGCTGGGTCACGCCACTGTGGGACACGATCCGGCGCACCTCGCCGGCGACCTGCTCGCGCTCGTGCTCCTTGTCGTGCTCGCGACACATCTCGGTGAACCGGTCGACGACCTCGGCCACCTCCGGCCGGGCCGCCTGCCGCGCGAGATCGACGAGGAGACGGGAGTACGGCGACCACGGGGTGGCCGCGATCATGGCGAGGTGGTGGCGCCACTCGAGGACGCTGCCACCGTCGACCACCCCGACCAGCTCTGCCTCGGTGCGGATCACCGGGAGGTGGAGGTCGAGGTCGACACCCTCGAGCAGGAGGGCGATCGTCGAGTCGTGGATCGGTCCGGCGACCGGGTGCGGCGACGCCGCGACCATCCGGCGGAGGGCGATCGTCGTGATCGGAAAGGTCGGGTTGGGCTCGATGAACCGCGCCGCACGGTGCTGGACAGCGGCGAGCCGTTCGACGCCGAGCAGGCAGCCGAGCTCCGTCAGGGTGACGAAGTCGGGGTCGTCGCCGAACGCTGCGATCCCGACCAGGTTGGCCAGGACCCCGCAGTTGAGCGATGCCTTCGGGTTCTGGCGGTGCCGCTCGACCAGACTCAGGAACCGGTTCCACTCCCGGCAGTGGGTGTCGGGCACCCGGTCGCTCCGGGCGAGCACCGCGGCCACCATCCGGTGGAACTCGCCGCCCCGGGAGTCGGACTCGGCGGCGGCGGCGTAGGAGGCGTGCAGAGCAGCCGCATCCAGCGTGGGACCAGCGACGTCGGCGGGTCCCGGCTGCGGGCCACCTGCCGCGGCAGTGCGGGAGCGGGCACGGTAGGCAGCAAGGGACGCGGGTGCGGCCGCGGGTGCGCGGTGCGGATTGACCATCGGATCCCGTCCTCTTGCTGGTGCGGTGGCTCTGATGGCCACCGCGTTCTCCCACCAAGACGGGATGAGCCCGCGAACATCACGCTATTTCCGAAATTGCTCCGAGAAACTTCTCGGCAGGCATGATGGTGAGGTCCCTCGTTCCTCGGAGCGGGGGTCGCATCGTGGGGCGCATCGGGTGCCTCCCGGCTATCACCGAGGCAACCCATGGCTGATCTCCCTCCCAGCAGCGGGCACGACGCGCACACCGCGCTGCTCGAGCGCGCCCGCGCGGGGGACCGGGACGCCTTCGGTGAGCTCTACGCCCGCGAGGTCGACGCCGCCCGGCGGCTGGCCCGGATCCTCGTGGGGGAGCAGGGTGCCGACGAGCTGGTCTCCGAGTCGTTCGCGCGGGTGCTCACCCAGCTGCAGGCCGGCCGCGGGCCCACCGACGACTTCCGTGCCTACCTCCACGTCACCATCCGCAACGGCTTCCGTGACGGCCTCCGCGCTCCGAAGGAGTCGCCGTCCTCCGACCAGCCGTGGCTTCTCGACGACGTGCTGCCGCCGGTCGAGGAGCTGGTCGATGACCTCGACCGCGAGGTCGCGGTCACCGCGCTGGCGACGCTGCCCCTGTCGTGGCAGCGGGTCTTGTGGCACCTCGAGGTCGAGGGCCGCAAGCCTGCCGAGGTCGCCAACATCCTCGACATGGACGCCGGCGCGGTCTCGTCGCTGGCCTACCGCGCTCGCGAGGGCCTGAAGCGCGCCTACCTCGACCAGCACTTCCGGGCGGCGACGGGCGGGCAGTGCGGCTGGACGCAGAGTCGGCTGTCGCAGTACGTCCGCGGCGACCTCAGCCCCCGGGCCCAGCAGAAGGTCGCCGACCACCTCGACGACTGCGACGCATGCCGCGCGGCCTTGGCCACGCTCGACCGGGTCAACCGGAAGCTCGCGGCCTGGCTGTTCCCCGTCGTCCTCTGGGGTGCCGCGAGCGCGGACAAGGGCGCGCTGGCGTGGCTTGTCGCTGCGGGCGGTGCGGGCGCGGCCGGGGGAACGGCGACCACCGGTACGGCGACCAGCGGACCCGCCGGATGGGTCAGCGGCGCGACGTCCAATCCGATGGTCCTCGGCGCGGCCGCCGTCGTAGTCGCGGCGGCCGTCGTCGGTGGAGCCTTCGCCCTCGCGGGGGACGATGACGAGGGCGGACCGAGCGACAGCATCGGTGCCGAGCCTTCTGCCACCGATGCTGCGGCGCCGCCGTCGAGCGAGCCCCCGACCCAGCAACCGCCAGGCAGTCGATCACCGGCCAACCGTCCGCCGACCGAGGCGGTGGCGCCGGCCGGGGTGCCGACGGATATCCCCTCCTCGCCGACGCCCCCCGTCGACCCGCGCCAGCCCATCGAGCCCACCGGCCCGATCGAGCCGACGGAGCCGACCGAGCCGACCGAGCCCACCGAGCCGACCGATCCCACCGGGCCTCCGACCGAGCCGCCCGTCATCGTCGTGCCGGAGTCACCGATCGCGATCGAGATCTCGCTGTGCGGTGTGCTCGGTTCGCTGGTCATCCCCGATACCGTTGGCGTGCACTACGAGCTCGTGCTCGGTGACGGCCTCGAGGGGCGCTGGGTGGTCGAGGCGACGGCGCTGAACGGCTACGTCCTGGCCGCGGGCTCGGTCAAGGTGTTCACGGGCAACCTCGGCGACTTCCTGCCGTGCCTGCGCATTCTCGGGACCGAGGCCACCCCGACCGCTGCTCCCGACGCGGACCCGTGGACCCTCACCGCGACGACGGACATCGTGGACCGCACGTCACATCACGTCGCTGCGACCTGGAACTTCTCCGACGACATGATCGTGCAAGCCGCGACTGCGGGATGGGCCTGCGATGCGCCCGGAGGTCTCTACTTCGTCTACACCTGCACGTTCGACTACACGACTGATCCGCCGCCGCCGTTGAGCTTGACGGTGGTCGACGACCAGCCCGTGCCGAGGGACTCTCCCATCGGCACGGTCTCGCTTTTGGTGGACGGCTCCGTCGTCGACTCCTCCCTGTTCGACGGCGGCGCCGTGGCCGCCGTGCGGCAGAGCCGGCGCGGCCCCGGCGACGGCACGGAGCGGACGGTGACCGAACCGCCGCCGGCCGCAACCCCGACTCCGCAACCGGAGCCAGAGCAGGGGCCGGCGCCTTCGCCGGTCCCCGAGCCGGAGCCCGAGCCCGCGCCGCAGCCCGAGCCGGCACCCGAGCCGGCACCCGAGCCCGCACCGGAGCCGGAGCCCGCACCCGAGCCGGAGCCCGCACCCGAGCCCGAGCCTGAGGAGTCACCGGCACCACCGCCGCCATCGACCCCGGAGGAGTCGATGCCGCCGGACCAGCAGGTCGAGCCGGACGTCTAGAAGCCGAAGTGCGTCAGCGGCGGCACCGTGCCCGCGCGCAGCGCATCGAGCACGAGCCGTTCGTGCGGCACGACCGGCTCGGGAAGCGCGTCGTAGGAGAACCAACGCAGGTCGGCGCACTTGCCGGGTTCCACGATCCGCGGCTCACCGCTCCAGGAGCGGGCGGCGAAGAAGAAGTCGATGCGCTCGTCGATCGGGAGGTCGTGCGCCGTCCGTTGCATCGCGGTGAGGAACTCGAGCTCGACGTCGGTCACGTCGACCTCCTCGGCGGCCTCGCGGCGCGCCGCGTCCTCCGCGGTCTCGCCGCGCTCGACGTGGCCGGCTGCCGCGGCGGCCCAGTGCTCGTCCATGTAGCCGGTGCCGCGCCGCAGCTGGAGCAGCACCTCGGTGCCGGCGCCGGGACCGGCACGCAGGAAGAAGACGTACGACGCCGGGACCACCACGAAGCGCTCCGCGCCCGTGGCAGGGTCGTGCACCGTCACCTGATGTCGTCGTTCTTGCCGTCGAGACGGTCGAGGGCGTCCTTCGCCTTGTCGGCACCGGTGTCGAGCTTGTCGCCGTGCTTGCCGCCGGTCTTCTTGTCGACCGCGTCGGCCGCCTTGTCGATGCCGTCGGCGATCTTGTCACCGTGGCTGTCGACGGCCTTGGTCAGCTTGCCCTTGGCCTTGTCGAAGAAGCCCACGAGACACCTCCTGAGGTCGGCCGACCCGTCCGGGCCGCGTCCGATCAACATTATCGGGTTGGCAGACTGCGACCATGGACGAGCGCGGCAGCCGACGAGCGGTCACCCCGATCGTCGCGATCGTCGGACCGACGGCGGCCGGCAAGACCAGCCTCTCGCTCGACCTCGCCGAGCGACTCGGCGGCGAGGTCGTCAACACCGACGCGATGCAGCTCTACCGCGGCATGGACATCGGTACGGCGAAGCTCCCCGTCGCCGACCGTCGTGACATCCCGCACCACCTGCTCGACCTGCTGTCGGTCCGCCAGGCCGCCACGGTCGCAGAATTCCAGGGCTGGGCGCGCACGGTGATCGGCGACCTGCGGGCAGCGGGGAAGGCGCCGGTGCTGGTGGGCGGGTCGGCGCTCTACACCCGGGCGGTGCTCGACCGGTTCGAGTTCCCGGGCACCGACCCGGACCTGCGCGCGAAGTGGGAGGCCGAGCTCGCCGTACGCGGCTCCGCCGACCTCCACGCCCTCCTCGCCGAGCGCGACCCAGAGGCCGCCGGACGGATCCTTCCCGACAACGGCCGCCGGATCGTCCGCGCGCTCGAGGTTATCGAGCTCACGGGCCGGCCGTTCTCGGCGACCCTCCCGCGCCTGGAGTACGTCGATCCCGCCACCGTGCAGGTCGGCCTCCGGATCGACCGCGAGCTGCTGGAGCAGCGGATCGAGCAGCGGGTGGCGGAGATGTTCGACGGCGGGCTGGTCGACGAGGTGCGCCGACTACTCGCCGAGGGCCTCGCCGACGGCCGGACGGCGTCCCGCGCGATCGGCTACCAGCAGGTGATCGCCCACCTGGCCGGTGATCTCACCCTCGACGAGGCCCGCGCCCGCACGGTGATCGCGACCCGTCAGTTCGCCCGCAGGCAGCTGGCCTGGTGGAAGGACGACCCCCGGATCACCTGGGTCGAGCACGACGCCCCCGACCGGGTGGAGCAGGCGCTCGCAGCAGTGCGAGCCCTTCCGGTGGTCGAGTAGGCCGAGCGCCCTGGCGCGAGGCCGTATCGAGACCCCGCGACCGGAACCGGTGGTCGAGTAGCCCGAGCCGCCAGGCGAGGGCGTATCGAGACCCCGCGACCGGAACCGGTGGTCGAGTAGCCCGAGCCGCCAGGCGAGGGCGTATCGAGACCCCGCGACCGTGCCTGCTCGCGGTGGGTTGGTCGCGTAGCGGCGTCTCGATACGTCGCTCGCTGCGCTCGCTCCTACTCGACGACCGGAACCGGTGGTCGAGTAGCGGCGTCTCGATACGTCGCTCGACTGCGCTCGCTCCTACTCGACGAGCGGAGCGGAGCAAGAACGGTCAGGCGCACACCAGCCCGTCGGGGTGAGACTGGGTGCATGACCGACACCCCGCGCGACCGGCTGCGCGAGCTGCTCGATGCCGTGCTCGACGAGGACAACCGCACCCTCGACGACATGGCGGGCGACGCCTACGCGTCGCCGTACCACTTCAACCGGCTCCTCTCCCGCAACGCCTACGAGGCACCGGTGACGATGCGCCGCCGGGTGATGCTCGAACGGGCGGCGTGGCAGATCCGGCAGGGCATGAGCGTCACGGACGCGGCGTGGGAGGCGGGGTACGAGTCGGTCGAGGGCTTCAGCCGCGCCTTCACCCGGGCGTTCGGGCATCCGCCGAGCGCCCCCGCTGACACCCACTGGCTGCCGGCGAAGAACGGGATCCACTTCCACCCACCGATGTCGCTGTGGGTGCACACCACGGAGCAACCGATGAACCCACTGACCGGACAGCTCGTCGAGCACGACCTCGACGACACCCGCCAACTGCTCGAGATCGCCAAGGGCCTGCCCGACGAGGAGTACCGCAAGGAGCGCTTCCCCGCCCACACCGTGCTCCGCTGGGACGGCGAGGACTCCTCCATCGTCAACGTCCTCGAGCACCAGGTCTTCACCAAGGAGGTCTGGCTGGCCGCGATCGAGGGCACCGACTTCCCGCAGGAGAGGGCCAACGACCCGGCCACGCTGCTGGAGCGGCACGACGCTGCCGCCGCACGCTGGCTCGGCTTCGTCCGTGACACCGAGAGCCGCGGCGCCTGGGACGACCGGCTGATCGACGCGCTCTGCGACCCGCCGGAGAGCTTCCAGATTGGCAGCGTGGTCGCGCACGTGCTGACCTTCGCGGCGCACCGGCGCCAGCTGGCGCGGCAGATGCTGCGCGGCGCCGGCGTCGACGTCGACGACGGCGACCCGATCAACTGGCTCCGCGCCCGCCGCGGGGAGGACCGAGGAGACGGAGCAGACGGAGCATGACGAAGCTGACCTACTACACCGCCACCACCCTCGACGGCTACATCGCCGACCCCGACGACTCGCTCGAGTGGCTGTTCCGGCAGGACCAGGACGAGAAGGGCCCGCTCAACTACGACGAGTTCATCAAGGACATCGGCGCGATCGTCATGGGCGCGACGACGTACGAATGGGTCCGGGCGAAGCACCCCGACCAGTGGTTCTACTCGATGCCGTCGTGGGTGATGACCCATCGCGACCTGAAGCCGCCGGTCATCGAGGGCGTGGACGCCGACGTGCGGTTTGCGTCCGGCAGCGTCCGCGAGGTGTACGACGCGATGGTGGCTGCCGCGGGTGGCAAGGACCTGTGGGTGGTCGGTGGAGGCGAACTGGTCGGCCAGTTCGCCGACGAGGGGCTGCTCGACGAGGTGATCACCTACATCGCGCCGGTCACGCTGGGCGCCGGCCGGCCGATCCTCCCGCGCCGGCTCGACCTGGAGCTCCTCGAAGCCACCCAGAACAAGGCGTTCATCGCCGCCCGCTACCGCTACGTCGGGCCGCTCACCGAGGACCGTCGACCGGCCGCTGACTGAGCCGCGAACGCCCTCGACATCCGGGGCGCCCGGGAGCAAGGTAGGGGCCACGGCTTCGATCTCTCGGGAGGATCCATGCTCCGTCGTACCGCCGCGCTGGTTGCTTGCGGCGCCCTCACCACGACCCTGCTCACGTCTCAGGTCGCCGACGGCAGCAGCCCCGGCGCGACGCAGGTGGCCGTCCAACGGCCCGCGCCGCCGAAGGACCCCGTCGCGGTCGGGCGGGGCGGAGCAGTGAGCTCGGTCGACCCCTACGCCTCGCGGATCGGACGCGGCGTGCTGGCCCGCGGCGGCAACGCGGTCGACGCGGCGGTCGCGATGGCGGCAGCCCTCGGCGTGACCGAGCCCTACAGCGCAGGGATCGGCGGGGGCGGCTACTTCGTGTTCTACAACGCGAAGACCGGCCGGGTGACCACCATCGACGGCCGCGAGACCGCACCCGCGGCGATGGAGCCCGATGCGTTCATCGACCCCGCGACCGGCGAGCCGTACCCGTTCTCCCCGGACCTGGTCACCAGCGGCGTCTCCGTCGGTGTGCCCGGGACACCGGCGACCTGGGCGACGGCGCTCCGCCGGTGGGGCACGCTCTCACTGCGGTCGGCGCTCCGGCCCGCCGCCGGGCTGGCCCGCGACGGCTTCGTCGTCGACCGGACCTTCCGGCTCCAGACCAAGGAGAACGCGGCAAGGTTCCGCACCTTCGAGCCGACGTTCGACCTGTTCCTCGACGACGGCCTGCCGGTGGTCGGCAGCCGGTTCCGCAACCCCGACCTCGCCCGCACCTACGAGCGACTCGGCAACCAAGGGACCGACTGGTTCTACCGAGGTCGGCTGGCAGCGGAGATCGCGGCAACCGTCCAGGACCCGCCGCTGAGCGGCCGGACCGACCTGCCGGCACCGCCGGGAAGCATGACGAGAGCTGACCTCGCTGCGTACGAGGCGCTGCTGCAGGCGCCGACCCGGGTCGGCTACCGCGGCTACGACGTCTACGGCATGGCGCCGTCGTCTTCCGGCGGGACGACGGTCGGCGAGTCGCTCAACATCCTCGAGCAGTTCGACCTCGGCGCGATGCGGCGGCGGGACGTGCTCCACCACTACCTGGAGGCGACCGCGCTCGCGTTCGCCGACCGCGGTGCGTACGTCGGCGACCCGGCGTACGTCGACGTCCCGACCGAGGAGCTTCTCGACGACACCTTCGCCAGGGAGCGGGCCTGTCTCATCGACCCCGACACCGCCGCCACCAAGCCGGTCCCGCCCGGCGACGTGTCGTCGTACGACGGGGTCTGCGCAACGCCGCGTGACGGTGCGACCGATCGCGACACCGAGGGCCGGTCGACGACCCACCTGACGGTGGCCGACCGCTGGGGCAACGTGGTCGCCTACACGCTGACCATCGAGCAGACCGGGGGTTCGGGGATCGTGGTGCCGGGCCGCGGGTTCATCCTCAACAACGAGCTGACCGACTTCTCGACGGTCTACGACCCGGACGACCCCAACCGGATCCAGCCCGGCAAGCGGCCGCGCAGCTCGATGTCGCCGACGATCGTGCTGCGTGAGGGGCGCCCGGTGCTGGCGCTCGGATCGCCCGGCGGGTCGACCATCATCACCACCGTCCTCCAGGTGCTCGTCAACCGGCTGGACCTCGGCATGACGCTGCCCAACGCCGTGGCCGCGCCGCGCGCCTCCCAGCGCAACACTGCCGCCGTGACCGCCGAGCAGGCCTTCATCGACACGTGGGGCCCGGTGCTCGAGGACTACGGGCACCAGCTCGTGGTCGCGGGGCCACCCGGCACCAGCCGCGCGGAGATCGGGGCGGTGGCCGCGATCGAGCTCGGCCGGCGGGGGGCGATGACCGCCGTCGCCGAGCCGACGCGGCGGGGCGGTGGCGCGGCGTACGTCGTCCGCCCTGCCGGATGACCACCCCTGTGGTCGAGTGCGAGGCCGCCCGCGGCCGAGCCTCGAAACCACCTACCCTTGAGTGGTGACCTGGACCGAGATCTCCTCCGAGGCCGAGCTGACCGCCCTGCTGGGCGAGCCCACTGCTGCTGCGCTCGGGAAGGAGCGGTCCGCGTTGGCCGACGTGGATCGGGCCTGGTTGGCGGCTTCGCCGTTCTGCGTCGTCGCGACCGCGGACGCCGCCGGCAACCTCGACGTCTCGCCCAAGGGTGATCCGGCCGGCCTGCTCGCCCACGTCGTCGATGACACGACGATCGCGATCGCCGAGCGGCCCGGCAACCGCCGTGCCGACGGCTACCGCAACATCCTCAGCAACCCGCACGTCGGCCTGAGCTTCCTCATTCCCGGCCGCGGCGACACGCTCCGGATCAACGGCCGCGCCCGGCTGGTCAGCGACGCCCCGTTCTTCGACGCGATGGTCGTGAAGGGTCACCGGCCGCTGCTCGCGGTGGTCGTCGAGATCGACACCGTCTTCTTCCACTGCGCGAAGGCGTTCCTGCGCTCGCAGCTCTGGGACCCGGAGACCTGGGATCCCGACGGCGTCGTCCCGCGCCGCGCCGTGATCTCGCACCGGATGGAGAAGAAGGACAAGAGCGTCGCCGAGCTCGACGCCTACTACGGCGAGAGCTATCTCAAGGGGCTGTACGGATAGCAATGGACAGCTATCCCTTCCTCAAGGGGCACGGCACCGAGAACGACTTCGTGCTGCTGCCCGACCACGACGGCACCGTGCACGGCGAGCTCGGCGCGGAGCGGGTGCGCGCGCTGTGCGACCGGCGGGCCGGCATCGGCGGTGACGGCGTGCTGCGCGTGATCCGCACCGAGCAGATCGACGCGGGCCGGGGCCAGCCCGCCGAGTGGTTCATGGACTACCGCAACGCCGACGGGTCGCTGTCGGAGATGTGCGGCAACGGCATCCGGCTCTTCGGGCGCCACCTCGCCCTGGACGGTCTGGTCGACCCGGCCCAGCCGGTGCCGATCGGCACCCGCGACGGCATCAAGACGCTCACCTTCGCCGGCGGCCGCGCCGACGGCGAGATCACCGTCGACATGGGTACGCCGAAGGTGCTCGAGGAAACCGAGGTCTCCGTCGTCGTGGCCGGCGTGGAGCGCCGCTGGCCGGCGCTGCACGTCGACATGGGCAACCCGCACGCCGTTGCCTGGGTCGACGACCTCTCCGACGTCGGGCCGCTCCACGACGCACCCGTCCACGACGATGCGGTCTATCCCGACGGCGTCAACGTGGAGTTCGTCGTACGGCGCGGGCCGGCCCACGTCGCGATGCGCGTCCACGAGCGCGGCTCCGGCGAGACCCGTTCCTGCGGCACCGGAGCGTGCGCGGTGATGGTCGCGGCGGCCTTCGCCGACGACGCGGCACGCGACACCGACTACCGCATCGACCTCCCCGGCGGCTCCCTGCGGGTCAGCTGGACCGCCGACGACCGGGTCCTGATGACCGGCCCCGCCGTCCTCGTCGCCCGCGGCAGCACCGACCTGTAGCCGAGAGCTAGGGACCTTGGTCCTGCCGGATTCCCGAGACGGTTCTCACACGTCCATGGGATTATCGGAAGCGGCACCGAGGGTGCTGGCGCGTCCGGACCACGGGCGGTCAAAGGGGGAAGCGGCATGGATGCCGAGAGGAATGCAGGCGGGGCGTACGTCGCTCTCGGCGGTGGCCTCGCGATCATCGCGCTGTTCGGCGTGCTCATGGGCAGCACCGCCGGCACGGTCGTCTACCTGCTCGGCGGGGCGTACGGGACGACGTTGTCGATCGTGGGGGCCCGGCGGATGCCTCCGGCGCGCCGACACATCTGGTGGGCGTTCGCCGTCGCACAGATGATGTGCCTGCTCGGAGACTCCCTCTTCTCGCTCTACGAGGACGTCCTGCACATCGATCCCTTCCCCTCGATCGCAGACCTCGCCTATCTGGCTCAGTACCCGGCGCTCGCGCTCGGCATGTTGTGGCTGATCCGGAAGCGCCGACGAGGACGTGACCGAGCGGCGTTCCTCGACGCCGCCATCCTCACCACCGGGCTGACGGTCGTCGGGACCGTCTTCCTCGTCACGCCGGCGGCCGCCCTGGGAGGGACGACCCGGCTGAGCCAGTTCGTCGCCGCGGCGTACCCCGCCGGTGACCTGCTGGTCCTGGCGCTGGCGGTTGGCATGCTCACGGCAGGCATTGCGCGTAACGGCGCCCTCTGGACGCTGGTCGTGGCGATGGCAGCGCTGCTGGTCGCCGATGTCGTCTATGTAGCGAGCGTCGTCAACGAATCGGCCTATCCCAGCTGGATCGACTTCGGCTACCTGATCTCCTACATGGCGCTGGGCTTCGCTGCTCTCCACCCGTCCGCCGACCTGCTCTCCGAACCGGGACCCGACCGGCCGTCGCAGGTCACCGTGCTGCGGCTGGCCATGCTCGGCGGCGCGCTCATGATGGCGCCGCTCACCAGCCACGTCGCCCACCTGACCGGCGTCAGCCACGGCAAGTGGGTGGTCTTCGTCGGTGGCTGCGTCGCTGCGTTGCTCGTGGTGCTCCGTCTCGGGGACCTGGTGCAGGACCTCCAGCGCAAGGCGATCCAGCTGGCCGCCCTCGCCCGGCGGGACAGCCTCACCGGCGTGCCCAACCGTCGTACCTGGGACCACGAGCTGTCCCGTGCCTGCGCCATCGCGCGCGAGGAGGGAACGCCGTTGACGGTGGCCGTTCTCGACATGGACAACTTCAAGCGGTTCAACGACACCTTCGGTCACCTGAAGGGCGACCTGGTCCTGAAGGAGACGGCGGCGGCGTGGTCCTCGATCCTCCAGGGCCGGGGTGTCCTGGCGCGGTTCGGGGGCGAGGAGTTCACGGCGCTCATCCCGAACGTCGCGGCGCACGACTCGACGGCGGTGCTCGAGGAGCTGCGGCGAGCGGTGTCGCACGGTCAGACCTGCTCGATCGGCGCGGCCACCTGGGACGGCGTCGAGACCCCGGGGGGCCTCGTGTCCCGCGCCGACCAGGCGCTCTACCACGCCAAGCGCTCGGGCCGGGACCGGATCGCGATGGCAGAGGGACAGTCGGCCGCGGTCGTCGCCCAGATCGATCTCGCCGACCCGGCACTGCCCTCGCTGCGTTCGGTCTACCAACCCATCGTGGACCTGCGGTCGGGGGAGATGGTGGGGCGTGAGGCACTCAGCCGGTTCGCCGGCCAGGAAGCGGGCGAGGTCTTCGCCCGCGCCGCTCGCGACGGCACCGGGAGCTGGTTGGAGACGGCGGCGATCCGGTCCGCTCTTGCCGGCTGGGACGGTGAGGGGTTGCTGGCTCTGAACGTCAGCCCGCACGCCTTGCTGAAGCCGCACGTGCGCGACGCGTTGCCTCCGGACCTCGACGGGATCGTCATCGAGATCACCGAGGCCGACCTCGACACCTACACGACCGAGGTGATGCTCGTGATCGACGAACTGAGGGCCGCCGGCGCGCTGATCGCGATCGACGACTTCGGGGTCGGCTTCTCCAACATCCACCGGGTCGTCACCATCCGCCCCGACATCGTCAAGCTGGACATGTCGCTGATCCGCGGCATCGACGCGGACTCGGGGCGGCAGGCCGTGATCGCCGGCGCGATGGTCTTCGCCACGCAGACGAAGTCGCAGGTCGTCGCCGAAGGCATCGAGACCCCCGCGGAGCTGGACTGCCTCATCCGCCTCGGCGTCCGGTTCGGCCAGGGCTACCTGCTCGGCATGCCGGAGCCGCTCCTCATCACCCCGCAGCAGGCAGATCCCGCCATCCGGTAGCGGAATCTGTTCTCGATACAGTCCGCGCCATGGAACTCACCGGATCATCCGCCATCGTCACGGGGGGCGCGTCGGGCATCGGCGCCGCCTGCGCCCGTCAGCTCGCCGCACGCGGAGCGACCGTGGTCGTCGCCGACCTGCAGGCCGACAAGGGCGAGGCCCTCGCCGAGGAGATCAAGGGCGTCTTCGCCCAGGTCGACGTCACCAGCACCGAGCAGATCGCGGCGTCGGTCAAGGCCGCTGCCGAGATCGCCCCGCTGCGCGCACTGGTCAACTCGGCCGGCATCGGCTGGGCCCAGCGCACCATCGGCCGCGACGGCACCGTCGAGTCCGCGCACTCGCTCGAGGCCTTCCAGAAGGTGATCGCGATCAACCTGGTCGGCACCTTCGACATGGTGCGCCAGGCCGCGACCGCGATGAGCACCAACGAGCCCGACGCCGACGGCTGCCGCGGCGCGATCGTCAACCTGGCGAGCGTGGCCGCGTTCGACGGCCAGATCGGCCAGGCGTCGTACTCCGCCTCGAAGGGTGGTGTCGTCGGCATGACACTTCCGGTCGCCCGTGACCTGGCCGCATCCGGCATCCGGCTCAACACCGTTGCTCCCGGGCTCATCGACACCCCGATCTACGGCGAGGGCGAGGCGTCGGAGGCGTTCAAGGCCAAGCTCGGCGAGAGCGTGCTCTTCCCGAAGCGCCTCGGCGTCCCGGACGAGCTCGCGTCGATGGTGATGGAGTGCCTCACCAACTCCTACATGAACGGCGAGGTCGTCCGCGTCGACGGCGGCATCCGGATGCCACCGAAGTAAACCCGGAGGTTTCCCGGCGCGGGGGACCAAACAGGGCGACCATGGGCGCAAGATGTCGCGCGCAGGACGGTTTCTCGTGGTCACCGCGGCCTGGGCGATCCCGCTCGCCTGGATCGTGGTCGCGTTGCTGTCCGGACCCTCCGACGGCACGGCCGTGTCGGTGAGCGCCACCGACGAGGACCAGCGCTCGGGCTCGGGCGTCAAGGTGCTCCGTGCGTACGGCGACACGCCCCTGGCCGAGGGCGACACCGTCCTGGGGATCGGGGGACGCGCTGTCGACGACTGGCTGTCGGCGGGCGGCTCCGGCAACTGGGCGTCAGGCGAGACCGTGAGCTACGAGATCCGGCGCCCGGCAGCCGAGATCGACCACATCATCGATGTCGAGGTGACGCTCACCCGGTACCCGATCGCTGATGCGGTCGGAGCGAACCTGTCCACGATCTCGCTCGCACCGATGCTGCTCGCGTTCGCCTCGTTCGCCTTCTGGCGCCGACCCGGGTCGATCGCCGCGTGTGCGTTCCTTGCCGCCGCGGCCCTGTTGCCGGCCGGGTTGACGTCGTGGCCCCTCGGCCCGGGTGCCATCGACCTCGCCGGCTCTCGCGGGACCTGGCCGCGGATGGTCGGCGAGGGGGCCTTCGCGCTGGGGTGCGGAGCGTTGCTGCTGGCGGCGCTCGCACTCGGCCCCCCGGCGGAATGGTTCCGGCGCCGGCCGTGGGTGGTCCCGGCCGTGGTCGCGGTGCCGTTCGGCGGGTACCTCGCCTGGGTGCTGGCCGTCGCGAACCGACATGACGCGCAACCCGATCGCCTGCCCGTGCTCATCTCGGCCGCGGTCCCGGCGTTGGTGGTCGTCCTCGTGCTGACCTACGTCCGCGCGGAGCGACTCGAGGAGCGGCTCGCCCTCAGGCTGCTGCTCCTTGCCGTGGTCGGCGGGGTCGCAGTCCGCATCCTCCTCGTCGACGTGCCCTCCCGCCTCGGTGACTCGGCACTCGTGCCGTGGGAGATCCTCGGCCCTCCACTGGTGGCGGCGGTGCTGGCCAGCGGAGTCGTCGCGGTGCTGCACTACCGGCTCGAGGAGGTCGAGCCGACGGTACGGCGGGCGCTCGTCCAGGCCTTGCTCGCGACGCTGGTCGGCAGCGTGTTCGTGGCGCTCGTCGGCGCGGTGAACCTCGCCTCGGACACGTCCTTCGAGGCGATGGTCGCCGGCGGAGTCCTCGCCCTGTTGATGCTGCCCGTCGCCGTGGCGCTGCGGCAGACGGTCCGGCGACTTGTCTACGGCGACCGGGCGTTCCCGGGCCGCGTGGTGTCGGAGCTGCGGCGGCTCGACCCGCTGACCGTGCCGGCGGAGGCGCTCGAGGAGATGCTCCGGCTCCTCGCCCGGCGTCTTCAGCTCGCCTATGCGTCGATCGAGGTCTTCGGCGAGAGCGGGCTCGACCCGATCGAGGCATCGATCGGCGAGAAACGGGGGCGGACGACGGACATCGACCTGGTTGCGGGCGGCGCCACGCTGGGCCGGATGCAGCTCCAGGTCGCCGCCGGCCGTGACCCCTTCGGGCCGGGCGACCGCCGACTCCTGGCGGACGTGGGTAACCAGGTGGGCGCCCTGGTCCAGGCGGTGTCGATCAACCGGGAGCTCCAGCGCTCGCGGCAGCGCATCGTGAGCGCGCGGGAGGAGGAGCGTCGCCGGGTGCGACGCGACCTCCACGACGGCCTCGGGCCTTCCCTGGCGACGCTCGCGATGGGCATCGACGCCGCCCGCGACCTGGTCGCCGACGATCCCGCGAAGGCTGCGGCTCTGCTCGGCCAGCTGTCGGACCAGACCCGCGCGGAGATCACGGAGGTGCGCCGGCTCGTCGACGGCCTGCGACCCCCTGCGCTCGACCAGCTCGGGCTGGTCACGGCGCTCCGGCAGCGCGCCGACCAGCACAACCTGACGGCCGGCTCGACGCCGCGGGGCGGGCTCACCTGGTCGGTCGAGGCCGACGACGACGTCGAGCCACTGCCCGCGGCGGTCGAGGTGGCGGCCTACCGGATCGTGATCGAGGCGGTCGCCAACGCCGTCCGGCACAGCTCGGCGGGGAGCTGCGTCGTGACCCTCCACCGGGACGACGACGCGCTCCGGATCGAGGTGCGGGACACCGGCGTCGGCATCCCGTCGGATCCCGTGCCAGGCGTCGGCCTCGGCTCGATGCGGGAGCGCGCCGAGGAGCTCGGCGGCACCTGCACGTTCTCGCCAGGTCCCGACGGCACGGTCGTCACCGTGCGGCTCCCTCTGGAGCCGCCGTCACACGGAAGCACGAGGTAGCCATGGAACGGGTGCGCGTCATGGTGGTCGACGACCACGACAACTTCCGGCGGGGCCTGGAGGCGATGCTCTCCTCCGCCGACGGGTTCGAGCTCGTCGGCACAGCCGCGGACGGGCGTACGGCGGTCGAGCTGGCGCTCGAGCAGCAGCCCGACGTCATCCTGATGGACCTCCACATGCCGCGGCTCAACGGGGTCGAGGCAACGGCCCGGATCGTGCAGTCGTCACCACACATCGGCGTCCTGGTGCTGACGATGATGGAGGACGGGGACTCGGTCTTCGCGGCAGTCCGGGCCGGGGCACGGGGCTACCTGCTCAAGGGAGCCAGGCGCATCGAGATCCTCCGTTCGATCGAGGCGGTCTGCGACGGCGAGGTGATCTTCGGGCCCGGCATCGCGGACCGGATGATGACGTACTTCCGCGGGGTCCGGATCAAGCCCACGACGCAGGCCTTCCCGCAGCTCACCGAGCGGGAGCGGGTCATCCTCGGCCGGATCGCCGAGGGCCTGGAGAACGCTGAGATCGCCCGTGAGCTCGGGTTGTCGGTCAAGACGGTCCGCAACCACGCCAGCAACATCTTCGCCAAGCTGCAGGTCGCACATCGGGCGCAGGCGATCATCCTCGCCCGCGAGGCCGGCCTCGAGTGACGGACCCGCTAGCAGCCGCGGTCGACGCGGGCGTCGTTGCGGACGTCGTCGCCGATGCGTTGAGCCGCTGCCTCGTCCGGGATCAGCACCTGCGCGCCGCCCGACGTGATGTCGTCGGTGCCGGTGAGGACGCACGTGGTGACCCGGTCGGGGCGGATCTGCGTCACGGCCTGGGCGAGCCGGTAGAGGTCGGTCGGGGCGAGATTGGTGTCCAGACCCTGAAGGGCCGCCAGCGCGCCGCCCTCGATGAACCCTTCCTCGTCCTCGCGGGCCAGGAGCCGGCGCAGGATCCCCATCATGATGTCCTGCTGATGGGCGGAGCGGGCGAAGTCGTCGCCGGTGACGTCGCGGGTGCGGGCGTAGGCAAGCGCTTCGGCGCCGTCGAAGTCGTTGGGTCCCCGTCGTACGCCGAGGTCGGGAACCGGCTCGTCGGCCTCGACGGTGACGCCGTCGACGGTGTCCACCAGGTCGCGGAAGCCGTCGAACCCGGCGATCACGAGGTAGTGCGGCGTGATGCCCACCAGCCCGGCCACCAGGTCCAGGACCAGCCCCTCGCCGCCTACTTTCAGCGCGGCGTTGATTCGGTCGGACCCGTCCGGGAACTCCATCCAGAAGTCGCGGGGGATGCCGATGCCGGCCGCCCGGCGGGACGGGATGTTCAGCCCGACGAGGTGGATGGCGTCGGTGTTGCCCTCCTCGTCCGAGCCGAGCACCAGGATCCAGACGACGTCGTCGGCGAAGTCGACGGTCCGGGCGGTCTCGACCTCGGTGAGGCTGATCCGGGTCGGATGCACTGCCGAGTCCGGCACGACCAGGCCACCGATGGCGAGCACCGCCGCGAGTGACACCAGTCGGGTCAGGGCGCGACCGCTCATCACGAGACCGCTCCCTCGACGGTCCCGCCGTCGTCGAGCGCGACGTCGTACCCGAAGACCGACCAGGCACCCCGCTCGCGGACCAGCATCAGCCGACCCTGGAGCGTGGCCGTCGACGTCGTGCCGTCCTGGGTCACTTCGAACCGGAAGTCGACGGCGGCCGTGGCTGCCACGACCCCCTCCGGCGGCGCGAACAGGGACAGCCGGGCGCTGAGGGATGAGGCCCGCACCGAGGAGGCGTCGTCGAACCCGGTGCCGGTGAGGACCTCGATGTGGGTCGTCGCGGAGCGGGCCGCTCGCGGTGTGAAGTCCTCGAAGGACCCGATGAAGTCCTGCCGCGGATAGTCACCGAGGAAGGCGCCCGAGACGTAGCGGGACAGCACGTCACCGACCTCGGTCTCGACCTCGATCCGGGCGTCGCCGTCGAGGTCGTCGGCGCCGTAGGCCAGCTCGAGGTGGAGGGCGACCTCGTCGTCCGTCGGGGTGCTGTCCTCGGGGTCGTCCCCCGAGCAGGACGAGAGCGCCAGCAGGCATGCGGCCGACGCCACGGCGACGCGGGTCAGCATCCCGGCGGAGCCGGTGCCGCGGTTGCTTCCCGGCGTGCGGGCCATGGCAGCCATGATGACGCATGCTCCCAGGCCCGGGATCAACTCGCCGACACTGTGTTGTAGGTCGGCAGGTCGAACTCGTCGAGATTGTCGTGGGCCGGGTGCCGGAGGCCGACCGGGCCCACGGCGTACCCCCGCAGCAGGTTCTCGGTCACGGTGCCCACGAAGCTCCTCGCCCGGTCGCCGAGCGGGTCCTCGCAGGAGTCGATGAGGGCGCAGCCCCACCGCAGCGTGCCCGCCGCGAAGACGCCGGCGCCGGACGGAGTGGTGTAGTAGACGGACTGGCTCGACGTGATGACGCCACGGCAGTCGTACGTCGTGTGGCTGAGCACCTGCATCGGGCGCGGCGTGAGCCGGTCCGGATACACCCGGTCGGCCTCGAGCCCGACGAGCTCCTCGATCCGGTCGCCGCGCTCCATGCCGGTCCCGCGGAACGCCCACCAGCCCGGCGTGACCACGACGTAGTCCTCCTCGACGGGGTAGCACTCGTACTGCATGCCGACCAGGTCGTGCTCGGGACGAGCGACCGGCGGATCGCGGAACCGCGACGTGGCGTTGGCGGGATCCCGGTCCCGCAGCGGATCGAGGTAGGCGTCGCTCCGGTAGCCGACGACGGTCCGGTTCGCTCCCGACGGACCTGACGAGAGCCGGATCCTCCAGTACATCGTGTTGGCACCGAGGAACGCGAGGTTGGTGCCGGCGTCGCGAGCCTGCATGACGGTCCGGCGCATCCCGGTCGTCCAGTACTCGTCGTGGCCCATCGAGACGTACCCGCGGGCACCCGCCAGGACGGCCGGACGGGCATCGAGGTCGATGTTCGCGAAGTACGAGAGCGGGATCCCGAGGCTCTCGGCGCGCACCACGATCGGCAGGGCCGCAGAGCGGTAGTCGTTGGCGCCCGGCGCGCCGTTGTAGGGCCGGTCGAAGCTGACGGCCCAGCTCCGCGCGCCGCCGTCGGGACCCTCGTACAGGCTGTAGCCGCCCCACTTGTTGTACGCCTGCCAGGTGGTCACCGGTGCCACCAGCGCAACAGTCCCCTCGGCGGATCGCGAGGACACGACGTAAGGCACCTGCGTCTCGGACCCGGTGCCGGTGCGGAGCTTGAGCACGTAGTAGCCCTCCGGCCAGCCGGTCGTGTCGAGGACCAGGCTGCGGCGCCAGGGGGCGACCACGGTCCGGGTGGCCGCCGGAAAGAGGACCGCCTCCGCCTGCCGCTGGCCCTGCTGACGCCTCGATCGCCAGACGAGGTGTCCCCAGCCGTGCCGGTAGGCGCCGATGCGGTACGCCGACACCCGCCAGGTGTCCGCGGACGTCGAGACCTTGAGACCGACCCGGGTCCCCGCGGGCGCGCTGGCGCGCGTCGCGTACGCCTCGATCCGGCCGTCGAACGCACCGGGACCCAGTCGCCAGTCGTCACTACCGACGAAGTCCTCGGCCGATTCGTCGTCCGGAGCGTCGGCATCCACGACCGGTCGTTCTCCGTCAGGTCCGGCCGCCCGCTCCGCGCGCTCCGCCTGCTCCGCCCGCTCCGTCGGACCCGCGGACGACCCGGATCCGCAGCCGGAGACCAGGAGAGCTGCCGCAACGCCCGCCGCCACCATCGACGTCCTCATCAGGACCACCTCCTCGCGGTGGCTGGTCCACCGCTGAGGTGACGCTGCGCCGCGGGCGTGTCCCGCGAGATGAGCCCGCAGTCCCGGTCGTCCCGGGAGGATCGGTCAGCGGCGTCCCGGGTCCGGGACCGAAGCGCCAAGAGTTGCCCGGCCGGTCATCCGGCTTTCCGCCGCCGCATCCCACCCGGTCGCTCGCCGCCGATTTCGTCGGGGCACGTGGGAATGCTCTGGGACCACCAGTCCACTCTCGGCGAACTGCGGGTCGGGCGACGGGCGACCGTCGCGAGCGGCCTCGGTGTGACCGCGGTCCCCCTGCTCGGGCTGATGGGCCGGGGTCCGTCGCTGGTCAGCCGCCGTCGCGACCTGACCTCCGGCGCCCGGAGCGGCGAGGTCACCACGAGCTCCGCCGTGCTGTGGTCGCGCGCGGCCGAGCCGGGCCGGATGATGGTCCGGCTCGGCAGCGGCGCGCGGCGCCGTACGATCCGCGGGCCGTGGACCGACGGCCGCACCGACCTCACCGCGCGGATCCACCTGACCGACCTCGCGCCGGGCCGCGAGTACGACGCCACGGTGTGGTTCGAGGACCACGACGGCTCGAGGAGCGTGCCGCACCCGCTGACGTTCCGCACCGCGCCGATCCACGCCGCCGCGCAGTCGATCGCCTGGGCGGGCGACATGAACGGCCAGGGCTGGGGCATCGACCGGGCGCGCGGCGGCATGACCACGTTCCGCCGGATGCTCGACGTCCGGCCCGACCTCTTCGTCCACGTCGGCGACACGATCTACGCCGACGAGCCGATGGTGGAGTCGGTGGAGGTCGAGGACGGCTCGACCTGGCGCAACGAGCTGACCGCCGAGGTGATGGTGGTGGCGCAGACGCTGGCGGAGTTCCGCGGCCGGCACCGCTACCCGCTGCGCGACGACAACGTGCGCGACTTCTACGCGGCCGTGCCGTCGGCGGTGCAGTGGGACGACCACGAGACCTGCAACAACTGGTGGCCGGGGGAGATCATCGACGACGAGAGGTACGACGAACGCCGCGCCGACGTCCTCGCGACCCGCGGGCGGCGGGCCTGGCAGGAGTACCAGCCCGTCCCGGTGCGGCGCCTGGTCCCGCGCGACGGCGACGGGTTCGTGCCGACCCGGATCTACCGGAGGATCCCGCGCGGGCAGCACCTCGACCTGTTCCTGCTCGACACGCGCAGCTTCCGCGGACCGAACCCGGACGTCGACCCGGCCGTCGTGCGTCGCCGGCTCCAGGTCGGCCTGCTGGGGACCGAGCAGGAGGACTGGCTGATCCGGGAGCTCCGCGCGTCGACCGCGACCTGGAAGATCATCTCGGTCGACCAGCCGCTGTCCGCGCCGCCGTCGCGGACCTACGACCTCGACGGCGTCTCCAACGGCGACGACGGCCGGCCGCTGGGACGCGAGCACGAGATCGGGCGGGTGCTCTCGGCGATCAAGCGCCATGGGATCAAGAACGTCGTCTGGATCACCGCCGACGTGCACTACACCGCCGCTCACCACTACGCGCCGGAGCGAGCGACGTTCACCGACTTCGAGCCGTTCTGGGAGTTCATCTCCGGTCCGCTGCAGTGCTCGCCGTTCACGTTCCGCAGCGACGAGATCGACCGCACCTTCGGCCCGGAGACGGTCTTCGCCCACGGCAAGGTGGAGGACCTGGACGTGATGATCGCGCCCCGGCCCGACAACCAGCACTTCGGCGCCCTCGACCTCGCGGCGAGCGGCGATCTCACCGTCCGGCTGCACGACGGGACGGGAGCGGTGCTGTGGCAGACCACGTTGGAGCCCGAGCCCGGGTCCCGGCAATCGTCGGTCTGAGGCACACTGCTCCGGTGCACCCGGGAGTCGTCGCCGTCACCGGAGCGACCGGTCGGGTCGGCGGCCGCGCCGTCTCACGCCTCGCCGCGGCCGGCGTGCCGGTGGTCGCACTCGCCCGGGATCCGTCCCAGGTCGCGGGCGGCGTCGCGTGCCGGCTGTTCGACTACGACGACCCGGACTCGATGAGGATCGCGTTGGCGGAGGTCGCGGCCCTGGTCTTCGTGTCGAGCGACGGTGAGGCGGACGTCGTGCTCCGGCAGCACCTGGCGGTCGTCACCGCGGCCGCCGACGCCGGCGTACGACGGGTCGCCTACCTGAGCAGCATCGACGCCGATCCCGGCTCGCCGTTCTGCTACGGCCGCACCAACGGGGCGACCGAGCGGGCGCTCCTCGCCGCGATCGAGGACGTCCGGGTCGTGCGGGCTGGGCTGTTCATCGACTTCGTCCACGCGCTGATGGGCGACGGTGCGGTCCGGCTCCCGGACGCCGGCCGGTTCGCCACGGTGACCCGCGACGAAGCGGCCGACGCGCTGGCCGACGCCGTGCTCGAGGACGGTCCGACGATCCGGACCGCCGCCGCGCCGGGCGACCGCAGCTTCGCGGAGATCGCCGCCGAGCTCGACCGGGAGTTCGTCGCCGTCACCCTCGACGACTACCGCACCGCATTGATCGCCTCCGGGGAGGACCCGTGGTGGTGCTACGCCTACACCTCGATGATGCAGTCGATCGCGGAGGGCCGCTGCGTGCCGTGACGAGCGCTCACTCGGCCAGCTCGGCCCGCTCCGCGTCGGTGTAGGCCTCCATCATCGGCGCGGGGGCGGCGGACCCGGCCGCGGCGTGGGCCGCGCGGGAGGTCCGGAGCTTCGCCATCTTCTGCGAGCTCATCGCCATCGCCTCCTTGGTCTTCCCGCGCCCGTAGGTGACCGAAGCGGCGGCGGAGACGCCGAGGCTGACCCCGACCTCGATCGCGTCCTGGTCGGCGCCCATGTAGAGGAACTGCCAGGAATAGTCCTTGGTCTGCTGCTCGACCAGCGCCTTGATCGCGGGGTGGGTCCACTCCTGGCTGGCGTTCTCGTAGCCGTCGGTCATCACCGCGACGATGACGGTGCCGGGCCGCTGGTCTTCGGGCAGCGCGGCCAGCTCGGCGCCGGCCGTCGTGATCAGGCGGCCCATCGCGTCGAGCAGCGCGGTCGAGCCGCGGGGCTGCAGGTCGAGCGGGGGTACGTCGGCGATCGGGCGGTCCGAGTAGACGACGCCGTACTCGTTGTCGAACTGCGCCAGCGTCACCCGGCACTCGCCGGCGGTCTTGCGCTGCTCGTCGACGAACGCGGCGAATCCGCCCTCGGTGTCGGTCTTGATCGACTGCATCGACCCGCTGCGATCGAGGAGGAAGTAGAGGTGGGTGAGGTCCGCTCGGGTCATCGTGACTCCGTCCCGGGAGCGAGCGTTCCCCGCTCCCTACTTGGTGGGTCGACGCGGCTTGAACCGCATCGGGGCCGGTGCCGCCGCCGGTTGCCGCGGCACCCCTGACTCCAGGTCGTACTTCGCTCTCTCGACGCCCGAGGCGGTCACCCGGCCCCGGTCGTCGGCGTAAGCGCTGAGGGTGCGGGTCCGGGCCAGCCGCGGGCCGACGGCGTTCTCCGTCAGCCCGGCCTGCGCCCCGGCACTCCGGAGCGACGCCTGGCCGGTCAGCACGGCGGCCGCCATCGACTCGTCGATCAGCTCGGTCAGCCGGTCGGCCGCTTCCCGGAGGTAGGGGAGGGCTCCGACGGAATCCTTGCCCTCTGCTTCGTCGAGAGCGCGGCGTACGCCCGCCAGTTGAGCCGACCCCACCCTGTCGGGCCCTTCCGCAACATCCGACGGGTGCGGGTCGACCGGTTGATCCTGGGTCATGCCGGCGACGGTACCGCACAAACTGCGGATACGCAAGAAATGCGGTAGCGCACTTCGTGCGGGCTTCCGCGATCCAGCCGATAATCGGGAAGCCATTACCGTGCCCCGTGGTTACGCTGGACAGACTTATGACGAACCACGCAGAAGACTTCTCGCTCGACGCCGAGCTCAGGCAGACCGCCGACTGGGAGGCCGACGACATCGACCTCGCCGCCGACGGCGACGAAAGCTGGCAGTCCGGCTACGCAGACCCCGACCCCGAAGAGGTCACCAGCGGTGACCTCGACCTCGCCGCGCGCCACGAGCTGCGCCGCGTCGCCGGGCTCCGCACCGAGCTCGAGGACATCAGCGAAGTCGAGTACCGCCAGCTCCGCCTCGAGCGCGTCGTGCTGGTCGGCGTCTGGACCGACGGCACGATCGAGGACGCCGAGAACTCCATGGCCGAGCTCGCGCTGCTCGCCGAGACCGCGGGCTCGGAGGTGCTGGACGCGATCTACCAGCGCCGCCAGAACCCCGACCCGGCGACGTACGTCGGTCGCGGCAAGGTCGACGGCATCCGCGAGATCGTGCAAGCGACCGGCGCCGACACGGTGATCTGCGACGGCGAGCTCGCACCGAGCCAGCTGCGCAACCTCGAGGACAAGCTCAAGGTCAAGGTGGTCGACCGCACTGCGCTGATCCTCGACATCTTCGCCCAGCACGCGAAGTCCAAGGAGGGCAAGGCCCAGGTCGAGCTGGCCCAGCTCAACTACATGAAGCAGCGGCTCCGCGGCTGGGGTGGCAACCTCTCCCGCCAGGTCGGTGGCCGGGTCGCCGGCGGTGCCGGCATCGGTGGCCGCGGTCCTGGCGAGACCAAGATCGAGACCGACCGGCGGCGGATCAACGACCGGATCGCCAAGCTGCGCCGCGAGCTGAAGGCGATGACCGGGACCCGCACCACGATGCGCCAGGAGCGGCGGCGCAACCTCGTGCCTTCCGTCGCGATCGCCGGCTACACCAACGCCGGCAAGTCCTCGCTGCTCAACCGGCTGACCGGGGCGGGCATCCTCGTCGACGACTCGCTGTTCGCCACGCTGGACCCGACCACCCGGCGCACCCAGGCGTCGGACGGCCGGGTCTACACGTTGAGCGACACCGTCGGCTTCGTCCGCCACCTCCCGCACCAGCTGGTCGAGGCGTTCCGCTCGACCCTCGAGGAGGTCGCCGAGTCCGACCTGATCGTGCACGTGGTCGACGGCTCCCACGTCGATCCAGAGGGACAGATCAGTGCCGTGCGCGAGGTGCTGGCCGAGATCGGCGCCGCGGGGATCCCCGAGCTGGTCGTGATCAACAAGGCCGACGTCGCCGACCCGCTGGTCGTGGCCCGGCTCCAGCAGCGCGAGCCGCACTCCGTCGTGGTCTCCGCCCGCACCGGCGAGGGCATCGACGACGCGCTGGCGGCCATCGAGGCCGACCTGCCGCGGCCGCAGGTCGAGTTCGACGCCCTGGTTCCCTACGCCCGCGGCGACCTCGTCGACCAGATCCACCGGCTCGGTGAGATCGACAAGCTCGAGCACACCGCCGACGGCACCCGGATCGCCGGGCGGGCCACCGCGGCACTGGCGGGCGAGCTCGCGGCGTACGCCGTCTGAACCAATCAGCCGGCTTGACTTCAAGTTCGGTTGAACTTGAAGACTCGTCCGCATGACGACGACAGCCGACACTGCCGCAGCTGTTCCGACCGCTTCCGAGCGATCGGGCCGACGGGCGACGATCGTGGCGCTGACGGTGATCGCGGGGACGGTCATGATCCCGCTCGACGTGACCGTGGTCGCCATCGCACTGGCGCGGCTCTCGGAGGAGACGGGCGCGTCGCTGCCGGTGATCCAGTGGGTCAGCACGGGCTACACGCTCGCGCTGGCCACCGTGATCCCGGCGGCGGCCTGGGCGATGGGGAGGTACGGCGCGCGCGGCGTGTTCCTCGGCGCGATCGGAGTGTTCACCGCCGGCTCGCTGCTCGTGGCCTGCTCGTGGGACGCGGGGAGCCTGATCGCGTTCCGGGTGGTCCAGGGGCTCGGCGGCGGGTTCGTGATGCCGGCCGCGATGACGCTGGCCCTGCGCGCAGCGCCGGAGGGTGAGCGCGGCCGGGTGATGTCGCTGCTCGGCCTGCCGATCCTGGTGGGTCCGGTGCTCGGGCCGCCGCTCGGCGGCTGGCTCCTCGACAACCTCTCGTGGCGGTGGATGTTCCTGGTCAACCTCCCGGTCGGGCTGCTCGCGATCTGGCTGGCCCGCCGCAACCTCCCGAAGCTGCCGGGCGACCGCTCGGTCGGCCTCGACCAGCGGGGCCTGCTGCTGCTCGCGCCGGCGATGGCGCTCCTGGTCCTCGGCACGTCCCTCGCGGACGGGTCCCTGGTCACGGTCGGCGTGCTCCTGCCCGTCGTCGCTGGATTGATCCTGCTCGTCGGGTTCGCCCGGCACTCGCTCCGTGCCCGGCATCCGCTGCTCAAGGTGCGGCTGCTCGGCAACCGGCTCACCGGAGGCGGCGCGCTCGTGCTCGTGCTGTTCGTCGGCGGCTACTTCTCGACGCTGCTGCTGGTGCCGCTCTACTTCCAGGTGGCGCGCGGTGAGTCGGCCACCACCGCCGGGCTGCTGATGGTGCCGCAGGCGGTGCTCGCCGGTCTCTCGATCCAGGTCTCGGGCCGCCTGGTCGACCGGGTCCCCGCGCTGCGGGTCATCGGCACCGGCATCGCCCTCGCCGCGGCCGGCTACGGCGGCTTCGCACTCATGCTCGGGGCCGAGACGTCGTACTGGGTGCTGGTGCCGTTCCTCATGCTGGGCACGACCGGAGCGGGCGCCACGATGCTGCCGACCATCACGATGGCGACGCGGCACCTCGCGGACGCCGACATCCCGTCCGGCAGCACCACGATCAACGTGCTCAACCAGCTCTCGACCTCGCTGGTCACCGCGGCGGTCGCGGTCGTCCTCGCCGCCGCCCTCGCGTCCCGGCTGCCCGCGCTGGCCGACGGCGGGATCGGCGATCTCCAAGCACTTCCCGCGGCCGCGCGGCTCGCCGCCGCCCCTCAGGTGAGCGACGCCGTCCAGGTCGCGATGCTCCTCCCCGTCGGACTGATGCTCGCCTCGCTCGTCGTGGCGGTCGGCGTGTTCCGCAGTGCCGGCCGATGACGGGCTGCGGCGGGCTGACAACGATTCGGGGATTCGGCGGACAGGAGAGGCCCGGCCGTCGGACCATCTCCGGGTGCGCATCCGGGGAGCATGGTTGGTCGCGGTCGGCCTGACCGTCGCCGTTGCGACGACCGGACTCCTCGTGATGACACACGCCGGTGCCGACACCGACCGGTGCACCGAGTTCCGCGCGGCGGCGAGGGAGCGAGCGGAGCTTGTGACCGGCACCGGGGACGACGTGCTCGTGATCGGCGACTCCTACTCGGTCGGACTCGGGGTCCGGGCGGCCGAGAGCTGGCCGACCCGGCTGGCCGGCCGGGTCGAGGTGGACGGGTTCTCCGGGTCGGGCTTCAGCCGCGACGCGAGCTCGTGCGGTTACCTCTCGTACGCCGTTCGCGCCGCCCGCTCTCTCCCCGACGAACCGGGACTGGTGGTCGTCGAGGGCGGTCTCAACGACGTCGACCAGCCCCGGCAGGCGATCAGGGAGGGCTTCGCTGCCCTGGTGTCGGCACTGCGCGGACGACAGGTGCTGGTGGTCGGCCCCGCGCCCGCGCCGGACCGGGCCGCCGCCGTCCCCGCTGTCGACCGGCTGCTCGCCCGCCTCTCCGAGGAGCACGGCGTCGGTTATCTCTCGATGCTCGACACCGACCTGCACTACCTGCCCGACGGCCTCCACCTGACCGCGGACGGCCACCGGGAGTTCGGCGACCGTGTCGCCGCGGCGCTGTCTGCCGGCGCCGCTAGGTTGACCGGGTGAACGAGACCCTCCAGCTCACCGCGCTCGTCGCTGCCACGATCACGATGGGCCTGTCCGCGGGCGTCTTCTTGCTCTATGCGCACACGATCATGCCCGGGCTCAAGACCACTGACGACCGAACCTTCGTGGTCGCCTTCGGCGCGATCGACCGGGCGATCATCAACCCGGTCTTCATGGTGTCCGCGTTCTTCGGCGCGCTGGTCTTCACCACCGCGGCCGCGCTGCTGCAGCTCGACGAGGAAGCGTTCGGCTGGATCGCTGCCGCGCTCGTGCTCTACGCCGCCCTGGTGGGCATCACCGTGCGGGTGCACCTGCCCCGCAACGACGCCCTGAAGGCGGCCGTCGCCGAGGGCGAGCCGGACGACCCGGCTGCGACGCGGTCGGCGTTCGGCGAGGCGACCTGGGTGCGCTGGAACTGGGTGCGGGTGGCGCTCAACCTCAGCGCCTTCGGCCTGCTCTGCTGGGCGCTGGTGGTCGCCGGCGACGCCGCTGGTTGAGGACGGCCTCTGTCCGTGAGGTGGTTTCGAGGCTCCTCGCTGCGCTCGTCGCACCTCAACCACCGGGCGGTGCGCCGCTGGTTGAGGCGTGAGGCCGCCCGCGGCCGAACCTCGAAACCAAGGCCCGTCGGTCAGTTCGCTGTCTCGCTCTGCTTGCTGAACACTGCGTCGAACGCCGTCGCGGGCGGGTCGTAGTCGAACCTCCGGAGGAACGCCAGCGCCTCCGGAGCGCCGTGGAGCCGGTCCATCCGGGCGTCCTCCCACTCGACCGAGACCGGCCCGTCGTACCCGACCGCGGTGAGCGCGCGGAAGCAGTCCTCCCACGGCACGTCGCCGCGGCCGGTCGACACGAAGTCCCAGCCGCGGTGCTGGTCGCCCCACGGCAGGTGGGAGGACAGGATGCCGTTGCGGCCGCCGCCCATCCGCATCCGGGTGTCCTTGCAGTCGACGTGGTAGATCCGGTCGGCGAAGTCGGTGATGAACGCGACCGGGTCCAGGCCCTGCCACATCATGTGGCTCGGGTCCCAGTTGAGGCCGAACGCCGGCCGGTGCTCGATCGCCTCGAGCGTCCGCACGGTGGTCCAGTAGTCGTAGGCCATCTCGTTGGGGTGCACCTCGTGCGCGAACCGCACGCCGCACTCGTCGAAGACGTCGAGGATCGGGTGCCACCGGTCCGCGAAGTCCTGGTAGCCGGCCTCGATCCGGTCGGCGGGCGCCGGCGGGAACATCGCGACGTACCGCCAGACCGACGACCCGGTGAACCCGACGACGGTGTCGACGCCCATCTTCTGCGCGAGCCGCGCGGTCAGCCGCATCTCTTCCGCGGCCCGCTGCCGCACGCCCTCGGGGTCGCCGTCGCCCCACACCCGGTCGCGCACGATCGCCTGGTGGCGGAAGTCGATCGGGTCGTCGCAGATCGCCTGTCCGGTCAGATGGTTCGAGATCGCCCAGCAGCCGAGCCCGTGCTTGCGCAGAATCTCGAGGCGCCCCTCGACGTAGCCCTCCTCGTCGACCCGCCACGCGTCGAGGTGCTCGCCGGACACGGCGATCTCGAGCCCGTCGTACCCCCACCCGGCCGCCAGCTCCGCGACCTCCTCGAGCGTGAGGTCGATCCACTGGCCGGTGAAGAGCGTGAAGCGCTTGCCCATCGGTCCTCCTCGTGTTCTGCGGCTCGGTCTACGGCTGAGTGTGTACGACGTCCACGCGCCCGCCGCGTTGCCCGGCCGACTCCTCGATCGCTCCGAGCACCTTCTGCACCGCGAGGCCGTCCGCGAACGACGGGGCCGGGTCGGTGTCGGACGCGATCGCTGTCAGCAGCTCGGCGGCCTGGATCGTGAACGTGTGGTCCCACCCGAGCACGTGGCCGGGCGGCCACCACGCGCCGACCCAGGGGTGGTGCGGCTCGGTGACGACGACCCGGCGCGCGCCGGCCGCCTCGCCGCCGGGGCCTTCGAGCACCTGCAGCTCGTTGAGCCGTTCGAGGTCGAACGTGATCGACCCGTGGTCGCCGTACACCTCGAGGGCCAGGGCGTTCTTGCGCCCGGTCGCCATCCGGCTGACCTCGACGCTCGCCACCACGCCGTTCGTGGTCTCGAGCGTTGCCCACGCCGCGTCGTCGACGGTGACCCGCTCCGGACCGTTCGGCCCCGGGCGGGTCGGCACGAACGTCCGCAGGTGGCCGGCCGCCGACACCACGCGATCGCCGAGCAGGTGCTGCACCTGGTCGACGACGTGCGAGCCGAGGTCACCGAGCACGCCGGAACCGGCGGACTCCTTGCGCAGCCGCCAGGTCATCGGAGCTGCGGGATCGGTCAGCCAGTCCTGGAGGTACGACGCTCGCACCTGCCGCACGCTGCCGATCCGGCCCTCCGCGATCAGTCGTCTGGCGAGCTCGAGCGCGGGCACCCGCCGGTAGTTGAAGCCGACCATCGTCCGCTGTCCGTGCTCGCGCGCGGCCTCGGCCGCGGCGACCATCCGCTCGGCCTCGGCGACGGTGTTGGCCACGGGCTTCTCGACCAGCACGTGCTTGCCGGCCTCGAGCGCGGCGAGCGTGATCTCGGCGTGGGTGTCGCCGGGCGTACAGATGTCGACCACGTCGACGTCGTCGCGGGCGATCGCCGCGCGCCAGTCGGTCTCGGCGTCGGCCCAGCCGTACCGCGTCGCGGCGGCCTTCACCGCCGCGGCGTCCCGGCCGACGAGCACCTGCTGCCGGACCGCCGGGGTGTCGGGAAAGAACGCGCCGACGTTGCGCCAGGCGTTGGAGTGGGCCTTACCCATGAATGAGTAGCCGACGACGGCGACCCCGAGCGGCTTGCCATGTCTGCCGGTCATCGGGTGCCTCCGGTCGGTGCGGCGGGCTGGACGGCGCGCAGGAAGGCGAGGCCGTCGCGGGCGAGGTCGTCGGGGGAGGCGGCCAGCGGCCGCCAGATCGACGCGGCCACGGCGATCGCGGCGTTGTCGGGGGTGAAGCTCTCGATGTTCAGCGGGCCGTCGTAGCCGACCTCGTCCAGCGCCGCGAGCAGCGCCGGCCAGTCGGTCTGGTCGCCGCCGGGGGCTCCGCGGTCGCTGCCGCAGACCTGGACGTGGACGAGGTGCTCGCCCGCGCGCCGCACGGCGTCGGCGCTCGATCGCTCCTCGACGTTGAGGTGGTAGCTGTCGAGCGCGAGCCCGAGGCCGGGCCCGAGCAGCGGACCGAGGCCCTCCAGCGCCTGGTCGACGGTGTTGACCAGCGAGGTCTCGTAGCGGTTGAGCGGCTCGATCCCGATCCGCACGCCGCGCTCGCCGGCGTACGCGACGACCGGCGCGAGATTCGTCCGCCACTCGTCGTACGCCGCCGCGCGCGTGTCGTCGTCGAGCCGCCAGACCCGTCCTGTCTGGGCGTAGAACGGCCCGCACACAGCCGCTGCTCCGACGCCCTCGGCGAGGTCGACGCAGGCTCGCAGGTAGTCCTGGGTGCTGGTGACGGTCTCCGGGGAGGTGGAGACCAGGTCGCGTCCGGGAGCCATCGCCCCGACGACGTACGGCGTCAGACCGGTCTCGGCGAGCACGTCCCGCGTCGGACCGGCGCTGATGTCGCCGTCGTTCTCCAGCGGCAACTCGACCGCGTCGAAGCCGAGCGCGGCGATGTGCCGGAGCAGGTCGGGGAGGTTCGCGTCCGTGAGCGGGGAGGTCCACACCCACGTGTTGACGCCGATGGCTCTCACGGTGAGGCCTTTCTTGGGGGGAAGGTGCTCGACGGGCGGCCCCGCACCTCAGCCACCGATGGAGCCGATGGCTGAGGTGCGAGCGCCGAGCCCGCTACTGGCGTCTTACGGGATCTACCGGTCCTGCCACGCGTCGGGATAACCCGGCAGGTCCTCGCCGCCGAACTTGGCGTAGTGGCCCTCGGGCATGCCCTCGTTGGCCTCGAGGTACTGCGCGCGCTCGTCCTCGGTGATCGGCTCCTGCGGGAGCACCCACTCGGCGGGGATCTCCTCGCCCTTGGCGATCTTCTCCACGGCCAGCAGCGGGGTGCGCCACTGGAAGTTGGAGTAGACGGGGGCCAGGCCGGTCAGGCCGGTCTCCTCCCACGCCCGGAGGAAGCTCATCTCGTCCTCACCGGTCATCACCGGGTACTCGACGCCCTGGTCCTCGAACGCCTCGATCGCCGCGACGGCGCCGTCGCCGGCGTCCATCCACACCCCGTGGACCTCGCCCTGCACGAGCGCGTCGGTGATGATCTTCTTGATCTCGGCCGGGTCGGCTCCGGTGAAGTGGTCCTCCGCCTCGATGCCGTTCTCCTCGAAGATCTTCTCCGCGGCGGCCCAGCGGGTCTCGAGCACGTCGACGCCCGGGAGGATGCGCAGCGCGATCACCCGGTCACCTTCCTCGAGGTTGTCCACGAGGAAGTTCGCCGTCGCGATGCCCCACGCGTAGCCACCGATCGGGTGGATGAACGTGGTCGCGCAGTCGGTCTCGACACCACGGTCGAAGACGATCACCGGCTTGCCGGTGTCGCACGCCCGCTCGACCGCCGGGGTCAGCGCCGCCGTCGAGTTCGGCGAGATGATGAAGACGTCGCAGTTGCCCTCGCTGATGAAGTAATCGATGTCGGCGATCTGGGTGTTGTCGTCGTCACCGGCGTCGCGGGTCTCCATCTCGGAGATGACACCGCTCTCCTCCAGCACCTCGAGCTGCTGGTTCATGGTGATCCAGCCGGTCTGGCGCCACGGGTTGGAGATCGACGCGTTGGCGAAGCACACCTTCATCGCCTCCTGCGTGGCGAACTGCGAGGTGTCGGTCATCGGCCCGTCGATGTACTGCAGCCACGGCTCGTCGGGGTTGCCCTCGAACGTGGCGGTCATCTGCTGTTCCTGCTCGTCGTAGTCCGCCTGGACGAACCACTCGTCGCTGGAGGACTCACCACCCTCCTCCTCCGACGTGCTGTCGGTGGCGCCGGTCTCCTCGTCCGGCTCCTCGGTCGAGCACGCAGTGAGCACGGCTAGCACCGCCACCCCCGCGAGCACGCCAGTGATCTTCGATCTCCTCATCGGTTTTCTCCTGTGTTCGTGCCCGGGGCGGGCGGTGTGGGTTCGGTGGGTGTGGGGGTCGAGGGACGACGCCCGAACGTCCAGGCGCGGGCCGCGACGGCGACCGCGACGATGATGATCAGGCCCTGCACGGTGTCGCGCCACGTGGACTCGACCTCGAGGACCGTGAGGAGCGTGAAGAGCAGCTCGAGCGCGAACGCGCCGGCCGCGGCGGAGAGCACCCACCCGCGTCCGCCGCCGAGGACGACGCCGCCGAGGACGACGGCCGTGATGGCGGCGAACTCGTAGCCCTGACCAACGCTCGGGTGGACGCCGGCGTACCCCACGAGAAGCACCCCGGAGACGGTGGCGGCGATCGAGGAGAGCATGAAGGCCCGGGTCTTGACCCACCACACGCGGGAACCGGCGACGTGCGCGGCTTCGGGGTTGTCCCCGACGGCGAGCAGGGTCCGGCCGAACGGGCGGCGCATCAGCCAGGCGGCCGCGACGGACAGCACGGCCAGGATGATCAACGGGTAGGGGATGACCTCGACGACGGGCACGTCCTCGATGACGCCCCGGCCGAGCTGACGGAAGTCGTCGTTGGGCGGGGCGTCCGCGGCGCCACCGGACTGGTAGCGGACCAGGCCGGTCAGGGCGAGCATCATCGCGAGCGTCACGATGAAGCTGGGCACCCGGAGCAATGTGGTGACCAGTCCGTTGACCAGGCCGATGAACGCCCCGAACCCCAGCATGATCACGAGCCCGGTCAGGTTGCGGCCGGTGTCGTCGCCGATGTAGTTGCCCGCGATCACGACCTGCGCGGCGATCACCGCGCCCATCGAGAGGTCGAACTCGCCGGAGACGATCACGTAGTACTGACCGATGGCGGCGATGGCGATCGGCGCGGTGCGGCCGAAGAAGCGGATGATGACGCCGGGGTCGCCGAAGTTGGGGTTGGCGATGATCGTCGCGACGAGGAGGGCGATCGCGAGGAGGAACACCGCGCCGCCCGGCATGCTGACCGCGGCCAGCGTGCGAACGGCGAGCCCGTGCGCGTGGTTGGGGAGGACATCGCGCGGCGGCGTCGTCGTACCGGTGGTGCTCACTTCGCCTCCTGGAGCGCCGCGTCGAGGACTCCTGGCCGCTCGAACCGAGCGGGTCTGCGGTCGATGTCGCGGCGGGCGTAGACCGCGACCGCGGCGACGATGACGACCCCGCGCACCACGTTGCGCAGGAACGAGTCGGTCTGCATGACCGCCATCACGTTGTCCATGACGGCGAAGATGGTGACGCCGGCGATGGTGCCGGTGATGTTGCCCTTGCCGCCGGCGAGCAGGGTGCCGCCGAGGACGACCGCAGCGATCGACATCAGGTCGTACTGGCCCTGGCTTCCGATGGTCGGGTTGCCGACCGAGAGCCGAGCCAGGAGCAGCAGGCCGGCGACGGCGGCGAGCAACGAACAGAGCACGTGGGCCGTGATGATCGGCACCGACGTGCGGATGCCCGACAGCCGCGCGACCTCGGCGTTGCCGCCGACGGCGTAGAGGTGGAGGCCGGTGCGGGTGCGTCGCAGCAGGACGATCGCCACCGCGGCGCACCCCAGCATGATCAGTGTCGAGACCGGCACCGGACCGATGAAGGAGATGCCGATGGTGCGGAACGACTGCGGCGCGGAGCCGTGGTTGCCCTGGTAGTTGGTGGCGATGTAGCCGCTGATGATCAGCCCCATGCCGAGCGTCGCGATGAAGCCGTGGACGTGCAGCAGGCTGACGAGCATGCCGTTGACGAGCCCGATCGCCGCGGCGATGGCGAGCGCCAGGAGCACCGCGGGCAGCACGTTGCCCGGCTGGCCGTCCATGGTGCCGGCCGCGATCACGCCGGTCAGGCTCGCGACGAAGGGCACCGACAGGTCGAGGCTGCCACCGAGGACGACGAGGGTCTGTCCGATGGCGATGAAGCCGAGGATGCTGGTGGCGGTCAGGATGTCGCGCAGGTTGCCGGTGCTGAAGAAGTTGCGGCCCTCGATCGCAGTGAGGACGAAGCCGAGGACCACGGCGGCGACCAGCACCAGCAGCACGATCCCGGTCGAGGTGAGCCGTGCGGAACGGCTGGCGAGGCGTGTGCGTTCGGACGCGTGGGTCGCGCTCATCGGTCCTCTCCCTTCGAGGCCGCGGCGCCGGTCGCCAGCTGCAGGACCGTCTCCTCCGAGGAGCCGGCCGGCAGCTCCCCGGCGAGGCGCCCGTCGCGCATGACGAGGATCCGGTCGGCCATGCCGATCACCTCCGGCAGCTCGCTGGAGACCATGAGGATCGCGACCCCCTCCTTCGCCAGCACCCGCATCAGCTCGTAGATCGCGTGCTTCGCTCCGACGTCGATGCCGCGGGTCGGCTCGTCCATCAGCACGACCTCGGGCCGGGTGGCGAGCCAGCGGGCGAGCACGACCTTCTGCTGGTTGCCGCCGGAGAGGAACTGCACCTCCTGGTCGAGCGCGCGCGCCGCGACCGCGAGGTTGCTCAGCAGGCCCGGGACCTCCCGCCGCGCCCGCCCGGTGCGGCGCGGGAAGACCGCGCGGACGGGGCCGAGCGCGTTGTCGAGGATCGACTGGTTGAGCGCGAGACCGGTGGCCTTGCGGTCCTCGGTGATCAGCGCGATCCCCGCCCGGACAGCCGATCGTGGCGACCTCGGTCGGACCGCCCGCTCGTTCACCTTCATGGTGCCGCGGGTGAACGGGGTGACGCCGAAGACCGCCTCCATCAGCTCGGTGCGACCCGAGCCCTGGAGGCCGGCGATGCCGATGATCTCGCCGGCGCGGAGGGTGAGGTCGATGCCGTCGACGTAGCCGTTGCCGGCGCCGTGCAGCTCGAGTCGGGTAGTGCCGACCTCGGTGCCGGCGACCGGGTCGGGGAAGAACGACGACATCTCCCGGCCGACCATCAGCCGCACCAGCTCGGCCTCGTCGTACTGGGACGCCGGCCGGGTGGCGACGTGCCGGCCGTCCTTGAGCACGGTGATCGTCTCGCAGAGGTCGAAGATCTCCTTCAGCCGGTGGGAGACGTAGAGGATCGCGACCCCGCGGGCCGTCAGGCCGCGGATGATCGAGTAGAGGAGGCCGACCTCGTGGTCGGCCAGCGCTGCCGTCGGCTCGTCCATGGCGATGATCCGCGCGTCGAAGCTGACCGCCTTGGCGATCTCGACGATCTGCTGCTCCGCGACGGAGAGGCTGCGCACCCGCTGCTGCGGGCGGAGGCCGGTCACGCCGAGGTCGTCGAGCAGCGTCTGGGTGTCACGCTGCATCCGGCCGACGTCGACGAACCCGCGTCGACGCGGCTCGCGGCCCAGCCAGATGTTCTCGGCGACGGTGCGCTCGGGGAGCAGGTTGAACTCCTGGAACACCGTGGAGATGCCCGCGCCCTGGGCCTGCGTCGGGTGGTGGAAGCTCACGGTGCGGCCGTCGAGCTCGACGGTGCCGCGATCGGCGGTGTGCACCCCGGCGAGGATCTTCATCAGCGTCGACTTGCCGGCGCCGTTCTCGCCGACCAGGCCGTGCACCTGCCCGGCGCGCAGGTCGAGGTCGACGTCGGCCAGGACGGTGTTGCCGACGAAGCTCTTCGTGAGTCCCCGGGCACGGAGCACGACGGGGGCCTCGTCGACGCGAGCGGGATCGGTCTCGGTGGGCCGATCGGTCTGCAGCGGGTGCGGCACGCGGTCACTGTGGCACGCGTCACCCACTTCTGTCGAGAGGTTGTCAAAAGTTGATTGCTGGACGTACTGAAGTCCGCGTGGTTGACTCCTGGCGTGCGGCCCAGCGACATCTTCGACCTCCTCAGGGACGGTCAGCCGCGGACCCGGGCCCAGCTGGTCGAGGCCACCGGACTGGCCCGATCGACCATCTCCGCCCGGCTGGACGCGCTGATGCGCCTCGGCCTGGTGGTGCCGTTCGGCGGGGTCTCGACGGGCGGTCGCCCGCCCTCGCTGCTGGCGTTCAACCCCGGTGCCCGGGTGGTGGTCGGCGTCGACCTCGGCGCCACCCACGCGACCGCCGCGATCGCCGATCTCGACGGCCGGATCCTCGCCGAGCGGTCGGTGCAGCTCGACATCGCGCTCGGGCCGGAGCGGGTGCTCGGCTGGGTCGACGACGTGGTCCGGGAGCTGCTCGCCGACCAGGGCCGCGACGTCGCCGAGCTGGCCGCGATCGGGATCGGGCTCCCCGGGCCGGTCGAGCACTCCACCGGCCGCGCCATCAACCCGCCGATCATGCCGGGATGGGACCGGTACGACGTGCCGGGCCACGTGCAGCGGGCGTTCGCCGTACCCGTGCTCGTCGACAACGACGTCAACATCATGGCTCTGGGCGAGCAGCACGCGCACCTGCGGGAGGTCTCCGACCTGGTGTTCATCAAGGTCGGCACCGGCATCGGCGCCGGCATCATCTCCGGCGGCACGCTGCAGCGTGGCGCCCAGGGCACCGCCGGCGACCTCGGCCACGTCCACCTGCCCCGCGCTGCCCACGTGACCTGCCGGTGCGGCAACCAGGGCTGCCTGGAGGCGATCGCGGCGGTGCCGGCGCTGGCCGCGGCGGTCCGCAGCGCCGGCGTCGAGCTGGCCCACGACCACGACGTCGTGGCCCTGGTCCGCGGCGGCGACCAGCAGGCGATCCAGGTGGTGCGCCAGTCCGGCCGGGATCTCGGCGAGGTCCTCGCCACCCTCGTCAACCTGGTGAACCCCTCGGTCATCGTGATCGGCGGTGGCCTGGCGGCCGCCGGTGAGGGGCTGCTCGCCGGGATCCGCGAGGTGGTCTACCAGCGGTCGCTCCCGCTGGCGACCGAGCACCTCCGCATCGTCACGTCCCGCGCCGGTGAGCGGGCCGGCGTGATCGGCGCCGCCGCGCTCGCCATCGGACACGTGCTGGCGCCCGAGTCGATCGACCGGGCCGTCGAGCGTGCCGCCACCGCGGAGATGTCCGGCGTGTCCGCTGGTTGAGCTGTCGCCGCTGGTTGAGGTGCGAGCGCAGTCCGCTGGTTGAGCTGTCGCCGCTGGTTGAGGTGCGAGCGCAGTCCGCTGGTTGAGGTGCGAGGCCGCCCGCGGCCGAGCCTCGAAACCAAGAACTCCTTGTGGAGGCGGCGCTGTAGGTGTCCGCGTCAGCGCCTAGGGTTCCGGGCATGCCTGGGGTCGACCACGAAGCGCTGCGCGCCACGCTCGCCGCGGCCGTCGAGGCGCTCGGCGGCAGCGAGCGGCTGGGTCAGATCGCGATGGCCGAGGCGGTGGCCGAGTCGATGGCGGCACCATCGGGGCGCCGTCACCTCCTGGTCCAGGCCGGCACCGGCACCGGCAAGTCGCTCGGCTACCTCGTCCCCGCCCTGCATCACAACAAGCGGGTCGTCGTCGCCACCGCGACCCTGGCGCTGCAGCACCAACTCGTTGAACGTGACCTGCCGCGGCTGACCAAGGCGGTCGAGGGCCGGACCGGCGTCGACACGTCTTACGCCGTGCTGAAGGGCCGTTCCAACTACGCCTGCCTCCACCGGATCCGCGAGGGCGTGCCGGACGAGCAGGGCGAGCTGATCAAGGCGGAGGCCGCGCTCGGCGCGCTCGGCAAGAAGGTGCTCGCGCTGCGGGAGTGGGCCGAGGGCGAGGCGAAGGCCGAGGGCACCGGCGAGAAGGACGCCGCCCCGCGCCACACCGACCGTGAGTGGCGGCAGGTCAGCGTCACCGCGCGCGAGTGCCTCGGCGCCACGAAGTGCCCGTTCGGCGAGGAGTGCTTCGCCGAGCGCGCGCGGGAGAAGGCCCATCGCTCCCACCTGATCGTCACCAACCACAGCCTGCTCGCCATCGACGCGATCGAGGGCGTGCCGATGATCCCCGACTACGACGTCGTGGTGATCGACGAGGCGCACGAGCTCACGGCCCGGGTGACCCAGGCGGCCACCGACGAGCTCTGGGCGTCGGAGGTCGAACGGGCGGCCCGCCGCTCGGCGCGGCACGTGAAGTCCGACTCCGGCGACCCGGCCGGCGACCTCGAGGACGCCGCCGGCGCGCTGCGGGCCGCAATCGGCGAGGCCCGGCCGGGCCGGTTCGACGCGGTGCCCGACGACCTCGCCGACGCGCTGTCGCTGGTGCGCGACGCGGCCCGTGCCTTGGCCAGCGCCTTCCCCAAGGCCGACGCGAGCGACGAGGCCGACGCGGGGCTCACCCAGGCCAAGGGCAACGTGCAGGAGCTGTTCGCGACCGCCGACCGGATGGCGGCCAACGCCGACTCCGACGTGCTGTGGCTGACCGAGGGCACCGACCGATTGCCGCCCCGGCTCTGCATCGCGCCGCTCCAGGTGTGGGGTCCGCTGCGCGACATGTTGCTCGCCGACAAGACCGTGGTGATGACGTCGGCGACCCTGATGCTGGGTGGCGACTTCACCTCCGTCGCCACCTCGGTCGGCCTGAAGGCCAGCGAGCGGGTGCCGCTCGGATCGGTCGAGGAGATGGAGGACGACGCCGAGCCCTGGGTTGGCCTCGACGTCGGCAGCCCGTTCGACTACGGCAAGCAGTCGATCCTGTACGTCGCCCGCCACCTGCCGCAGCCCGGGCGCGACGGCCTCGGCACCGCCCAGCTCGACGAGATCACCGAGCTGGTCGACGCCGCCGACGGCCGCACTCTCGGCCTGTTCTCGAGCCGGCGAGCGGCGGAGACGGCGGCCGACTACGTCCGCGAGAAGTTGCCCCACCTCACGACGCTGGCCCAGGGCGACGCGCAGCTGCCCGAGCTCGCGCGGCAGTTCGTTGAGGACCCGCACACCTGCCTGTTCGGCACTCTCGGCCTGTGGCAGGGGCTCGACGTCCCGGGCGACACCTGCCAGCTGGTGATCATCGACCGGATCCCGTTCCCCCGCCCCGACGACCCTCTGATGAGCGCCCGTCAGAAGGCGGCCGACCAGGCAGGCGGCAACGGCTTCATGCAGGTCGCCGCGACCCACGCGGCCCTGCTGCTCGCGCAGGGGTCCGGCCGGTTGATCCGCACCCACGAGGACAGAGGTGTGGTCGCCGTACTCGACCCGCGGCTGGTCACCGCCCGCTACGGCAGCTTCCTCAAGGCCAGCCTGCCGCCGATGTGGACCACGACCGATCCGGCCGTCGTCCGCAAGGCGCTGACCCGTCTGTCCGGGACGACGGAGTGAGACCGGGCCGCCCAGACCCGGATCACGCCACGTTGCGCCGGCGGAGGTAGGCGGTGAGCGGTGCGGGCAGCTCCGCGGGACGATCGCCCCAGTCGTAGACCACGACGGTGCCGGCGAGCACGTCGTGCAGTGCGCGATGCCGACTACTGGTCAGGATGGGCAGCAGGCCGAGGCCGAGGAGCGCCGTGCTGAAGGGGAAGGTCAGCGCCCGGAGGGCCGCGGCCCCTGGCCGTAGTGGCGAGGTGTCGCGGCTGACGATCTTCAGGCCGACCAGGGCCTTGCCGACGGTGCGACCGGTGATGGTCGTCGCCGTCACGATGTAGACGACGGCCCAGGCGCCGAGTGCGATCGCCGCGACGAGCCCGGAAGCACCGCGCACCGAGACGTCGAACAGCGCCTGGCCCACGAACTCCGTCAGGCCGACCAGCGCCGAGTAGGACAGCAGGATGACACCGAGGTCCACGCCGGCGGCGACCGCGCGACTGGCCGCTCCCGCGAACCGACCGCTCACCTGCTCCCTGTGCGATGAACGGGATCCGGGCACGACCGCCGGCGCGACCGGGTCGGGTGGCCGGCGGCGCATCGCCCGGATGAAGATCCGCTCCAGCAGGGTGTCGACACCCACGAGCTGCCGGCGCGCAGAGTCCAGCACGCCTCCGGCGAGCTGGCCCGACGTCTCGGCAACCAGCTCGGGGATGCCGGCCCGACGGACCAGCTCAGCCAGCTGGACATCACTGAGCAACGCATTGAGATCGACCCTGGCCAACAGCCGGTCGACGTCGATCCGGTCGAGCAGGTGGTTGATGTCGATGCGGTCCAGGAACGCGTCGAGGTCGAGGTGATCCAGGATCACCTCCGGCGGTACGGCGTCGACCACCCGGCCGGTCACCGCACCGGCCATCCGCCCGATGAGCCCGGGTCCCTCCGCCGACGCCATGGACACAGCCTCCCACGCCCGTTCCGGTGTAGTTTCCGAAAGCGATGAGTCGTTCCGCGGCGGGTCCTACCGCCTTCGTCCTGGGCGGAGGCGGGCTGCTGGGCGCGGTCGAGGTGGGGATGGTCCGAGCCCTGTTCGAGCGCGGGATCGTCCCTGACCTGGTGGTGGGCACCTCGGTCGGTGCGCTCAACGGCCTGGTGGTGGCGAACGACCCGACGTCCGCCTGCGTCGACCGGCTGCGTGACCTCTGGACCGAGATCGCCGAGGGGGGCGACGTCTACGCCGATCGGGCGTGGACGCAGCTGCGCCGCGCGTGGCGGACCGGCACTCACCTGCACTCGGCGGAGCCGTTGCGTCAACGCCTGGAGAGGGAGTTCGCGGGCGTCCGGTTCGAGGACCTCGCGGTCCCGTTCCAGTGCTGTGCGTCCCACATCGAGCGGGCGTCGGAGCACTGGTTCACGACGGGCCCGGTCGTCCCGGCGGTGCTGGCCTCGGCCGCCGTACCAGGGCTGTTGCCGCCGGCGGAGGTCGACGGCGAGCACTACCTCGACGGTGGGATCGTGAACTCGATCCCGGTCGGGCGCGCTGCCGAGCTGGGCGCGCGCCGGATCTTCGTGCTCCAGGTCGGTCGCGCCGAGCGGCGGTTGAGCCCGCCACGCCGGCCCTGGGAGGTCGCCCGGGTGTCCTTCGAGATCGCCCGCCGGCACCGGTTCCATCGCGAGCTGGACGCGTTGCCGGCCGACGTCGACGCCTATGTCCTGCCGTCCGCCGTCACCGCGGACGACGACTCGCCGTTGGCCTACCGGGACGCCTCGGCAGTCCACCGGCGGATCGAGGCGGCCTACCGGGCCGGACTCACCTATCTTGCGGAGGTCGCATGATCCATCCCGCGATCGCCTGGGTCATCCGACGGTTCGTCCTCGCGCCGCTGCTCATCCTGCTGACCGTGACCCTGTGGACCAGCCTGCCGCTGTGGTTGCTGGCGACCGGGATCGCGTCGGCGTTCGTCCCCGGCTGGTTGCGACCGGTGCGCCTGCTCTGGGTCGGGCTGCTGCACCTGACGCTGGAGACCCTGGCCCTGGTCGCCCTGTTCGCGCTGTGGATCGGCTCGGGATTCGGTTGGCGGCTACGCCGGCCGTGGTTCGAGCGGATGCACTACGCGATCATGCGGACCTACCTGGTGGTCTTCTTCCGGGAGGCGCGGCGCGTGCTGCGGCTGAAGATCGAGACGGTCGGCACGGCGCCGGACGCGTTCCCAGGGCATCCGCTGCTGGTGTTCTGTCGTCACGCCGGCGTGGGCGACTCGTTCTCGATCATGTACGCGTTGATGCACTGGTACCACCGCGAGCCGCGGATCGTGCTCAAGGAGATGCTCGCCTGGGACCCGGCGCTGGGCGTGATGCTCGCGCGGGTGCCGAGCCGGTTCGTGTCGCACCGTCCCGGTCGGGATCTCGAGGCCGAGGTCGGCGACCTCGCCCGCCACCTCGACGCCAACGACGCGTTCGTGATCTTCCCCGAGGGAGGCAACTTCACGAAGGGGCGGCGCACCCGGTCCATCGCCCGGCTCCGGAAGCTCGGCCGCGAGGACATGGCTGTCCGCGCCGAGGCGATGTCCCACGTCCTCGCGCCGCGACCGGGCGGCGCGCTCGCAGCGCTCGAAGCATCGCCCGAGGCAGACGTCCTGCTGGTCGCGCACACCGGGCTCGACCACATCGACTCGCTCGGCGACATCTGGCGCGAGCTGCCGATGGACAAACGGCTGCAGATGGGGTGGTGGCGCGTGCCCCGGGATGAGATCCCCACGGGTCGCGAGGAGCAGATCACCTGGCTCTTCGACTGGTGGCAACGGATCGACGACTGGGTCGACGAGCACAAGCCGGAAGAGCTACCGCGCTAGCGATCACACCCGCCGGAGGACCGCCGTCACCTTGCCGAGGATCGTCGCGTCGGTGCCGTCGATCGGCTCGAACGCGTCGTTGTGCGGGAGCAGCCAGACCCTGCCGTCCTTGCGCTGGAAGGTCTTCACGGTGGCCTCGCCGTCGATCATCGCGGCGACGATCTCGCCGTTCTCGGCGGTCGGCTGCTGGCGGATCACGACGTAGTCGCCGTGGCAGATCGCGGCGTCGATCATCGACTCACCGCTGACCTCGAGCAGGAACAGTTGGCCGTCGCCGACGAGCTGGCGGGGGAGCGGGAAGACGTCCTCGATCCGCTCCTCGGCGAGGATCGGGCCACCGGCCGCGATCCGGCCGACCATGGGCACGTTGGTGGGGACGGGAGCGGAGTCGCCGAAGCCGGTCTCGTCGTACGACGTCTCCGACGCCGAGCCGACCGCCTGCCGGCGCATGGTCTCGGGCAGCACGACCTGGAGGGCGCGGGGGAGGCTGGGGTCCTTCTTGAGGAAGCCCTTCTCCTCCAGCACGCGCAGCTGGTGGGCGACGCTCGAGGTGCTGGTCAGGCCGACGGCCTTGCCGATCTCGCGCATGCTCGGGGGATAGCCGCGCTGGTCGATGCAGTCCTTGATGTGCTGGAGCACTCGCTGCTGCCGCGGCGTGAGCCCGCTCGCGTCGGGCGGGCCGTCGGGAAGCTCGCTGACCTTCTTCGCCCTGTCGTTTGGCATGGCTCGACGGTAACCCCAATCACACCTCGGTTTCAAACATCTGTTCGAACCTGCGTGTCGCGACACGCCCTCGAACAAACTTTCGAGCCGGTCCTTGAACCGTTCGAACAAGTGATCTAGTCTCGTACATGTGTTCGATCGAACTGTTGATCGAACGGTCTCTGTCGGAGGTCCTCGATAGACATCACTCGAACACACCAGATCCCCCGGGCTCCGAGAGTCGGAGCCCTTCCCCCGGAGGTCACACGATGAGCACGATCACTTTCACCCCGCAGGTCAGCTACAGCGCTCGTCAGGTGCGCCTCACCCGGCGTGGCCGGCTGGTGGTCTTCGGTTTCGGGGTGCTGCTGGCCTTCGCGCTGGGCGTGTGGTTCGCGGCCGGTTCGGTCGCCACCCAGGACGCCGGCGTCAAGCAGGTGGAGGTCGTGACCGTCGCTCCCGGCGAGACCCTGTGGGACATCGCCGCCGACGCCACCGCCGTGACCGGCGAGGGCGACGTGGGCGCCATGGTCGAGCGCATCCAGGAGATGAACAGCCTCGACTCGAGGATGGTCCTCGCCGGCCAGACGCTCCGGATCCCCACCGACTGACGACCCGGTGGTCGAGTAGCCCGAGCCGCCAGGCGAGGGCGTACCGAGACCCCGCAACTGAACAAACTTCGTCCGCGACCTCGACCCCCGCGGACGACAGGGCCCACTGCCCGGGCCCGAAGGGGAAGACGAAGGGCGGACCCGTGACCCCGGGTCCGCCCTTCGCGCCTTTCGTCGGTGGTCGAGTAGCCCCGAGCCGCCAGGCGAGGGCGTATCGAGACCTAGCCGCCGTAGCCGACGAGGGTCGGTCTGGCTTCGATCGCTTCCAGGTTGGCGGGCGCGCCCTCGATCGTGACGCTGCCCGGTACCGACTGCCACGCACCGCCACCGACCCGGTAGTCCGCAACCCAGGTGGTGTCCATCGCCGGCCGGTAGTCGCCCTTCTTCAGGTAGTTGTGGGTGATCAGCAGCTTCGGGTACGGCGCGCCGGGCTTGCTGGTCGTGATCGACTCGCCGTCACCGAAGTGCCAGGTGTACGAGTGCGCCCAGATCCGCAGGTCGACCCGCTGCCCGAGCAGGGTGACGGTCCGGTTGAGCGTCCGCTCCTCGGTGAAGAAGTTCGTCTTGAAGTTCACCAGCGTCTGGCCGCCCGGAGGCTGGATGGAGAAGGTCGAAGGCGGGAGGGAGATCCGACGGAATGCGGTGGCGACGACATCGTCGGTGACGACCGGCGGCCCGCCATCGGAGGGGCACCAGTAGGAGTCGTTCACGCGCTGCCCGTTCGGGAGCTCAATCCACGAATGGATCTTGAACGTGCCGTCCGGACAAGTGAGCTCGCCAGTGCACACTCCGACACACGCTGGCTCTTGGCGGTAGGTCCCCACTTGCTGAACAGGGTCGGTCGACGGCGGGACGGTCGACCCGCCGTTCGACTCTTTTACGCCAGTCGCAAAGCTGTCCTCGTCGGCATCGACCCATGGATCGTCGAGTGCTGCTGCGTCGCCGAATCGCAAGGTCAGCACAATCAATATGAGCGCAAGTAGGCGACTCATGGGACGTCCAAGAATGTGATCTGCCACGAGCCGTTTGCACGCTCCAGCCCGAAGAGGAAGTTGAGCTCGCCAGCTCGCACGTTCTGGTTGAGGTCGCCCGCGCCAACGGTTCGGGAGCGGTTCACCTTGACGCGCGTCGACACGTTCCAAGCACCGCTCGGCGTTTGCCCAGGAATCGCCTTCTTGAGTTCGAAGCTGCCGCCGAGAATGCGGCCTCCTCGCTTGTAGACCCGGCTGATGGATTTGATCCCGCCGTTGCAGCCTTCGCACGAGGGGACCGACAGGGTGCTGAGAAGGCGGACATCGCCTGTGCGGCGGGCAAAACTGACGACCTGCCAGTAGTACTGGACGAACGCCGTAGCCCCTTCCTTCGTCTCTGGTTCGGCTTCGACCGGAAGTGTCGGTTCCACCGGCCCGGTCGGGGTGGGCTCGGTCGTCGCACTGGTGGGAGGCGGAGCAGGCTTGCTGCTGGACTCGAGCGGCTGCGGGGGATCCTCTTCGTCCTCACAGCCCGCCACAAGCCCGGCGATCAGCAGCGCGGTGACTCCGATTGCCGATCGTCCGCGGAGAGTCACGGTCATGCAGGCCTCCCGAGATGAAACGCCGCCCTGACCCACGGGCGGGGGCACGAAAGTACCGCGGAATCTCGTTCCGCCGACACCCCTCGATCTGCTCTGTGGAGAGTGGGCGCTCGACGCGAGTTGCCGCTACGTATGGCTGTCGACCGCCCTAACGAGCAGCCCGCTTGCCGCCCTTGGGCGCGCCCGGATCCTTCTTCGGCTTGGGATCCGGTGCTTTGGTGAAGCCGAGCGCGCGGGAGAACCGCGCGACCAGCATGAAGCCGAGGAACAGGCAGGCGACGGCGCCGACGGCCGCGACCGCGAGGTAGCCCCATGCTTCGGAGTCGTTCTCGTGGCGGGCGGTCGAGCCGAAGTCGATCGCGGCGTAGACCAGGTAGCCCCAGGCGACCACACAGAGGGTGATGCCGATGGCGAGGAGGAGCAGCACAGGGCGGAATCCCTGCTTATGGCGCTCACCCGCGCGCTTCCCGCCGCTCACTGGGGCATTCTGTCCGATGCACCAAGCCCGAATGGTCAGGACCCGCCAACCGGCCCAGGACCGCTCATGTCCCCACAAACGCTGAGCGGTCCCGGACCGGAGGACTCTCCGACGTTACGCCCGATCGCCGCCGGACGCCATCAGCCATCAGGACGGTTTCGCGTGCTACTTCGGCGCCACCAGGTAATTGACGATGACGCGGTTGGAGTCGGTCACGGAAAGCGTGACCGTGTGGGAGGCCGTCGCGTAGACGCCGCTGATCGCGCTGCCGTTGTCGACCGGCTCCTGCACGACCGTGGCGCCCGCGCCGGTGAGCGTGGCCTCGGCGTCGTCGTACGCCGCCTGCTTGTCGCCGCCGGCGGGTCCGACCTCGACCGTAGTGGTCCAGGTCTTGGAGTTCTTCGCGTAGGTGCCCTCGATGATCTCGCCGTCGACGACCGGCACCTCGTCGACCGGGAAGTCCTTCGGCAGCTCACCGGTGGTGACGTTGAAGTCGGTGCCCTCGATGTTGATGTCGCTGCCGTCGATGTCGGCGTCGATGCCCTCCTCCTCGAGGGCCTTCTCCGCGGCGTCCTCGCCGATGTTGCTGCAACCGACGAGGGAGACGGCCAGGAGCGCCGTGGGGACGGCAACGAGCAGGCGGCGGGTACGACGGAGCTGGTGCATGACGGCCTCCAGGGCTGCGCAGAAGTGGGGTGCGACATGGGTTCGGTCGCGCGGCCTCGAGGCCAGGTCGAACGTTAGCGACGGGAGGCTTCCCCGGGATCGCCCTTTCGAACGATTCGACCCCCATCTGAGACGGTTGTGAGACGTCGACACGCAGGTCGACACGCCGCACTTCCGGCGGTCAACAAGCCCCTGACCTGCGCAAACGTGACCCAGACAACATTCCTCGGACCAGTTTCCGGCGTTCGCTTGCACGCCTAGTGGCAGAGGCGTAGTGTCACCACAACATCTAGTACTTACAACGGTGTAGTTCTCCACATCTAGTTCACAGAACCGGTGCCCGAACTGCACAGCTAGAGCCGGATTATCCACAGGAGCGGCCCGATCGAGGGTCTAGTTCGCCATGCCCAACGCACGCCGAGCTTGTCGAGGCGCCAGAGAGGGGGATCGTCGCATGCACTGCCCGTACTGCAAGCACGTCGACACCAAGGTCCTCGACTCCCGGGTGTCCGACGACGGCTGCTCGATCCGGCGCCGCCGGATGTGCCAGGACTGCGAGAAGCGGTTCACCACCGTCGAGCTGATGCAGCTCACGGTGCTCAAGCGCTCCGGCGCCACCGAGCCGTTCAACCGGGAGAAGGCAGTCGCCGGCGTCCGGAAGGCGTGCAACGGCCGGCCGGTCACCGAGGACGAGCTCGCCCGCCTCGGTCAGGAGGTCGAGGACCAGCTGCGGCTCGCCGGGAGCCCCGAGATCGCCGCCCACGAGGTGGGCCTGGCGATCCTGGCCCCGCTCCGCAGGCTCGACGAGGTCGCCTACCTGCGCTTCGCGAGCGTCTACCGCGGCTTCGAGTCCGCCGACGATTTCGAGGCAGAAATCGCCCTGTTGCGGATGGAGCGAGCCGACGCGGTTGTTGTACAGGAGACACCCGCACCAGCCCCCTCGGGCTGACCCCAGACGCCCGGGCAGGTAGTGGGGAAGCTGCCTGTCCGGGCCACCAACTTCCGGCATCGAACTGTCGGTGCCACCAGCAACACTCATAACCGATGCGGACACCCAGCCAGGGGGATCAGGAGAGTCATGACCGAGACGGCCAGCTCAGCAGCGACAGGTACGACGGGCGCCCGCAAGGGCCTCACCATCAACCGCGTCTTCAGCAGCGAGGGCGTGCACCCCTACGACGAGATCAAGTGGGAGCGGCGCGACGTCGTACAGACCAACTGGAAGACCGGTGAGACGGTCTTCGAGCAGCGCGGCGTGGAGTTCCCGGACTTCTGGTCGGTCAACGCGAGCACCATCGTCACGACGAAGTACTTCCGTGGCGCCGTCGGCACCCCCGAGCGCGAGACCGGCCTCAAGCAGCTGGTCGACCGGGTCGTGAAGACCTACACCAAGGCCGGCGTCGAGCACGGCTACTTCGCGACCCCGGCCGACGCGGAGACCTTTGAGCACGAGCTCACCTGGCTGCTCGTGCACCAGTACTTCTCCTTCAACTCCCCGGTCTGGTTCAACGTCGGCACCCAGTCGCCACAGCAGGTGTCCGCCTGCTTCATCCTCTCCGTCGACGACTCGATGGACTCGATCCTGAACTGGTACAAGGAAGAGGGCTTCATCTTCAAGGGCGGCTCCGGTGCCGGCCTCAACCTCTCCCGGATCCGGTCGTCCAAGGAGCTGCTGAGCAGCGGCGGCACGGCGTCCGGCCCGGTGTCCTTCATGCGCGGTGCCGACGCGTCCGCGGGCACCATCAAGTCCGGCGGCGCCACCCGTCGCGCGGCGAAGATGGTCGTGCTCGACGTCGACCACCCCGACATCGAGGAGTTCGTCGAGACCAAGTGGCGCGAGGAGGACAAGATCCGCGCCCTGCGCGACGCCGGCTTCGACATGGACCTGGGCGGCAAGGACATCACGTCCGTGCAGTACCAGAACGCCAACAACTCGGTCCGGGTCACCGACGAGTTCATGCGCGCGGTCGAGGACGGCAGCGAGTTCGGGCTGCGCGGACGCAAGACCGGCGAGGTCATCGAGTCCGTCGACGCCCGCACGCTGTTCCGCAAGATCAGCGAGGCCGCGTGGGCCTGCGCCGACCCGGGCCTGCAGTACGACGACACGATCAACGACTGGCACACCAACCCGGAGACCGGTCGGATCACCGCGTCCAACCCGTGCTCGGAGTACATGAGCCTCGACAACTCGTCGTGCAACCTGGCGTCGCTCAACCTGCTGAAGTTCCTCAAGGACGACGACACCTTCGACGCCCCGCTGTTCGCGAAGGCCGTCGAGCTGATCATCACCGCGATGGACATCTCGATCTGCTTCGCCGACTTCCCGACCGAGGCGATCGGCGACACGACGCGTGACTACCGCCAGCTCGGCATCGGGTACGCCAACCTCGGCGCACTGCTGATGGCGATGGGCCTGGGCTACGACTCCGACGGCGGTCGGGCGATGGCGGCCACCATCACGAGCCTGATGACCGGCACGTCGTACCGCCGCTCGGCGGAGCTCGCCGACATCGTCGGCCCGTACGCCGGCTACGCCCGCAACGCCGAGGCGCACAACCGGGTGATGCGCAAGCACCAGGCGGCCAACGACGAGGTGCGCACGTTCCACATCGCCGACGCCGACGTGCACAAGCTGGCGACGGAGGAGTGGGCGCGGGTCGTCGAGCTCGGCAAGGTCAACGGCTTCCGCAACGCGCAGGCTTCGGTGCTCGCGCCGACCGGCACCATCGGCTTCATGATGGACTGCGACACGACCGGCATCGAGCCGGACTTCTCGCTGGTCAAGTTCAAGAAGCTGGTCGGCGGCGGCTCGATGCAGATCGTCAACCAGACGATCCCGCGGGCGCTGAAGAAGATGGGCTACGACGAGGAGAAGATCGAGGCGATCGTCGCCTACATCGCCGAGCACGGGCACGTGGTCGACGCGCCTGGTCTGAAGACCGAGCACTACGAGGTGTTCGACACCGCGATGGGTGAGCGGTCCCTCAAGCCGATGGGCCACGTGAAGATGATGGCGGCCTGCCAGCCGTTCCTGTCCGGTGCGATCTCGAAGACGGTCAATCTGCCGGAGTCGGCGACGGTCGAGGAGATCGAGGACATCTACCTCCAGTCGTGGAAGCTTGGCCTCAAGGCCACCGCGATCTACCGCGACAACTGCAAGGTCGGCCAGCCGCTGTCCGACGGTGGCGGCAAGGCCAAGAAGGACGCCGCCGACGCTCTCGACGCCGCAGCCGCGGTCGTGGAGAAGGTCATCGAGAAGGTCGTCTACGCCCCGACCCGCAAGCGGCTGCCGAAGTCGCGCCAGTCGCGGACGACGTCGTTCACCGTGGGCGGCGCCGAGGGCTACATGATCTCCGGCGCCCACGACGACGGCCAGCTCGGCGAGGTCTTCCTCAAGCTCGGCAAGCAGGGCTCGACCCTGGCCGGCGTGATGGACGCCTTCTCGATCGCGGTCAGCGTCGGCCTCCAGTACGGCGTGCCCCTGGAGACCTACGTCTCGAAGTTCACCAACCTGCGCTTCGAGCCCGCCGGCCTCACCGACGACCCCGACGTGCGAATGAGCCAGTCGATCATGGACTACATCTTCCGCCGCCTGGCCCTCGACTACCTGTCCTTCGACGCCCGCTCCGCCCTCGGCATCTACTCCGCCGAGGAGCGCCAGCGCCACCTCGAGACGGGCAGCTACGAGCCCGTCGAGGAGACCGGCTCTGCGAGCGAGCTCATCGAGGACCCGGCACCCTCCGCTGGTCGAGTAGCGCCGAGCGCTAGCGAGGCGCGTATCGAGACCCCGGAAGTCGAAGAGGCCGAGATCGTCATCGCCGACAAGGCCCCCGGAGTCCCGCAGGCACGCACGTCAGCCGAGCTCCTCGAGCAGATCACCGGCCACGCCGTCGACAGCCCGCTCTGCATGACCTGCGGCACCAAGATGCGGCCGGCTGGTTCGTGCTACGTGTGCGAAGGCTGCGGCAGCACCAGCGGTTGCAGCTGATCACCAAGCGGGCTCGGAGGGCGGTCGCCGACTGAGGCCGCCCTCTGCCTCTTGGTGCAGAGGTAGTCCAACGGCTCAAAGAGTTGCGACTCAACCCGGGGAGGGGTGGCGCATCGGCGACACGACGCCCTCATCGCACACACCCGTGCGTTCTGATGTCATCTGCGCAGTGTCAGGGAGCGGACAACCCCTTGAGCTTCTTACTCTTGCCACGTAAGGCCACCTTGCGCGGACGAGCGAGTTCGTCCTTATCCGGGACAGCTGCAGTTGTGGTCAGCGCATCCATGTGAAGGATGTAGACGTTCCGGAACCGTTGGACGTCGAACACGTCGCTCGCCACCGGGCGGCGCTTAGCGGTGACGAGGCCAGCGCGTCGAAGTTCTTGGAGGCCGGCGGAGCGGGTGTCGTGAGAAAGGGAGTAACGGAGATTCGCGACCTCGGGTGAGAACCAGAGCTCCTGATCGTCCCTCTTGCCTACTTGTTCGGCGAGCAGGACGAGAAACATTGCGGTGCCTGCGGCGGAGAGTGTCGCCATCCAGCCAGAGGTCCAGAACGTCGGTGGTACCTGTACGTATCGATCACCGGCGAGGGAGGCTAGGTCGGCGCCCTTCGTCCTGGCCTTGTTGAAGACCTCGCCGGGTACGCGATACCTCTTGCCTGTTCCAAGCTCGTTCAGCAGGGTCACTCGGTTCGGCAGCCCGGCCTGCGCTGCGACGGTCACGAAGTTGTTCTCTTCGAGCCAGGAGATTGCGTCGTTGACACGACGGGCGCCCTTTCCACTCGGGTCAGGGAGGTCGAGGAGGGTTGCCCAAGCGCGCGCTGGATACGCGACATCGTGGGGCGGAGCCGCGGCCAACCACAGCATGGACAAGTAGGTCTTCATTCGGACTTGACCCCCACGGCCCCCCCGCAGCATCCGCGCGAGTGGCGTGGGGCCACTCGTGTCGTTGCGTTCGATGAAGACGCGGCGAAGCTGCGCGGTTCGGTCTCGGCTGCGGTGCGAGAGCGACAGCGCCGCCGCCAAGGCGTCTGGAGACGGTCTGCGCATGGTCACCTCGCGTTGCTTGCGTCGCGCCGGGCGGTAATAGTTAGTCATTAACCGGTAATTAATTAGCTATCACGTAGTGGTCAATACAAGCGTATCTTCTACTGCGATGCAAGGGTAGGGGTAGCTGCGGGCTACAACCGCTCATTATCGGTACAAGGGTGGTAGTGATGCACCCCAGGAACGCTAGACCTGGATCCACCTGCGAGTGTACTGTCGAGGGACGGCGGAGGGACATCGATCCGGACCTGTCACTGGCGGCCTGAGGTAGTCCTCAGGAGGTGGCTGGGACGGCACCGGAGAGAACCGAAGTCGAGCGGCGGCAGCATCCATGGGCTATGTCCTAGGCCGGCAGGCGAGCCAGGATCCGGCGGCAGATAGGGGCCGGGGGTACGTGTCCCGAGTTCCCATATCCGCCCCGGGCCGCCGCGCCCCACATCGTCGGCGACGCCGGAGGAGATCGAGGACATCTACCTCCAGTCGTGGAAGCTCGGCCTCAAGGCCACCGCGATCTACCGCGACAACTGCAAGGTCGGCCAGCCGCTGTCCGACGGTGGCGGCAAGGCCAAGAAGGACGCCGCCGACGCCGCCTCCTTGCTGGTCGAGCCTGTCGAGACCAAGGTCATCGAGAAGGTCGTCTACGCACCGTCCCGCAAGTGGCTGCCGAAGTCGCGCCAGGCCCGCACGGCGCCGAGGGCTACATGATCTCCGGCGCCCACGACGACGGCCAGCTCGGCGAGGTCTTCCTCAAGCTCGGCAAGCAGGGCTCCACCCTGGCCGGCGTGATGGACGCCTTCTCGATCGCGGTCAGCGTCGGCCTGCAGTACGGCGTGCCCCTGGAGACCTACGTCTCGAAGTTCACCAACCTGCGCTTCGAGCCCGCCGGCCTCACCGACGACCCTGACGTGCGGATGAGCCAGTCGATCATGGACTACATCTTCCGCCGCCTGGCTCTGGACTACCTGTCCTTCGACGCCCGCTCCGCCCTCGGCATCTACTCCGCCGAGGAGCGCCAGCGCCACCTCGAGACCGGCAGCTACGAGCCCGTCGAAAAGACCGGCAGCCCGTCGGAACTCATCGAGGACCCCGCGCCCTCCGCCACGACCGCCGGTGGTCGAGTAGCGCCGAGCGCCAGCGAGGCGCGTATTGAGACACCCGAAGCCGAGACGCCGACGGTGATCGATGCCGAGGTGACCGAGGATCCCCTCGCCGGCGCCCCGAAGGCCGCCCGGTACGTCAGCCGAGCTCCTCGAGCAGATCACCGGCCACGCCGTCGACAGCCCGCTCTGCATGACCTGCGGCACCAAGATGCGGCCGGCTGGTTCGTGCTAAGTGTGCGAAGGCTGCGGCAGCACCAGCGGTTGCAGCTGAGCAACACACAAGAAGCACGCCGAAGGGCGGTCACAACAGGCGATCGCCCTTCGGAACCCCTTTGGCGTCGATCAGGCATCGACGCTGATCTGCCGGGTCTTTCGCGGCTTGCTAGACACTTCTCTGCAGGATCGGTTCTGACCAGCCTCGGTCTAGGTGTCCGGCGGAGGGTTCTGTACGCGGCTCCCATCGAGCTGGGTGTGGCTCTCTTCCGGTCTGCAATCCGTAGGGCACCGTGGCGAGCCGCAACGCGCGGGTGGTGCCAAGGTCGGAGCAGCAGTTCCCACCCTCGCCGTCACTATCAGTATGAGGCGGGGATGGAGACACTATTGCGCGTCTGATTATCGGGGTCGACGTTCACAAGCTCTCAGCGACCATCAAGGTCGTCACCCGACAGAACTGCTCGGAAGTGGCCGATTCAGCGCCGGCCCTGCCGGTTGCACCGAGGTAGGTCTACGCGAAAGCCAGGCAGGACACCGGCGCCGGGCGGCCGAGGGGAGCAACACGCCCGGCGCTTTGTGTTGTACCTGCTCGAGGCTGGTGAGGAGGTGGTGGACCTGACGGCCAGGCTGGCGGCTCGGGCTCGCCTCTCCGATACCGGCCATAACCGCAAGACCGATGTCCGCGACGCCCATTCCATAGCGATCTCACGGGGTCTGCACCACCGAGCTTCGCGTGCCGTGGCCGACGGTGAGCTCGAAGCAGCTGCGGATCTGGGCGCCGGGGTCAGTGGGCCGAACAGAAGCAGAATGAACTGCCGCAGGCGTAGCAACTTGGACGCCCACTGCATCGCTTACAACCACAGCCGAGAATCGGCTCAGTGTGGTGCCGCACGTCGACGTCGTTGGTGTTGTCGTAGTCGACGTGACAGGTGGGACAGGTCAGCACCGACGTTCCCCTCGTAAGTGGTTCAGCTTCGCAAGAATCTGGAGTCCTAGCGATTGGGTCGCTCCACCTCGCAACCGTACCAACTTCCAAGGCCTTAAGGCCGACATAGCCCGCTCATCGGCGATGATTGCGGGCGACGCAAACGTTCGCCAGGTGAGACTCCAAGTTGCTACGAAGCGGCTGCGGAGAAGTCTAGCCTCGTGCTCAGCGTGCTGATGTCTGCAGCGACGGCGCTTGGGGATGCCTGATTGCGAAGCTTGCGCGCGCGATTTAGCTAGCAGTGGGGCGCGGCAATCTGGGCTCGAGAAAGAGCCGAACGGGCGGCCTGAAGTCGTCCCTGACGGGAATGGTTCCGCGGTAATCGATCTCTCGATTTTCGTAGTACCATGCGTCGTTCCCCGACACCGCCCCAGGTTGCCAGCGGCTAATTCCACGCCGTCTTCCGTCGAATACGACCAAATACCCCTTAACCTCGTGGCCAGGATTGCGTTCGTACGCATCATCCAAGTAACCCGATAGTTGTGGCACTCCCTCACGCGCACGCGAATCCGCGTACGAGTAGGAAGCCAGTCGGGTGTTTGTTTCTTCCAAGCACTTGCCGACCCATTTTACCTCGAGCAGCGCGATGTGTGTGGTAAGCGACCAAGTGACTTCGATATCGACCGGTTCCGTCTCCGACTGATTCTGTTCCTCGTTGACCCGGATCGCTTGATGATCTCGTAGGGAGGACCTCAAATGTTGTGCCAAGGATTCGCGCATGATGATTTCGGGATGATTGACGAAAGCCAGCCTGCGTCCTTGCCCGTCGTCTGCCCACACCGTCTTCAAGATCTTGCATGTGCCCTTGCTTGCGAGCCGTTCGTGATACCAGCTTAAGGAGTCCTCGAGTTCCCAAAATGTTGGCGAGGCAATTGCGCTAGGATATCCATTCGGATTCGGCACACTAACGTGCCCGTCAGGCAGAACAATTGCCTCGGTCCCGTCGCCGGAAGCGTTCGAATACCAGTACACGACCGCCGACAGCGCCATCGCGTTGATATCATCTGAACCGAGGGGTCGTCCGCGTGCCGTGCCGTCGGCCATGACTTCGACGACTGCCCCGGCCGAAAGGCTGTTCAGTTTGTAAGCCGTATCGAGCTGGCTGCTAACGCTGGGGTCAAGCACACCCCCTGGAGCGATACTCGCTACAACAACGAGGCCCTCCGGAAAGCTCTGAGGCGACCGAACTCGGTAGATCCTCTTCACGGTTGCAAGAACAGCCTGCAATCGCTCAACACCAGGCGCTCCATGGGCGCGCTCGACGTGAACTTCGAACAACTGCTCGGCGATCCCCGCCATGACCTCACTGTCGTAAGTCATCCGCCGACCTGTCGGTCCGGATCTGCCGCGAGGTAACTTAGCCAAACCACTGTGGGTACCATCAGGTTTGACCGTGAGGATCCGTCGCCAACAGCTTCGCGCAACCCGTCGAATTGCTCGATTACCAACCCGAGGCTGGTGTCGTCAAGGAGTCGTTTGCGCCGCATGAACGCGATGGCGCGCCGCAGTCCCGGCTCCCGATTTAGCGCGTCCGAAATTGATGGAAGTGTCATCGACATCGAGGCCGCGATGCTCGCGGAGAGGTATCTAACGCGCCTCATGTTAGGGGCAAGCCTGCTTTGAAATGCTACCTCTTCGCGGCCGGCCGCCGAGGCCTGAAAGATCTTCTCGGAGCGGACGATCCATCCGACCCGCTGGCATTGCTGCGCGGCCTCGTTCAGAGTGGTCGAAAAGGGGGCGCCGAGATCGGTGACTGAAAAGCCGAACTCCCATGCCGATGCATCTTCCCCGTCGTAGACGGACATCAAGCATCCAAGATAGTCCAACGTCTGCAATTCAGCCACTGACAATCCAGTGTTCGGATCCGCCGAGCTGACCAGGAACAACGTGTCGAACACTGCAGGAACCGAGATCAATTGGATGCGCCGTTCAATCGTGCCTCGATGTCACCGTAGGCTGCCTCAAAGTCCGCCTGGGCGTCTTGTTGAACCGACGTTAGATCTGACCACTCCGTCATCCGAACGAGTTCCATCTTTTCGTTCCTGCAGATCGTTGCCAGTTCTAGCAGCAATTTCGACGTGTTGATGTTCGCCGTCATGATCACGTGATCCTCTGCTCCTGCGAACAAGCCGAACATCCGTCCGGCGCGGCCCTCGTACGCAATGTCGAGTGAGCCCTCAGGTGTGTCGATGTAGAGCGTGGCGGGCGCCTCCAGGCTCGACAACTTACGTGCGAGTGCCATACGGAGAGCAATGTCGACAAAGAATCGCTGGCTTTCGGAGAGTGTGTCTGCCGCGGGCCGCTGGGTTCCCTGCAGCGTCAGGGACAAGCCCAAGTGGTGGCCCCGTCGCTCCAGGTCGACTTGCAACGGCACCCCCAGGAACTCGAACGCCAATTCTTGGAGCAGGGGAACGAACTCGTTCTCCATCTCAGCAAAGCGCCTGCCGAGGTCCTGGCGGAGGACATCAAGAGAGGCGATAGCCTGATCGCGGCGTTGAAGTGCCTGCTCCTTCTGTTGCAGGAGGTCCGCGATTTCTCGTCTAAGTCCGGCACGGGCGTCGTCGACGACGCCGGCATCGCCGCTCCCGCGCAGCAATGCGCGGGTGTTCGCCGCGCGGAAGGTCTCGAGTGTCGTCCGAGCACTTCGGATGCGCGCGTCCGCCTCGTCCAGAGCGCGGACCTTTCGAGACACATGTTCCCGCAGGGATCGGACATCTTCGCCCGCGTCGACCAGGCGTTGACCGAGTTCGGTCAGCCGTGTGGCGAGCGCCGCGGCACCTTCAGCTGTCTCCGCGCTCAGGGCGGATGTGCATAACGGGCACCTCGAGGACTGAAGTAGGTCATTCACAGCGTCGCGAACGGCTACGTCAGCCGTGCCGCAAATGCCACAGGTTTGCTCCTCGAGGGCCGCAATCACGAGCGGATGCAGCCGTGCGGCAGACGCCAGGGCGACTCGCTCGCGGAAGGCTTCTTCGTACGCCTGCCTGGCAGCAGCCTCACCGATTCCAGCTTCGTCCAGTCGGGCTTGGGCATCTTGCACAGATGCCACGAGCTCGCCGTGTTCGGCGCCGGCAGCGTCTAGTTCGGTCAGCATCCGTTGATGCTCGGCTTCTAGGTCCCCATCCTCACTTTGAGATTCACCTCCCAAAGCTGCCTCTAGGGCGTCGAGGCGCTTGCGAACTCCGGTGGCCTGCCACTGGAGATTTCGGACCTTCGACTCGCTCGAGTCGTAAGCGCGTTGCAGAGCCTCGGCGCGCTCAGCTGATTCCGCCGAGTAACCGAAAGCGAGGAAGAGTGCTTGCTCGGAGATCCGATCGGACCAAAAGAGCAAATGACGTTGCTCATCGAAGGTCAAAACAAACCATTGGAGGAACACCAGTTGAGCGAAAGAGTTGAGGCCGGTAGCTTCGATGATCTCGTTGACATACCTGCCGTGGCGCTCGGCATCGGTCACTTCCGCTCCAGAGAAGTCGATGGTTTCTCCATTCTCGCGAGTTATCGAAAACGCTCGCAGACCCGTCGGCGAGAACATGCCCCTGGTGAGGTGGAACCGTTGCGTCCCGACCGCCAGTTCGATCTCTACTTCCGCAATTTCGTGATCATTTGGCGAGATTCGACCGTCGAAGTATTTGGTTGAGTAACCTGAAATATCTTCATAGAATTTTGAGGCTCCGAGGAAATTTGTCCCCGGCTTGGCCACCGTGCCGGTGACGGCAAAATTGAGCGCGGACAGAAAGGTCGATTTTCCCAGGCCGTTCGCGCCTGCCAAGCAGAAGACCGACTTCTCAAAAGCGACCTCTATCGTTCGGGCTCGGCTGTAAAGCGAGAAGTTCCGCAACGTCATTCGGGTCGGCACCGGCAATGTGACCGATCGGTGGTCTGGCATTTGCGCTCCTTGTCCGGAAACTTCGGCTACCTCGATTGGCAGTTCGTCGCGAGTGGGCATCAATGAGGGCTTACTCCGACGCTGGCTTCGACGCAAAAATCGCCGTCTCGCGCAGGAATCGGGAAGCTGACCGACGCCGCGTCGGAACCCGCGCCACCTCAAGTCGGTCCACGTTGAGCCCTGCTAGCTCGGAAAGTCGGGCGATAAGGAGATCTGCTGCAATAAGAAGTTGCTGATCGTGGGATCCGTGCAATGAGTTTCCCACAACGCAGACCATCTGCCCGCCCTTTCGCAAGCATCGTTCTACTTTTAACAGTGTGGTGAACATGTCGTCGACATAGCCTAAGACCAATTGTCGTCGTGCCGACCTATATCGGTCCGCCGGTATTACCGCCAACAGTGGGCTGACAAGATCTTCGATCTCTCGCCGGTGGGTCGAATCGTGAAATCTGTATTCCTCCTGCCACTTCAGACTTCCGTGGCTCCGAAGGGATGTGCGCCGCTGAGCCCGGAACTCGTCGTGACTATTAATGAAGTTCAGGAACCAGGTTTCTAGTTTGTACACTTCGGTGTAATCAATATTGTTGGGGTACGGCGGCGAAAAAAGGGAGAGATCGCTCGCGGCTTCGTCTGTTGGCGGTACCTCAAAATCACGGACGTCGCCGTGATGGGACCGGCCCGTGATTGAAACGGGACGCCGAGGGAGATCCTCATGAACGATCTCGGCGATAGCCTTGAACCAACCGAACGGATCGTTCGTGCGAGGTTCTGTGACCCGCCTCAAGGCCCGACCGTCTTTTCGCAGGAAGCTCGATGGTTCGATAGTTGCTGCCAGGCAAATCATCAGCAGCCTGCGTTCCACACTTGAGGCCGGCGACCCCTTGATTGCCTGACGGAGCCGGAGAAGGCCTAACAGGCTGTCCGAATCAAAGTAGCCGGACCTGAAGGTAGCGAGGGCGGGCGCCTCGAGCGAGTCTGGATCGACGACTTGGCTAGCCTCGACGACAGAAGCCGCGAGCGCGTCGAATTCCGTTGGGGGATGCTGCGCTGCGGCCAACTTGGCCGACGAGAGTAGGTGCAAGAAGGGGTTGGCCTCGAGCCCCATATACGAGGCCCGCGACAACTGACCGTCGGTGATCATCTGGACCAGAGTTGCAGCGACGGTGCCAGAACCAGCAAACGGTTCGAAAACCGTCAACTCCTTTAGGTCCGCGAGCCCTGTATCTTTGAGGACGCGTGGTAACAACTGATACGAAAATGCTTCCTTTAGGTGGAACCAACGGTGCATCGGCTCGTCGGAGTTTCCAGTCGGAACAACCAAGGCGCCGTAGTCCCCAGTGGAAGCCTCCTCGAAGCACTCTGCGACTTCCTCGTAGTGCCGCTCGAGACGATCTGCGGCACTCATGCGTTCCACCCAGCGAGGCTTGTCACGGTGCGTAGTACGTCGCGATCCATGGCACGCGTCAACGATAGAGCCAGTGGACGCTGCGGGGGGTGAGCATCGCAGATTTGCGTCGGCACGGGCCCGTGATGAGGGAAGTCGCTGTCATCGCCGGTCCCGGGTAGCCACAGAGTTGTGATGCCACGGGTGCCTTGCCGCACGCCGGCGATCGGTTGGAGGCCGCTCCATGGTGGGTGGAACGGCGCGCAAGGGCGGCAGATCACTGTGTCCTCGCACCCCTATTCTCTGTAACGGTGGGATGGAAGTAGTCGTAGAGGGCGACGTCGATCGGATCGTTGAACCGAAGCATCATGCGCACGACATTGAGCGGGTGACCGTCGGCGTTGGGCATCGTCGTCTCCTCCCCGTCGTGCGACGTTGCCTGACCGAGGTAGTACGAGCCACTACCTTCGGCATCGTCCTTCTTGACAAAGACGTGGATGGCGACCGCGTTGTTGACGATCGGGACGACCTCGCGGCTCTTGAGCGTGAGGCGGTTGCGCGTGTACCAGAGCATTGTGGTCCGGTCGACGAGCCGGTCTCCGTAGGCCGTGCTGACGGCGATGTCGTCCGCTTTGTGCAGCGTTACGAAGACAGGGCACACCCCGGTCTCGACCTCGGTCTTGTAGCCATAGAGCGTCGAAGCCCAGTTACGCGGCCAGCCGAGGAGACGGCACACCTCCTTGCGCGAATACTGGAGGCCGGGGGTGAAGACCTTGGTTGGGTGGTAGCGAGCTTTGACCAGCTCGGCACCGGTCGTCCGGAGGTCATCGACAGCTGCACGGAAGGTGTCATTGCCGCCGTACGAGGCGATGAATGCTTCCGAGAGGGATACCGAGCCGTCGCCGCGTCGTGTGACGATCGGATCCTGGTAACGCTTGATGTCAGCTTCGGCGTGACGCTCAAGCGTGAACGTGTCGATCGCGCTGGCGACGACCCGGTCGTCGTGAGTGAGACCAGCCTCGTTGAGGCGAGCTTGGATGGTGGACGGCTCGACCCGTCCGCCTGCCAGCAGGGTGCCGAGGAGAACGAGTTCGTGTCCGCGCTTCGCGGGCAACACCTCGTGGGAGAGCAGGCCTAGCGCCCGCGTTTCGGCGGGGGAGAGGCCCGACTCGACCTTCAGGATTGCCTGCACCAATGCCGGGTAGTGCTCCCGCTTCGTCGCCAAGAGGATCGGGTCGACAGATTCGAATCGGAAGAAGTCACCCAGGGTCGGTACCCCGCCCACTCTGTCCTGCATCTCCAGCATGGCCGCCTTGATGCGCTGCATCTTGTCTAGCGTCGTTTCGGCTATTGCCTTCAGGACCCGCTGCTGAGAGATCTTGTCGAACCGGACACTCGATAGGCCGGGCAGGACGCCCGACTCTTCTGCAGCGATCAGATTCTTCCGTAGCGACTCCTTGTTGAGCGACTCGTCTCCGAAGAGCGCGATCGGGATGAGGAAATTGTTCGCGTAGTTGCCGATGAAGTCGATGACGACTAGGTACTCCTTCGCCTCCGCCTTGCGGAGTCCTCGGCCGAGCTGCTGCACGAAGACGATCGCGGACTGCGTCTGACGAAGCATGACGACCTGATTGATCGACGGGATATCGACGCCTTCGTTGAAAACGTCGACGGTCAGGATGTAGTCGAGCTCGCCGTTCTCGAGCCGCGCAACCTCGGCCTCTCGGTGTGGGATCGAGTCGTCGCCAGTGAGCGCGACCGTGCGCAGGGTCTGTCCGCGCAGCGTGCGCTTGTTGAGCTCGTCCGAGAGTGCCCTCGCCTCGGCCTTCCTGCTACAGAAGATCAGGCCTCGCGGCGGGACCCCGGCCTGGCCGTAGGTCTCGAGGGCACCGATGAGGTGCTTGATGCGATCCGGAGCGATGAGGACGGCGAGATCGCTGTCGTCAGTGATCGTCGTCCCGTCGTCGTAGACCACCTCCGCCACGCCGTAGTAGTGGAACGGACTCAACATGTCTTCCTCAAGCGCGTGATTGAGGCGGATCTCGTACGGCACGTTGTAGTCGAATAGTTCGTAGACGTTGAGACCGTCGGTGCGCTCGGGTGTTGCGGTCATGCCTAACAGGAAGCCGGGGGTGAAGTGCTCAAGGATTCGCCGATACGTTGTCGCGCTCGCCCGATGCGCCTCATCGATGATGATGTAGTCGAAGTCGTCCGATGCGAACTCAGCAAGAACCTGAGGCTGCGACAGTGTCTGACTGGTTGCGAACACGAACGGACGGTCGCCCTGCTTGGCGGCGCCGGTCAGTTTGCCGAAGTCGGAGCTCGGTCGTTCCAGCACCCGTTGGTATTCGCGGATCGTGCGGTCCAGGATCTGTTCGCGATGGACGACGAACAGCATGCGAGCGGGACCGCACGCGCGCACGTCGAAGGCCGACAGCATCGTCTTGCCTGTGCCAGTTGCCGAGATGACGATGGCCCGCTTTCCGCCCTCCGCCCTGACGTCCGCGAGCGCTCTGATCGCGTCTCGCTGCATGCGGTTCGGCAGAATCTCGACCACCGCCGGGTCGGTCGAGCCCGCGGCGTGGGTTGGCACAACTCGAGGCGGCGGTGCAACGTACTGAGTTGTGTATTCGTCGATCCATCCCTGGGTCAGTGGCACGGAGATCTCAATCTCCCGCGCCACCAAGGCCGTGATCTGGTCTGCGAGGTCGCTTCCGAGCGCTGCGCTGACCTTCAGATTCCATTCGTGGTTGCGGACTAGCGCCGTCTCAGTGAGGTTCGAGCTGCCAACCATTGCCGTAACACTGTCGCCGTGCTCGAAGATGTAGCCCTTCGGATGGAAGGCGCTCGAGGAGTGGATGCGTACATCGACGCCGAGGTGCTTGAGGTTGTGCAACTCGGCGAATGCCTGCGGTGTGTTAAACGCCAAGTAGTCCGAGGTGATGATCGTGCCTTCGCCGGCGAAGTCCACGAGCTCTTGCTTGAGGAGCGCGATCGCTCTTGTCGAGACGAAGGCAACTGAGAAGGTGAAGCGATCGCACCGCGCGAGCTCCTCGCGCAAGGTCCGCAGGACCGAGGCACCGCTCTGGTTGAGGACAACTCGAGGGTGCCGATGCCGCGGGGCCGTGATGTCAGCAGCGAGGTAGCCAAACTGGACGTCGCGCGCCAGCGGCTCGTCCCAAGACAGGTCAACTGTCATGCGCCGAGATCGATCCGGAGTTGGTCGACTGCGGGGACATCCGCGGGTGCCCAAGGGAGCTCGGCCATCTCGGATGGGGTGCACCACCTCACGTCTGCGTGCTCGGTGAGCTGCGGTTCACCCTCAACGAGTTCGCAATAAAACGTCGTCAGAGTGACGATCGCAAAGTCGTACTCGTGCGTCGTTGTCGCGACCTCAGCGCCCACCTCGACCCGACACAAAAGCTCTTCGACGATCTCCCGTTCGAGTGCCGACCGCGGAGTCTCGTCCAACTCGATCTTCCCCCCCGGAAACTCCCACAGCCCGTCCAGAGCTCCCGCTCCCCGCTGGGCGCAAAGGACTCGCCCCCCGCGCACCACGACCGCTCCGACAACGTTGATGTGCTTTTTCACCCGTCACCCTTCGCTCTCGACGGGGCGAGCCTAGTTCGGGGTCCGACTCAACTGAGGGGATTGACGCCCGCGTTCCTCAGCGGTTCCGGCCAAGGCCGGGGGCTCCGCCAGATATCGTTCGGATTGAGACGCGATCCTGAGGAGTGCACACGTCGCACAAGGACCGCCGCTCTTCGGCCCAGACGTACTGCTTGCAGAGTCGGCATCGAAGCGTCAGCCGCGGCGACCTTCGGCTCACCTCGGTCGTGACCTCCGCGGGAGGCGGGGCGGGCTGGGACCGTGCGTCAGACTCCTGCCACTTCGGAGGTTCGCCGACCTCGGCGATCAACGCCTTTAGCTTCTGCTCGCGTTCGTCTATTGCTAGCTCGTACTCGTATCGAAACTCATAGGGCAGGCGATCGATCTCTGCGCGGAGGCTTGGCAGCATTTCGCGCACATGCCAGACCTTTCTCTTGCGCAGCCACGAATCGACGACCGGGAGCTGCGTGTCGAGTCGCATCTGGGGGTCCTTCGGCGGCACCGGACCAAGGTGTCAAATCTGGGCGGCGCATGAGACCGAACGAATGGATTTCTCTGGGCGGCAGATGGGTTGTCGTCGGCGAAGGCCGATAGCGAGTCGGGCGGGTGAGCGCGATCGTTGGATCGCTCGCGGGCCGTCCAACTACTCAGCTCTTCACGCACATGAGCGTGGTGAGGCGGGCGACGACCTCCACGAGGTCGGTCTGGGCCTCGATGAGGGACTCGAGGTCCTTGTAGGCGCCGGGGATCTCGTCGATCGCGCCGGCGTCCTTGCGGCACTCCACGCCCACGGTCTGGGCGGCCAGGTCGTCGAGGGTGAAGGTCCGCTTGGCCCTCGACCGCGACATCCGGCGGCCGGCGCCGTGGGAGGCGGAGCAGTACGACGCCTCGTTGCCGAGACCACGTACGACGTACGGGCCGGTGCCCATCGAGCCCGGGATCTGGCCGAACTGGCCCGCGCCGGCACGGATCGCGCGCCGTGGGGACACGATCAGCGCGACGCCATAGGAACGGAACCGGGTCTCGATACGCCCTCGCCTGGCGGCTCGGGTTACTCGACCAGCGGCGGTGACCGCGCTCCGCGAACGCCCGAACGACCACCTCGCAGAACAGCGCCATGACGGCGCGGTTTGCGGGCGGCGTATTCCTGCGCCCCGTAGAGGTCGCTGAGGTAGGCGTCCATCTCCGCCGTACCGGCCAGGAACACCGCGAGGTCACGGTCGGGCAGGCCCCAGGTTGGCTCCGCCAGGCCCGTCGGCGACGACTTTCGCAATTTGGCCTCCTCCGGCACGAGAGGAGGAGCAACCTCTACTAAGCCCAGTTAGAGGCGCGGAGGCCCCGATGTCAGACCCCCACACCAGCCAGCAACTCCCCGAGTGCGACGTCATCATGAAGGGCGGGATCAGCTCGGGGATCGTGTACCCGCGAGCAGTGGTCCACCTGTCCGGCAGGTACCGCTTTCGCAGGCTCGGCGGCACCTCCGCCGGCGCGATCGCGGCGGTTGCGGCCGCGGCAGCCGAGTACGGCCGGAGCGGTGGCGGCTTCACGAAGCTCGACGGGCTCCCGGACAAGCTCGGCAAGGCGATGGCGGACCTGTTCCAGCCGACGCTCCCGACCAAGGCGGTCTTCCGGCTCGGGCTCGACTGGCTTCAGCCGAAGTGGGGCCTGCCGACCAAGCTGCTCAGCACCGTACGACGACTGGTGGCTGCGGCACCGGTGCTGTTCACCGCCGTGCTCGTCGTCTTTCTGCTCCTTGGCAGTCTGCTCGTCTGGTCGCCGGCAGAACTGCCTGACAGCATCCTTCGCTGGGTGGCGTTCGTCGTCGGAGCGGCGGCGTGGGTGCTCATCTCGTTCGTGATCGCACTGGGCGCCGCAGGTGCGTGGATGCTGCTCCGAACGCTGAAGACGCTGCCCAAGCAGGGCTTCGGGATCTGCGACGGCCACACCCGCGACAAGGGCGCCGCCGTACCTCCGTTGACGGACTGGATGCACGAGCAGTTCCAAGATCTCGCCGGCCGTACGACGGACGAAGCGCCGCTGACCTTCGGCAACCTGTGGGGCGAGGAGGCTGTGAAGGCGTTCCAGGAGCTGCGCGGGAAGGACGGTGTGCTGCCGCGGCAGTGGCGCGAGGTGGCCGCGCTCCGTCGCATCGACCTCGAGGTGATGACCACCAACGTCACGCTGGGGCGGCCGTACCTCTTCCCGTTCCGCGAGCGGATCTTCTACTTCTGCGCCGAGGACTTGAAGTCCTACTTCCCGAAGGCCGTCGTCGACCACCTGGTCGACACGTCGGAGGAGGCGGAGGACCAGACCCGCGACGACGAGAACGGCCGGCCGGTTGTGATTGCGATGAAGTGCCCGCGCCACAACCTTCAGGTGCGCTCCCTCCCCGAGCCGCAGGACCTCCCCGTGCTCATGGCGGCCCGGATCAGCCTCAGCTTCCCGATCCTGCTCAGCGCCCTCCCGCTGTTTTGCGTCGACTGGGCTCGCGGCCCCGGCAAGCAGGGGCTGATCCAGACCTGGTTCTCCGACGGCGGTATCTCCAGCAACTTCCCGATGCACCTCTTCGACTCGCCCCTGCCCAGCCGGCCCACCTTCGGGTTCAACCTCGGCCCTGCGCACCCGGACTACCCCGACCTGGTCTGGGCGCCCCGCGAGCAGGGTCGCTCCGGCAGCCTTCCGCGGAGTCAGGAGATCGCCTCGGTCCCGAACTTCCTCCGCGCCGTCCTCGGCTCGATGCAGAACTGGGGCGACAACACCCGGATCACCATGCCCGGCTTCCGCGACCGGGTCGCCATCATCCGGCAGAAGGACGGCGAGGGCGGCCTCAACCTCGCGATGCCGCCTGAGGTCATCAAGGCGCTCGCCGACCGCGGTGCCGAGGCCGCCGCCCTCTTCGACGACTTCGACCTCGACCTGCACAAGTGGGTGCGGTACCGCGTCTCCATGGCCGCGACCGACGAGCTGCTCGCCACACTCTGCACCGGGTACGACTGTGGGTTCGGCGACTACCTTGCGGCCTACCGGCCGAACACGACCCGGTTCAAGCCTGCCGCCAAAGACGGCGAGGCGACCGCCGCCGTCATCGCCACTGCTCGCCTGTTGGCTGAGAAGAAGCACCCTGGCACCGGAGGCACAGTCCCGCGCCCCGTGCCCGACCTCCGCGTCACGCCGAGGCTCTGATGAACGGGTGGTGCCTCGCCGCGGGCGTCGCACTCGGGACGACCACGGTCGTGACCGCCGCCCTGATGAGAGGCCCGATCCGCACGATGAAGAGCGCGAGCGGCGTCAGTATCGTGCCGTTCGAGTTGGCCGGCACAGACCAGCGCGCCCGCGAGATCCTCGCAGGGTGGGGCGATGACGGCGTCGACGCGGCGAGGCGCAGCCTCTACCTCGACTTTCCCTTCCTGCTCGGGTACGCCGGGCTGGGCGCTCTCCTGGCCGCGGCCAGTGCCGAACCGGTCGGTGACGCGGGCCGGGCATGGCTGACGCCCATCGGGTGGGGAGCGGCCGCGGGCGCCGTACTCGCGGGAGTGCTGGACGCCGTCGAGAACCTCGCGCTCCTCCGGACGATCCGAGCCTGGCGAGATCCGGGTGCCGATCTCGGCCAGGAGGCGCGGCTGGCCCGGCAGGCGGCAAGGACGAAGTTCGGATTGGTGTATCTGGTGGCCGGCTGGCTGCTCCTCATCGTGACCCCCGTGCTGCTTTTGGATCGACTGGAGGCATTGTGATTCGTCGAGAGCGCCCCGAGGCGGTGCCGCCGAGCCTGAAGGAACGGCGGGAGCCGGCACTCGAACAACTGCGCGCGTACGACGCTCGTCGCACCGTGATGAAGTCCCAGCGCAGGTGGCCGATCGATCCCTCGGTCATCGAGGGCAAGGACGTCGTCGCCGCCCTGCGCGCGCTGTTCTTCGACAAGTGCGCGTACTGCGAGAGTGCCGTGGACCGGGACGACCGGGTGCCCTCGCGGCACCGCCCACCGGAGGAAGCGGCCCAGCTCGATGGGACCGTGTCGCGGGACCACTACTGGTGGATGGCCTACGACTGGGAGAACCTCTACCTGGTCTGCCCGACCTGTCGCAGCAACAAGGGCCGGCTGTTTCCCACGAACTCTGGACGCGTGAGGGCCGAGAACCGAGCGTGGGTGGACCTCATCCTCGAGCAGGCACTCCTGATCGATCCCTGCTTCCACGACCCGACCGAAGACCTCGGCTATCGGCACGACGGCACGATGCAGGGCCTGACGCCGCGCGGTACGACGACCATCGACGTTCTCGGTCTCAACCGGCCGGACCTGGTCGAAGCGCGCGCGGCTGCGGCAAGTGAGGTGTGGGAGGCCATTGACCGTCTGCCGGTCAGCAAGCGGGAGGGAACGCTGCCAGCCGCGGTCACCAAGCTGGTGGCGGATCGCAAGCCCTACCTCGGCATCCGACGGTGGGCGCTGGACAACCACGACCGGGAGGGCATCCGGCCCGAGGGTGCGCAGGCGAACGTCCAGCCGGTGGCGCCGCCTTCGCTGTCACGCGCCCGACTTCGAGCCGTGACGATCACCAACTTCAGGGCGATCCGCGACACCAGCGTCGAGTTCCCGGAGCCCCGATCCGAGGAGGAGCCATGGCTGCTCCTGCTGGGTGAGAACGGTGTCGGGAAGAGCACCCTGCTGAAGGCGGTCGCACTCGCACTGGTCGACGACGAGACCCGGCGCCGGCTCGTTCCCGACGCGTCGACCTGCGTACGCCGCGGTGCCCGTCGTGGCCGGGTGCGGCTGGAGTTCACCGACGGCTCGGTGGTGGAGATGCGGTTCCGCCAGGACAGCGGCGAGTTCGAGGTCGAAGGTACGACACCCCCGCTCGTCGTCCTCGGCTACGGACCCACGCGCCTGCCCCCGCAGGCGAACCACGTCCCGCCGCCTTTCGCCCGGGTCGACGTCGACAATCTCTTCGATCCGTTCAGTCCGCTCAGCGACGCCGAGAAGTGGCTGGCCGACGCGGACGCCGTACCCACCCGGCAGTTCAACCTGCACGCGACCTCCCTCAAGGCACTGCTCCCGATGACGCCCGAGGACCGGCTGTCGAGACGCAACGGCCGGCTCTACGCGACGTCGCACGGCACCTCCGCACAGCTGGAGGAGATGAGCGACGGCTTCCGCTCCGTGATCGCGATGGCGGCCGACATCACCATGCAGCTCTCCTCGGCGTGGGAGAGCCTGTCCTCCGCTGAGGGCCTGCTGCTGCTCGACGAGATCGAGGTGCACCTGCACCCGCAGTGGCGGTGGAGCATCGTTTCCATGCTGCGGACAGTGTTCCCGCGATTGCGCGTCATCGCGACCACGCACGACCCGTTGTGCCTGCAGCAGACGCGGTCGGGCGAGGTCATGCTGCTGCGCCGTGACCCGGTCGAGGGCGTCCGGGCACTGCCGCTCGACGTACCTCCCGGGCTACGCGCCGACCAACTCCTTACCGGCGACTGGTTCGGGCTCACGACGACCACCGACCGCGGGACCGCCGGACTGCTCGAGCGGCACGGTCGGCTGCTCGTGCAGCCCCAGACCTCGAAGGTGCGCGCCGAGCGGGCCGACCTCGAGGACACACTGCGGGAGCGCGTCGGCTCATTCGCCGAGACGTCGATCGAGCGGATGGCGCAGGAAGTCGCAGCCGAGGTCGCCAAAGAGGAGCGGGTCGACATCAAGCAGGCCGGCGAGCAGGTACGCCGACGCTTGGCCGATTCGGTTCTCGAGGCGGTGGCGGAGAAGCGGGCGGCGTCGCGATGATGCGCTACCCACGGCCGGTGCTGAACCCGACGTTCGAGGCGCGGGTCCAGGCCGAGCGCGACAAGATCCGGGCGGCCATCCTGGCCGGACAAGTCCCGAGGATCGAAAAGACGCTGTGGCAGGACTTCAAGGTCGACTTCAGCCTGCAGCAGCAAGGGAAGTGTGGCTACTGCGAGATCAACGTCATGGTGGGCCACTTCGGCGATGTCGAACACTTCGCGCCCAAGAACGAGGTGGCGGAGTTCAACGCGGGCGACAACGAGGGGTCGGAGATTGAGGGCCTCGCCAGCTTGAAGGGTCGCAGCCCTTCGTTGAAGGTGGCTCCCGGCTACTGGTGGCTGGCCTATGAGTGGGAGAACTACCTGCTGTCCTGCGGCATCTGCAACCAGACCTGGAAGAACTCACTCTTCCCGGTCAAGCATCCGCCGCCCCGGGCAGGCGCGCCGCTGGAGACGGTCCCGGAGTCCTTCCTGCTGCTCAACCCGTACGGCACCCGCGACCCCGCGCGGCACCTCCGGTTCGACATCAACGGTTTCGTCGAGCCGCGCAACAGCAGCATCTACGGCCGCGAGACCATCCGCACCTGCGGCCTCAACCGACTCGCCCTCCTGAACGCCCGCCAACCTGTGGCCGAGCGGGCGTTCGCCGCCGTCGTCGACGCGCAGCTGGCCGAGCAGGACGGCGTCGCTCCAGCAGACAACGAAGGCCTGCAGGATCTTCACCGGATGGGTCAGGACGGCAAGACCGCGGTCCATCCCGGGATGGTGCGGGCGATCATCCTCGCCGAGCTCGAGCCCCTCACGTGGGAGGTCCTCGACGCGCTCTTCGCCTGAGTCGCGCTCCACCGGCAACCGGCGCCGGCGGAGAAGGCTAGTTGATCGGGAAGTCGGCGTAGACCGTGTTGAAGTTCTCGTCGTCGGCCTCGACCGTCAGGATGCCGCCGTTGATCGTGTCGGCCGGTATATCGAAGACCACCTGTTGCTCGACTGTCCCGCCGGCTCGGGCCTCGTACGGCCATTCCTGAGCGTCGGCCGGCGTCGTTTGATACGCGCTGTCGAACACCTTTGACGTGGATGACGTGAAGGACCAAGTGAGATCAAACGTGACGTCCGCGGTGCGTTCGGTTCCGGTGTAGGTGGCCGCATAGGTGACCAGGACGTACTGGTCACGTGGCTTGTCGTTGTAGAAGTTGGGATTCGCCAGGATCTCGTTCGCGTTCTTGACGACCTTGGTGACCTTGATGTCCCACGGGCCGACGGAGACCTTTTCGCCGATCTGGGTTGTCGGGCTCGGTTCCTCGGTCGCGGGCGGCTCCGTGGTTGTCGTGTCCTCGGGCGCGGCCTCGGATCGCTCGTAGCCGAAGTCACCTTCAGTGACGCACGGCAGCTGCGCCAGGTCGGACTCGCCGAGGCTGTCGTAGTTGCCGCCGAAGCTCGTGACGATGTCGTCGGTGTCGAGGAAGACGGTGAAGTCGTATGCGCCGAGGGACCAGTGGAGCTGCGGATCGGCGTCGTCCTCGATGCCGAGCTCGCTGGTGGGCTCACCCATCAATGCAATCGCCTCGTCTCGGCTCATGCCGGTCTGGACACTGCACCAGGAGGCGAGCCATCCGTCCGCGGTGGCTTGAGCCTCCTCCTCGCTCAGCTCAGTCTCTCCGTCTGAAGCGTCGGCTTCGCCTTCCGAGTCGACCAGCCACCGGTCGTCCTCGTACACCAGCCCGTAGGTTTCCTCTTCGCCGTCGTCGTACGACACTTGGACCGTTGCCTTGTCGCCGTCGACTTCGGCGTCGAACTCTGCGTCCTCCAAGTCGACTTCGAAGGCGTCCATGAAACCTTGCGCCTGCTTGACGCGGTCGGGGCAGTCGATGCCCTCTTCCCAGAACTCGTTCGACTCCTCGCGGTACCTCTTCGTCTCCATGTCGCAGGCGTCGTCGTCGCCGTTGGCGAGCTCGTGAAAGTAGTCTTCGAGCGCCTCCTCAGCGCCGTCGGCGTCCTTGGAGTAACCGCCGCTGCAGCCCATGAGGAGGAGCGCGGGTGCGACCAAGGCGGCGAGGCCGCGGCGAATGGTTTTGGGCATCTTGTGGTCGCTCCCGGGAGTGTGGATGGATCGCCCAGTGGCGTTTCGTGTCGTCGACAAGGTGGCAACTTCTGAGGACCGTAGCCGGGATCGGCGCAGGGTGTGCTCGGTCCGAGAGAAGTCGTATGAACCGTCGGACGCTCCGCAACCGCACCCATTGCAGGAGTCGAACCTGCAGGCTCCGCGTTCGTAGCGCGGCACTCGCGCTGGCTGAGCCAAAGGGGTTGTTGAGCGGCGGCGACCGTTCGGCGTACGGCGCGGCCTAGCGACTTCTGAGCGCCAGCGGTGAGCGGGACCTCAGCCGCAGCTGTCGCACACGCCGGCGGGCAGCAAGGCCATGTTGCAGGTCGGGCACACCTTCGCGGCGGGAGGATTGGCCTTGCGCTTCCGGGCGGCTGACGCTGCCAGCTTGGGCGCGAGGGCGGCCCGGCCGCCGTCCGCTGGGAGACCCGCTGCTTCCGCCCAGCGGTAGCACTCGAGCCGCGACTGTGCGGCGTGGCTCTCCTTCTGCATCGGGTCGTCGATCGGGGCGACCCCGGTGGCGGTCAGGACGGCGTCGTACCCGTCGCCAACCATGCCGGTGTCCTTGCGGACGACGAGCGCCGTCAGGGGCGGGATGTCCTCGCTGGCGCAACGGTCGGCGACCAACCCGAGCACTCCAGGAATCCAGTTCCTGACCGCCTTGGTGGTGGCCACTCCGCTGCGCTCCTGGATCTCGTCGCCGAGCTGGGTGTACTCAACGACGGCGTGGTAGCGCCCGGCGACCCCGACCAGGATGTCGTAAGCACTCTCTGCCCAGGTCTCGCGATCGGTCTTCATGTCGGGTCGTCGTCCTTCGCTGGGTGCTCCGGTCGGGGCAGTAGGCCGCGCCTGAGACTCGAGATCGTGCGGCCGGCGGACAACAAGGTCCGAGACGACACCTGCTCATTGTGCGCCCACTAGCTCCAGACCGCCGCATCCGTCGCGACGTGTGGGTGGTTTCGAGGCTCGTCGCTAGCGCTCCTCGCACCTCAACCACCGGCAAGCACCCGCTACTAGCGCTCCTCGCACGTCAACCACCGGAAGCACCGGACGACGGATCCGACCCGGCCTCGTGCCTTCGGCCGCGGAATCGGTCGTCCGAGGGCCGCAAAGGAAGGGGAACCTGACTTTTCTGCGACCTATTGACTCGAACACCCTTTCGGGTTCTGATCATCCGCGGAGGGAGCGCTCCAGTCAGCGGCGCTCACTTCTCGGATCACTCGGCCCTGGAGGCATTTCTGTGTCGTATTCACGTTGGACGAAGGTGCGCAACCGCACCCTCACCGCTCTCGCGGCAGTCGGCTTGGTGGCAGCAACCCTGACCATCGCCGCACCCGCACAAGCCGCACCTGACCCCGTGCAAGATCGCACGTACAAGGACGGCAACTACCTCGTCATGCTGGTCGACACCCCGGCCGGCGCCTACCCCGGTGGCATCAGGGGTTACGCCAGGACCCGGCCGGCGCCGGGCAAGAAGTTCGACGCCACGTCGTCCGCGGCCGTCAAGTACCGCGCGTTCCTCAAGGCGAAGCACAACCGCCTCCTCAACAGGGTCGGCGCCGAGTCCTACTACGACTACACCGTCGCCCTCAACGGCTTCGCCGCCCACCTGACGTCGAAGCAGGCGGAGACGCTCGCCAAGACGCCCGGCGTCCTGGCCGTGGTCCCCGACGCGATCCGCAAGCCGGACACGTTCAACAGCCCCGAGTTCCTCGGACTCCGCGACCAGGGCAGCCTCTGGGACCAGGTCGGCGGCCAGTCGAACGCCGGCAAGGGCGTCATCGTCGGCGTCCTCGACACCGGCATCTGGCCCGAGAGCAAGTCCTTCGCCGGCAAGTTCGTCAAGCGCAACGCCGCTGGCCAGATCATCCCCGGCCAGGGCATCCGCGCCACCTGGCGCGGCATCTGCCAGGAGGGCGAGCGCTGGAACGCCCAGGACTGCAACGACAAGCTGATCGGCGCCCGCTACTACGTCGCCGGCTTCGGCAAGCGCGACGTGGACCCCTCCGACTTCTTCTCCCCGCGTGACGCGGACGGCCACGGATCGCACACCGCGTCCACCGCCGCCGGCAACGCGGTCCCCGACGTGAACGTCGACGGCAAGGAGTTCGGTGACATCAGCGGTATGGCGCCGGCGGCCGACATCGCGGCGTACAAGGTCTGCTGGACCGGCCATATCAAGCGCGGCATCCCGGACGGCTGCTCGAACTCCGACTCGGCTGCTGCGGTCGACCAGGCCGTGATCGACGGCGTCGACGTGCTGAACTACTCGATCGGCGGCACCAGCGAGCCTGGCACCTTTGACGCGGTCGACGTGGCGTTCTTGTTCGCCGCAGAGGCCGGCGTCTTCGTCGCCACCTCTGCGGGCAACAACGGCCCGAACGCCAGCACGCTCGGCAAGTGGCCCACCCCGTGGACCACCGGCGCCGCTGCGAGCACCCACTGGATCGCGGAGCAGAAGCTCGTCCTCGGCAACGGCGACGAGTACATCGGCTCCTCGACGACGGGCAGCCTGACCACTCCCACTCCGATGGTCGCGGCCCGGGCGTCCGGTGCGGCCGGGGTCCCGGCCAACAACGCCGCGCTCTGCCTCCCCGGCAGCCTCGACCCGGCCAAGGTCAGCGGGAAGCTCCTCGTCTGCGAGCGAGGAACCAACGCCCGCATCGAGAAGTCGTTCGTCGCTCGCGACGCCGGCGCCGTGGGCATGGTTCTCGTGAACCCGACGCCGAACTCGCTGAACGGTGACCTGCACGCGATCCCGACGGTGCACATCGGCAACGAGGCGTACGACCCGCTGTACGACTACCTCGACACCGCCAACCCGGTCGGCAGCATCGTGCCGCTCGCGCCCGGCGAGTCGACGACCGAGGTGCCCGAGGTGGCTGCCTTCTCGTCGCGTGGTCCGTCGATCACCACGAGCGGCGACATCCTCAAGCCGGACATCTCGGCCCCGGGTGTCGACGTACTGGCTGCGGTCTCCCCGGTGGGACCGACCCACTACGGCCGCAACTACGACCTGATCTCCGGTACGTCGATGGCGTCGCCGCACATCGCCGGTCTGGGTGCTCTGCTCTACCAGAAGCACAACGACTGGAGCCCGATGATGATCAAGTCGGCGCTGATGACGACGGCTGTCGACCACGCATCGACCGGTGCGGAGGACGGCGGGGTCTTCGCCCAGGGCGCGGGCTTCGTCCAGCCGAACCCTGCCGGTGACCCGGGCATCGTGTTCGACAGCGGTCTCATCGACTGGCTGGGCTACCTCGAGACGGTCGTGGGTGACCTCGACGCGTCGTTCGGCACCACGATCCCGACCGTGGACGGCAGCCAGCTCAACCAGGCGTCGATCGCGCTCGGCAGCCTGACCGGTGTCGAGACGGTGGTCCGGACCCTCACCAACGTGAGCGACCAGACCGAGACCTACACGCCGTCCGCCGACATCGACGGGATCTCGGTCGAGTTCGACCCGGCGACCGTCACGATTCCGGCAGGCGAGTCGCGGGACGTCGAGATCACGTTCACCCGTGAGGACGCGGCAGCAGGTGAGTACGCCACCGGCAGCCTGACCTGGGACGGCGACAACGGCCACAGCGCGCGGATGCCGCTTGCGGTGCGTCCGGTCGACATCGCCGCCCCGGCAGAGGTCACCGGAGACGGCGCCTCGGGCAGCGTGGAGATCGAGACGACCGCCGGCTTCAGCGGGACCCTGGGCACCGAGGTGCACGGGCTCGTCGGAGCGACTCCGTCCGCGGAGTCGGTGACGGTCGGACCGTTCGACGACGCGAACCCGGTGGCAGACGCTGACACCGATCGCTTCGAGGTGACGGCCACCGGCGCCAAGGCGATCAGGTTCGACGTCGACGGGGCGGCCAGTGCCGACCTCGACCTCTGGGTCTACCAGGTGGTCGACGGCGAGGAGGAGCTCATCGACCTCAGCGCCGACGGTGACGCCGACGAGACCGTGACCCTGCGTGACCCGGAGGACGGCACGTACGTCGCCTACGTCAACGGGTTCGCCGGCGACGGCAACTACCAGTGGACCCAGTGGGTCGTCGGAGACGCCGACGCGGGCAACCTCGTCGTCACTCCCGACAGCCAACCCGTCACCGTGGGCGAGACCGTCACCTTCGACGCGTCCTGGAGCGGGCTGGACACCACGAAGCGCTGGTTCGGTGTGATCGGCTGGACCAGGGACGGCGCCGAGGAAGTCGGCGGCACGCTGGTCTCCATCGGCTGAGGCCTGCACAACCGGAGAGGGGTCTCGTCTGCGGACGGGGCCCCTCTTCGGTGCCGCGCTCCCGCGCGACCTAGCGATAGCCGAGTAGTTCGCGAGGATGAACTTCGGGCGTCAACGGCATGGCCTGCGCTCGAGCGGGCGATCTTGGGGCTATGACCCAGCAACCCACCTGGCACCCCGGCGCTCCTCCGCCCCCGCAGCGCAAGCGGGGATGGCTCGTCGGCCTGCTGGTGGCCGGCGTCGTCGTACTCCTCGCCCTGGTGGTCGCCGTCGCGATCGTCGTCGTCCGTCCGTGGGAGGACGACGACACGGCCGCCGACGCGAAGCCGGAGCCCCCGCCGCCGGGCGAGATCGCTGGTGACATCGACGGGGACGGCCTCGGTGACGCGGTTGCCGTGTACGCCGACCTGGAGGACCTGTCCACCTCCACCCACATCTGGAGCAGCACCGGTTCGTCGTTCGAGGGGCCGATGTCGGAGGACCTGCCGTTCGGCTCTGCAGACGAGCCGCTCATCGGAGACTGGGACGGCGACGGCGCGCGCACCGTGATCGGCTGGGATCCGGTGTCCGGGAACATCCGGGCCTGGGACGAGTCCTTCGACGACGTCGAGTTGACCGACGTCGGCGGCGACGACGACTTCTCCCTGGTCGCCGGCGACTTCGACGGGGACGGTCGGACGGACCTCGCGGCGTCCGACAGCGAGACGGACGGCGAGATCACGATCTTCGTGCTCCTCAGCAACGGCGACGGCTTCGATGCGCCTGCGGAGTGGGTGACCGTGGGTGACCTCGAGGGCTCCGGCAGCGTGCTGGCGCCGGGAGACTTCAACGCGGACGGCGTCGACGACCTGCTCGCGTTCGTCGACTCGCCCTTC